>JAFTYV010000053.1 GCA_017461225.1 Candidatus Methanomethylophilaceae archaeon
CCTATACATAGACTGTTGTCAATATATCTATATAGACAATCATCAATGTTTATACCATGTCCGGATCGTGTTTCGCGGATGGGGGGACGGTGTCCCCGTGAGTGCATGGGAGTTCGTCCAGACGCAGGTCCTGGGCATGCAGTGGTTGAACGACGCGGTCGGGTGGATCCTGACCGCCATCGGCGTGGACATCACGACCAGGATCGGGGGGAGCGTGCAGTTCCTCCTGTACGACACCGTGAAGATCCTGATCCTGCTGACCGTGCTAATCCTCGTGATATCCTACATCCAGAGCTACTTCCCGCCGGAGAGGACCAAGGGGATCCTCGGCGGGCTCGCCGGGATCAGGGGGAACATCGCGGGTGCGCTGCTCGGGACGGTCACCCCGTTCTGCAGCTGCTCGTCCATACCCCTGTTCATCGGTTTCAACAAGGCGGGACTCCCCCTGGGGACCAGCATATCCTTCCTGATATCGTCCCCGTTCGTCGACCTTGCCGCGGTGATAGTGCTCATGGGCGTCTTCGGACCGGCGATGGCCGTCGGATACGTTGTCGCAGGGGTTCTGCTCGCCGTGGTGGGCGGGGCGCTGATCGAGAGGATGGGGATGGAGGACCAGATCAGGGAGTTCGCGCGTCCCGCATCCTGCTGCTGCGGATCGGGGCCGGTGCAGACGGGACCGTCCACGTTCGACGAGAGGATCTCGTACTCCGCCGGGGAGGTCCGCACGACGGTCTCCCGGGTCTGGAGGTACATCCTGATCGGCGTCCTCATAGGTGCGCTGATACACAACTGGATCCCGCAGGACCTCATCCTGGCTGTCCTCGGGGACGGCAACCCGTTCTCCGTGGTGATCGCGACGCTGGTGGGCGCACCCATCTACGCGGACATATTCGGCACGATACCGATAGCCGAGGCCCTGTTCGACAAGGGTGTCGGTGCGGGCACCGTGATGGCGTTCATGATGGGGGTCACCGCGCTGTCCATCCCGTCCATGACGATGCTCAGGGGCGTGATGGAGCGCAGGCTGCTGGCGACGTTCTTCGTCACCGTGGTACTCGGGATCGTCGTGATGGGCTACCTGTTCAACGCGCTGCAACCGTTCGTATGAGGAGTGTGATGGAATGTTCGGATCGAGGAAGAGGGAGGTGGAGCCGGTGGAGACCGGTGCGTTCGTGAAGGTGCTGGGTTCTGGTTGCAGGAACTGCGAGACCACGGCGGCCAGCATGGTGACCGCGCTTCGGAGGTGCGGGCTCCCAGATGCGGTCGCGCACGTGACCGACCTGGAGGATATCGTGTCCTACGGCGTCATGGTCATGCCCGCGGTGGTGTTCGGCAGGGAGGTTGTCTCCGTGGGGAGGACGCTCACCGCCGACCAGGCGGTGGAGCTCGTCGGGAAGCACAGGGGGATGTTTCAGTGAGGATGCTGGAGGAGTTCTGCCCCGGGTTCACCGAGGCCCTGGATGGTGTCGACACGGAGCTGCACTCGGGGATGCCGTTCGACGAGAAGACGTACCAGCTCATATGCTTCGCACTGGCGGTGAAGTCCCGCAGCGCCCCCTGCGTCAGGAAGCACTTCAGAGGCGCCCTCCTCGCGGGGGCCACTGTGAAGGAGGTGTCGTACACCCTGGCCCTCGTGATGAGGGAGTCCGCGGGGGCCGACGACTGCTGGACCCACGACGTGCTCGGGGACTGGACGGATGTCCTGAGGGAGGACTGCAGGACCTGTGGATGCATGAGGTGAGTCCACCGTCCGCGTGATGGGACTCATTATAACCTCGGTGACCCTACGGATGCGCATGTCTGTCAAGGAATCGCTCTTCGGAGAGATCGTCACCGTCCCCGGTCATGTCGACAGCGACACCAGGGACGTCACCAGGGCCCTCATGGCCGACCAGGAGGCCACAGTCGTCTTCGAGGACCTCAACGGCGGGAGGGCCGCGGGCAACCTCTTCTCCACCAGGGAGAAGACCGCGGCGGCGCTCAACGTCCCCAAGGATGGCATCGTCGAGCACATACTCCAGGCCGTGAACTCGCCCAAGCCCGTGGAGGTCGTGGAGGACCCCGCGTTCAGGGAGTGCTCGCTCCCCGTGGACCTCATGTCCCTCCCGATCCCCAAGTACTTCCCCGAGGACGGCGGCAGGTACATCACATCCGGCATAGTCGTCACCGAGTACGCGGGCAAGAAGAACGTATCCTTCCACAGGATGATGATCATGGACTCGGGGCGCATCGCCATCAGGCTCGTCCCCAGGCACACGTTCACACTCTACAACATGGCCAGGGAGAACGGCGAGGAGCTCAGGATCGCGATCTGCGTTGGCGCCAGCGCCGAGGTGCTCCTGGCTGCCGCCACGTCCATGGACTTCGGTGCCGACGAGCTGGAGGTCGCCTCCGCCATGAGCCTCAGGGGACACGGCGTCCCGCTCAGGGTGGGCAGGTGCGACAACGGCATCCTGGTCCCGGCCGACACGGACTACGTCCTGGAGGGCAGGATAACCATGGAGCAGACCACCGAGGGGCCGTTCGTGGACATCACCGGCACGTACGACTTCGAGAGGCAGCAGCCCGTCATCGAGGTCGACAGGATATGGTCCCGCAGGGACCCGATCTTCCACCTCCTCCTCCCCGGCGGTTACGAGCACTTCATGCTCATGGGCCTCCCCAGGGAACCGATGATCCTGAAGACCGTGAGGCAGGCCGTCCCCAGGGTCGCCAACGTCAGGCTGACCGAGGGCGGGTGCTGCTGGCTCAACGGGGTGGTCTCCATAAGGAAGAACAAGGAGGGAGACGGCGTCAACGCCATCATGGCCGCCTTCACCGGGCACACGTCCATGAAGCAGGTGATCGTGGTCGACGACGACATCGACATCTTCGACGACAGGGAGGTCGAGTGGGCGGTCGCCACCAGGATGCAGGGCGACGGCATACTGAGGATCCCCGGAGCGGCCGGATCCTCGCTGGACCCCAGCTGCCACGGCGGGACCACGTGGAAGGTCGGGTTCGATGCGACCCTCCCCGTGGGCGCCGACAGGGCGGCCTTCAGGAAGGCCACACTGGACTGAGGGGCCATACGGCCCCACACAACCCATTTCCGACCCTTTTTCCCATCTCATTCTAACCTTTTTAATCCCTAATCTGCCGGTCCACGTTCTTAACCCCTCCATCCGACACGGTCGTGCACACCACCGTACGGTGTGCGGCTAGTGATAGGATGAACAGGAACACAGCGATAGCCGTCGTCTCCGTCCTGCTGGTACTCGCCGTGGTGACGCACGTCCCATGGCAGTCCGACGGGGAGGAGGTGGTGCACGGATCCACCGTCCAGTTCGGGACGGACGTGTACCACGTGGTGACCGACGGCGACACCAGGAAGTACACCGACAGCAGCCTGCCGGGGAACCGCATCTACGTCTACGGGTGCGCTTCCCTGCGCGACGGGGCGTTCGAGGGATGCAAGACGCTCCTAGACGTGTACCTGTCCCCGCATGTGGGGACGATCGGGGAGGGGACCTTCAGGGGATGCACCTCCCTCGACTTCGTGAACGCACCGTACGTATCCTCCATAGGGGATGGGGCGTTCGAGGACTCCTCCGTCAGGAGGGTCTGGATGGGACCCGCCCTGACCTCCATCGGGGACGATGCGTTCAGGGGATGCTACGGACTCCAGGATGCGATGCTCTGGAGGTCCTCGGTCACCTCCATAGGGGACGGGGTGTTCGCGGACTGCGCCCTCCGCGTGATAGACCTGAGGGGGATCGCGGACATCTCCCCGACCGCCTTCGAGGGGACGTCCCCCTACGTGCAGATCGTGACGCCCGGTCAGACCGTCCGCCTGGACGGTGTGGGACGCCTCGTGATGGATGACGGGGACTTCTTCGAGGAGGTGGCGGCCTCCAGGGAGAGGGTGCGCATGGAGCTCTGCGAGGACATCCGCGTCGAGGTGACCGGACCCGGGGGCGAGCCCGTCGAGGTGGAGCATACGAAATCCCTCTCCGACCCCTGGATCGAGTTCCCGATAACCGCGGGGAACGACTACAGGATCGGTCCGGCGACCACCGCCGTGTCCTTCCCGGCCGGTCTCGGCCTGGACGACATCGTCCACACCTCTGGCGACGGCACCGTCGTCCTACCGGTGCCCGTCCTGGGGGAACTGGAGTTCCTGGGGTGGGAGATCGAAGGTATGGACGGGTACGTCACGGAGCTGCGGGAGTCGGACATCGCCTCGCTGGGCGACATCGCCCCCGTCCCGAGGTTCTCCGAGGCGACCGTCACGTTCGACCACGGTGCCGTGTCGGACCTCACCGACACGTCGTCCCTCCCAGCCGGCACGGACTTCACGTTCGGCGGCACCTATCCGGAACTGCAACCGGTCACCGGATACAGGCACACGGGATGGGAGGTCGACGGGGACACCGTCGCCCCGGGATCCGCGATAACCGTGTACGGCGACCATCCGGCCGTCAGCCTGTGGGAGCCCACCGTGACATACGATGTGGTGTTCACCGACGGGGAGGGCGGGACGTACCTCGCACTGCAGGCGAACCACGGGACCAGGGCGGACATCCCCTCGGACGGACCGGATCGCGACGACACCCTGAGATTCACCGGATGGTCCGTCTCCGGTTCGGACACCGTGGTCGATCCGGGATCCCCTCCCGCGATCGTCTCGGACACGGTCTTCGACCCCGTGTTCGAGACGCGTGCACTGAGGACCGTGACCTACACGGACGGCGATGGGAACGTCCTGTGGAGCCACGGGGTGCGCGACGGCAGGACCCACACCGTGGATCCGACCGTGCCCTCGAGGGAGGGGTACGACTTCCTGCACTGGTCCTCCGACGGCGGTGTGCTGACGGGGGGCACGGGGGTCACCGTGGTATCGGACATGACGCTGGAGGCCGTCTGGCGCCAGGTGCCCGTGTTCAGCCTGACCTACCATGCGGCCGGAGGAGACGTCGTGGAGACCCACCGTTCGGGGACCGTCGTGACCGTGTTCTGCGACGGGACGGCCGATGGGACCGTCCTGTTGGGATGGAGCCTCTCCGATGGATCCGGGGCCGTGGATGTGGTCAACGGGGACCGCATCACGCTGGACTCCGATGTCGACCTCTACCCGGTGGTGCGCCCGGTCCCGCAACCGGAGCCGGAACCCGAGCCCGGGCCCTCCCCCGGTACGGAATCCGGGACACCGGTGGATCCGGAACCCGGGGGGACGCCCGAACCGGAACCGCCTGTGGAACCCGGACCCGTCCCTCCCACCGACGACGGTGCGGACACCGGGGACGACGACCCCGTATCGGGGAACCCCATCAGGGTCACGCTGTCCATACACACAGGCGACGGGGACCTGGTCCTCAGGCTGCGTCCGGGAGACGTCTACACACCGCAGGCACCGGACGACAGGTCAGATTCCGTCTTCATGGGTTGGAGCACCTCCCCCGACGGGGCCGTCACCGTGGCACCCGGCGGATCCGTGACCCTCGGGTACACGGACACCTCCCTCCACGCCGTCTGGGCGGAACTGCACGACGTGCTCCTCCTCGAACACGGTGAGACCGTCGGAGGATACAGGGTGACCGCCGGTTCCACCGTAACGCTCCCGGGATCGGCATCGGACGGGATCCCCGTGTCCGGATGGTTGTGCGACGGGGAGTTCCACTCCCCGGGAAGCGGCATCACCGTGCGTGGGGACATGGTGCTGGAGGCCGTGTTCCCAACCTCGTCGGGAGACGCGGATGCGGACCGCGACGGGGGAGGTGGAGGGACGACCGCCGTGGCCGTGGCGGCGGTCGCCGGGATCCTGGTGGCAGTCCTGGCCGCACTGCACCTCCGCAGGTCCTGAACCCACGGACCGGGTCCCCGCGATCCGGTCCGACAATAACCCCTTATACCGCCACGACGTCCACCGAACGAGTACCATGGCAGCGATAAGACTGGGAAAGAACCACCTGAGATGGTGTTACGAATGCAACCTCCCCATCATGGAGGAGAAGTCCTGCCCCGTTTGCGGGACGTCCACACAGGAGATGGTGCTCACTCCCCCCGCAGATGCGAGGCCCGCGTTCGAATCCGACATCAGACTCATCAGGGACATCCTGGACAGGGACTACGGCGAGGGCACAGGTTCCGCCGTCATCCCCGACGGGCACGTGGTCATCCTCAACAAGGCACCCTCCCTCGACCGCATGGACGAGGTCGTCATAGACGGTGCGGTCATCGCAACCATGAGGTACGACATGGGATCGGGATGGAAGTTCGTGTCCCGCATGCAGGGTGCGTACAGGATCGGGAAGTGCTTCTCCAGGGGATACGTCGTCTGCGACACCGGTGCGATCCCGTTCGTCAGGGAGAGCAAGAACCTCATGGCGCCCGGAGTTGTCGACGCCGACCCCGGTATCAGGGAGGGCGACGAGATCATCATCGTCTCCCCCGACAGGGAGGTCATCGCGACGGGTATGGCCCGCATGTCCGGACCCCAGATGGTGGAGGCGGACAAGGGCGTCGCCGTCAAGACCAGGTGGTACAAACCCGAGGAGTTCAGGGACCTCACCGACAAGCCGCACACGTGGGAGGAGGTCGTGGAGGCCAACAGGGGCGTCATCGAGAAGAGGGTCGCCGAGGCCACCGGGTTCATCAGGAACACCATCGAGAAGAACCAGCTCCCCGCCATAGTGTCGTTCTCCGGGGGCAAGGACAGCCTAGCATCGCTGCTGCTCACACTCGACGCGGGACTCAAGCTCCCCGTGCTCTTCGTCGACACCGGACTGGAGTTCGACGAGACCGTGCAGCACGTCCACGACGTGTGCGACAGGCACGGACTGCAGCTGATAGAGGAGAAGGCACCCACCGACGCGTTCTTCGGCAACCTGGTCTACTTCGGACCCCCCGCCAAGGACTTCAGGTGGTGCTGCAAGACCAACAAGCTCGGCCCCACGGTCGGCGCCATAACCAAGAACTTCCCCGACGGCGTCCTCTCGTTCATCGGACAGAGGAAGTACGAGTCGGAGGCGAGGAACTCCAAGCCCCGCGTCTGGCGCAACCCCTGGACGCCCGGACAGGTCGGCGCGTCCCCCATCCAGAACTGGTCCGCCATGCACGTGTGGCTCTACATCTTCAGCAGGGGCGAGCCCTTCAACGTGTGGTACACCAGGGGACTCGACAGGATCGGCTGCTTCCTGTGCCCCGCGTCCGACCTCTCCGAATTCGACATCGTCGCGGGCAACAGCGCCAGGTGGGACCAGTGGGACAGGTACCTGACGGAGTACATGGAGGACCGCGGACTCCCGAAGGAGTGGAAGGAGTTCAGCCTGTGGAGGTGGAAGAATGCCCCCAAGTCCATCAGGGAGGAGGTCCACAGGGTCTCCGGGAAGGAGGTGTCCGAGCTGACGAAGCAGACGAGGACCCCCGAGAGGGGACCGCTCACGATCAAGGTGCAGGAGGGCTACTCCCCCTGCGTCATCGGGTACAGCGTGGAGGCCGCGCTGTCCAGGCCCGTGGACCTGGAGGCCATCAAGCCGTTCTGCCACGCAATAGGGTGGACCGTCGAGATGGACCCCGAGGGCGAGTACATAACAGCGGACTACACCACCATCTACCGTGAGGGCTCCATCATAACGAAGGCCAACGTGGAGAGGGATGCCGGCGCCCACATGGACGAGGCGTTCCAGGTCATCGTCCGCGCGGAGCAGTGCGTGGGATGCGGACTGTGCGCCGCCAGGTGCGAACCCAAGGCCCTGTACATGGAGGACGGCAAGGTTCATATCAACGAGGACGAGTGCATATTCTGCAAGGACTGCTTCGGACCGTGTCCGTCCGTGAACTTCATCAGGGATGCGGAGTTCGAGCAGTGAGAGGTGGAAGACATGATGGACGACATCAGGATAGATCCGGACGACCTGGCGGTCGTCATGGAGAAGGACCCGGCCATAGTCGACGAGGACGATGCCAGGAGGTTCCACACCGGGCTCCAGGCCGTCAGCATGTACAGGATGAGCCACGAGCTCTGGCTCCAGGGCAGGAAGATGGAGGCCAGGGAGATCAACTTCAGGGCGCACCAGCTCACGGGCTGCGACATACACCCCGGTGCGACCATCGGCAAGAGGTTCTTCATCGACCACGCCACCGGCGTGGTCATCGGTGAGACCGCGATCATCGGCGAGGACGTGTCCCTGTTCCAGGGGGTGACACTCGGCGGAGTGTCCTCCAACAAGGGCAAGAGGCACCCCACGCTCGGGAACAACATCGTCGTCGGATGCAACGCGTCCGTCCTCGGCGACATAACCATCGGCGACAACGTCCGCATAGGTGCGGGATCCGTCGTGCTCATGGACATCCCGGACGACTGCACCGTGGTCGGTGTCCCCGGCAGGATCGTCAAGAGGGCCGGCATCAAGACCAAGGAGCAGGCGCTCATGCACAACGAGCTCCCCGACCCCATGAGGGACAGGATCAAGGAGCTCGAGGACGAGATCGCCGAACTCAAGCGCATCATAGCCGGACTCAGGGATTGATCCCTCCGGCATCCGCCCCCGCTCGGGGGCGCAAACACATTCCGATCATTCCACGTACGCGTCAGTTCGGTAGTGGACGCATTCGTGGGAATTGTATCTGACAGATTGAAAAAACCCAAACCGAGATTGGATGGGGGGCGGAAGCCCCCTCTCCCCTCACTCACGGTTTGTTGAAGAAATCCTCGTATTCCTCGGTGGGGGTTCCGTCCGGTTTGAGATACCTCATCCTTACACCAAATTGGCGACCCCTCTCGGCATCCTCCCTGGTGCCCAGGCGCGCATACAATGAGTCGAACCTGGTCAAGGGCCTCCCGACCTCTTCCTCCGTCCTCTCGTAAATCAGCAAATCACCAGCCTTCATGTCCCGGCATACCTCCCTGTCGTCCCCCCGTCGCGCCCGGGGACGGTCCGGCTTATCCTGCACCGGCACCTCGGATCGAGGGTCGGTCTGACCTTCGGGTCGTACGGCCCGTCGCGTCCCGTATGTACCTGCGGCAGATCGGGCACAGCCCGTCTTCCGGGATGCACACGGACAGGTGCTCCGCTGCAACCGGCTCCCCCTCACCCACCTCGACCTGGGTGCATCCATGTGGGCCGGTTGCCGGGATCCATTCGTGGGGAATCACCGGGCCCCGACCGCCTGTCTGGATCGTGTCATCGGTCATGGATGGTCATCCGGACCCGCGGGTTCTTAAAACGGTACGCTCCGACACCCCCTCCGGAACGGGCACCGGCGGCTATCGGGGCGCCTGTGCAACTACACCCCGGGATCCCGGAGCCGGCCGTGTCGGCCCCCTTTAATATGGAGGAGTGGTTACACCTGACGATCCAATGTCTTTGATGATCCACAACACACTCACCAACTCCAAGGAGGAGTTCGTCACCATCGAACCCGGCAAGGTCAAGATGTACGTCTGCGGCGTCACCGTCTACGACGACATCCACATGGGACACGCCAGGAGCATGATCGTGTTCGACACCGTGGCGCGCTACCTCAGGTACCTCGGGTACGAGGTCACCCACGTCACCAACTTCACCGATGTCGACGACAAGATCATCACCCGCGCCGCGAAGGAGGGCGTGGAGCCCCTGGAGCTCTCCGCACGCTACATCGACAGGTACTTCGAGGACGCCGCCAAGCTGGGGATCAACAGGGCGGACATATACCCCAAGGCCAGCGAGAGCATCGGCGACATCATCTCCATGGTCCAGAGGATCATCGAGAACGGCTTCGGATACGTGACCGACGACGGCAGCGTCTACTTCGCCGTCGACAAGGTCCAGGACTACGGCAGGCTCACCAACCAGAGGCTCGAGGACATGGAGTCCTCCGGACGTGTCCAGCTGGACGGTCAGAAGAGGAACCCCATGGACTTCGCCGTGTGGAAGGCCGCCAAGCCCGGCGAGTGCACCTGGGACTCCCCCTGGGGACCCGGCAGGCCCGGATGGCACATCGAGTGCTCCGCTATGATCGAGAAGCACCTCGGCGAGCAGATCGACATCCACGGCGGAGGGAACGACCTGATCTTCCCCCACCACGAGAACGAGATCCTCCAGACCGAGGCGGTCACCGGCAAGCCCCTGTCCAACTACTGGATGCACAACGGCATGCTGCAGGTCAAGAGGCACGGCATGAGCAAGGAGGAGAAGATGTCCAAGTCCCTGGGCAACTTCTTCACCGTCAAGGACGTGGCCGAGAAGTTCGACACCCACACCATCAGGTTCTACTTCCTCAACACCCACTACATGAGCCCCCTCGTCTACGGCGAGGACATGCTCGAGGAGGCCAGGTCCGCGCTCGGCAGGCTCGTCAACAACTACAGGGAGCTCGTGTCCTACGTCAGGAACGCACCCGAGGGCGACGCCGGTTCCGACGACTGCTGCGACCTCATCGAGGGCTACAGGTCCGCGTTCAGGGACGCCATGGACGACGACTTCAACACCAGGCAGGCCATCGAGGTCATGTTCCAGATCGCCAGGGCCACCAACAGGGCGATGGGCGAGAAGACGCTGACCAGGAGGGCCGCGGAGAGGCACATCTCGCTCATCGACGAGTTCAACGGCATCCTCAACATCATCCCCCAGGACGACGGTGCGGACGACGGCACGCTCGACTCCGTCATGGACATCCTCATCGACCTCAGGGCGCAGCTCAGGAAGGACAAGAGGTACGACCTCGCCGACATGATCCGCGACAGGCTCAAGGAGTCCGGCATCGCACTGGAGGACTCCTCCGACGGTGCCAAGTGGAAGAGGATCTGAGAAACGGGTTCAACGGGTCCGGGGGATCCCCCGGGCCCATCATTCTCCCGATATGCGCCTGCGGGCCTCCTCCACGAGCTCGCAGGACTTGCAGCGCTCGCCGACGGTGGGCTCACCGCATCCGCAGAGGTGCAGGTTGGACTGGGGGTACTCCCTGTGCAGCATCGGCCTCAGGGTGTCGTACGAGGACATTATGCTGAACCTCGCACCGGGCGACCTGTCCTCCAGGTCGTCGACTATGTCGCGGTACTGGTTCCTGAGCGCCTCCTTCCAGTAGGGACACTCCCCGTCCCAGAACTCCATCCCCGAGACGATGGCGTACAGCAGCGCCTCCTTCTCCGGGATCAGCCTGAGCGGCAGGAACCTGGGGATGAGTCCGGGCTGGACCTTGGTGTGGGGACCGAGCCTGGCGAGCCTCTCCACGTCGCCCCTGACGAAGTTCATCATGACCGACTGGGCCATGTCGTCGAGGTTGTGCCCGGTGGCGAGGTAGCGGGCCCCGATCCTGCGGGCCTCGTCGTTCATCAGCCTCCTCCTGAACACGCCGCAGTAGGTGCAGGGGCTGCTGTCGGTGCAGTGGGGCGCCACACCGTCCATGGTGACCCCCAGCTCGGAGAACGACCTGAGGTGGAAGTGGATCCCGTTGGCCTCGCAGTACCTCCTGACTATGTCGACGCTCGGGGGCCTGTAGCCGTCTATCCCCTCGTCCACGGTGATGGCGTGGACCTCCACGCCGTTGCGGGGGCCGAACACGGATGCGACCATCCTGAGTGCGACCATGCTGTCCTTCCCGCCGGAGACGGCCACGGCGATCCTATCGCCGCGCTGGACGTCGATCTGCTTGCGGATCTCCCTCTTCACCCTGCGGTCCACGTAGCGCATGAAGTGATCGGCGCACAGGTGGGTGCCGTTGTAGCGGATGAACGTCACCGCATCCCTCCCGCAGTGGTCACATCTCATCGGGGTCCACCTCCCTGGACATCTCGCGGTCCAGGATGGCCTCCATCTTCGCCGCCAGCACCTTCGAGGGGATGTCGGGCAGCGATATCAGGGTGGTCCTGCCGTTGCCGTCGTTCCTGACGACGGTCCTGAGGAAACCGGCCTTCTCCAGGTCCTGTATGTAGGTCCAGAACTGGGTGTGCTTGCGTGCGGCAACGCCGTACTCCTCGCACACCACGGCGTAGGTCTTCTCTGCGGCGGACATGTTGATGTTCAGGTTGGTCTTGATCGCACGGGCGACCGCCAGGAGCGACACCTTCCTGTTGACGTCCAGGCTGACCAGCTTGGACTCGGACACGGTGCTGTATATCATGGCCTTCGCGGCGCGCACGTGCTCGACGTCCACCTCCCCGCGGTCGTCGCCCTCGGCGATGTTCGCCGCACGGTCCAGGAGCTCTATGGCCATCCTGGCGTCACCGTAGTCCGCGGAGTTGTCCGCTATGAGCGCCAGCGCGTCGTCGGTGATCCTCCCGGGGTACAGTGCCTCCTGCGCCCTGGCGGTGACGATCCTGAGCAGCTCCTCGCGGGTGTACCTGTCGAACCTGACCACGTTGGACCTGCGGAAGGACGACACGGACGCCTCGTCCATGTAGTCGTAGACGGGCTCCTGGGAGATCAGGATCAGGGAGACGCGGGCGGAGTGCTCCGCACCGTCGGAGAACCTGGTGAGCTGGTAGACGATGTCGACGGTGCCCTTGCGTATGAGGACGTCCACCTCGTCCAGCACGATGACCATGCTGCGGTTGTTGTCCATCAGGTGGTTCCTGAGGACGCGGGCCATCTCCTCCACCGAGAACCCCCTGTCCGGGTACCCGGGATCGAAGAAGCGTATCATCTGGAGGATGACCGCTGCCTCGGAGTTCCTGTTCCTGCAGTTGATGAAAAGCACCTCTATGGGGCGGCCCCTGTTCCTGCAGTAGTCGGACATGTCCCTGCAGAAGCGCTTCGCCGTCACCGTCTTCCCGGTGCCGACGCTGCCGGTGAGGAACGCCGTGCACGAGCGCCCGTGCTGTGCGAGGGGACGGAACAGCACCTCGAGGGAGGACATCTGCCCCTCCCTGTCGGTGAGGTTCTCGGGGACGTAGTCGTAGTCCAGCTTCGATGCGTCCGAGATGATGTTGGATGCGTTCTCGAACATGTCAGTTCCTGCTGTGGCGGGTGAGTCCGGAGCAGGGGATCACATCTATCCCCTCCCTCTCCCAGACGTCGCATATCAGGTTGATGCCCAGGGAGTCCGAGGACATGTGGCCGGAGATGACGATGTTGACGTTGTGCTTCCTGGCCTCCTCGATGTGGCTCTCGGGGAAGTGCATGCCGACGACGGTGCCCACACCGGCCTGTGCGAACTTCTCGTAGATCTCCTTGGGTCCGGAGGTGCCGCCGGTCATCTTGCACACGATCCTCCCGCAGCGGGAGGTCTTGGAGCCCACCATGATCTTGGGCGGGCTGTTGAACCTGGCGGCGTCCCTGAACTCGGGCTCGGTGTAGAGCGTGTCGATGATGTCCCCCAGTGTCCTGGGCTGTGCGGTCTCGAACATGCGGGTCATGTAGTCCTGGACCATGTTGTCGGCGGGGGAGTGGATGTTGAACAGCGGGATGCCCAGCAGCCTGGCTGCATCCACGGCCTGGTTGTAGTTGGACCCCATGACGCCCCTGAGGACGTCGTCCATGCGGCCCTTCATCAGACCCTCGGCGACGTTGATGGGGACGCCCGCGTCGTGGTACATGTCTGTCTGCATCCACATGACCTCGGGGAAGCAGGTCCTGGCGGTACCTATGGGGTGGTGTGCGACCACCGCGGATATGTTCCTGCCCCTCTCCCTGAGTCTGTCGGCGAGGAGCACCTCGCCGGTGCCGATGTCCACGCCCCACATGAAGCACTCCGCCTCGGCCTCGAGGTCCTCCTCGGGGCAGAACGAGAAACGGGAGTCGGCGTAGGGGTTCCAGAGGCGCTCCGGGTCGAACAGGTCCCTCCTGTCCTCGGGGAGCTTGTCGTATGCCTCCCGGGCATCCGAGAGCACACGGTCCACCTCGTCCCTGGGACGGGGGTCCTTCGACATACCGGCCTCTATCGCGAGCCTGTAGGCATCCTTGATCTTCATGCCTTCGGGTAACGGGTTACAGGTTTATTAACGCGGTGAGTAGAAGGAGACGTGAAGGTGTTTGTGAACCGTAGCCGTACGGCCAGGTCCGTGTCCTACGCTCACCACGGCGGGTTGCCCGTGGTCACCAGCGCGGTGTTGTACTCCTTGACGGCGTTGTACGAGTCCAACACGGCGTAGATCCAGATGCAGAACGAAACCAGGGACAGCAGGCCGGCGACGAACACGAACGCGCCGACCTCCGTCTGCACCAGTCCGTAGAGGCAGTAGAACGCGACCACGGACAGGAGTATGGAGGCCACGAGGATCGCTATGCCGCGGTTCACCTTCCCGGCGTACATGTGGCCGAGACCGGGTATCAAGATGGACAGGATCAGCACCATCCCCTCGCTCTTCTTGTTCATCAGTATCCTGGCGTCCGAGCCCGCCCCGTTGCCGGGGTGGTCTCCGATCCGGTACCCGCACCAGTTGCAGTAGCTCGAATCGGGATGCAACAGTTCCTTGCCACAGTTGGGACAGTACATCTTCTCATCTCCTACGGATTGATGGGAGACATGTGTCCGCGATGATTTAAAGATTGTCCGAACCACCCAATGTGAATTATAATTGTTGGATGATACATCCAACTAATGTTGCAGATAGCGGTCTACGGAAAGGGCGGGATCGGGAAATCCACGATATCGGCGAACATATCCCACTCACTGTCGAACAGGGGCCTGAAGGTCCTGCAGATCGGATGCGATCCGAAACACGACTCCACGCGCCTCCTCCTGGGGGGCAGGGTCCAGAACACCGTCCTGAGGTACCTCAGGGAGGTCCCCAAGGAGGACAGGAAACTGGACGACGTGCTGTCCGTCGGATCCGGTGGTGTACACTGCATAGAGGCGGGCGGACCGGAACCGGGCGTCGGATGCGCCGGGAGGGGCATCCTCACGATGTTCGACTTCCTGGACTCCAACGGTATCTCGGACATGGAGCACGACGTGAGGGTCTACGACGTCCTCGGGGACGTGGTGTGCGGCGGGTTCGCCGTTCCGCTGAGACACGACTACGCCGACGTCGTGTTCATCGTGACGTCCGGGGAGTTCATGTCGCTCTACGCGGCGAACAACATCCTCAAGGGACTCCAGAACTACGACAACGGGAGCCCCCGCGTGGGCGGGATAATCCTGAACCGCAGGGGCATGGAGGGGGAGGAGGAGTACGTCCGCAACTTCGCGGACGGCGTGGGACTCCCCATCGTCACCGTGGTCGAGAGGGACCCCCTTTTCATGCAGGCGGAGTCCATGGGGAGGACCGTTTCCGAGGCGTTCCCCGGTTCCGGACCCGCCATGTCCATCGAGCGCGTAGTGGACCTCGTCGAGGGCATCCGCAACGGCACGGTGGAGCTACACCACCCGCACCCGCTGGACGACGACTCGATGGACAGGGTCGCCAAGGGCGTGCCCCTGGACAGGGGATGCGACTGCGGGTACACCAGGGTCCGAAACCCGGTGGAGGACCGCAGGTCCCTGAAGTCCTGCGCCGGTGCCGGTGCGGTCTCCTACACCGCACGCATCCGCGACGCGCACACCATAGTCCACGGCCCCTCGAGCTGCGCCTACATGATGTGCTGCAACTCGGACATCGTCACCGTCCACAGGGACCTCCACGGTGACGGGGACTCAATCTGGGACCACGTCACCTGCACCGACCTCGACGACTCCGCCTCCGTGTTCGGCGGCATCCCCGCACTGGAGGATGCCATCCGCCACAGGGCGGAGATGGGTGACGGGGTCGTGTTCGTCGTGTCCATGTGCGTCCCGGGGATCATAGGGGACGACATAGAGGACTGCTGCTCCAGGATGTCCGCCGAGACCGGGATGAGGGTCATCCCCGTCCCTGTCGACGGCATAGCCGCCGGGGGCGTGGTCCACGGCAGGGAGATGGCGATTGGGAAGGTCATGGAGCTGGTCGAACCCTGTGACGAGAAGGACATGGGTCTGGTCAACATACTCGGGGACTACCGCGTGGGCAGGGAGTTCCACGCCCACATGGACGCCTCCGTCGAGGAGCTGCTGTCCATGGCCGGGTTCGAGATCAACACCGTCTACCCCGGCAAATGCCGTCTCGAGGACGTGCGCAGGATGGGTCGCGCCGGCGTCTCGGTCCGTTCCATGGACAACATGGTCTTCAACAGGAACTGCGACCTCATCTGCGAGAGGACGGGGTCCGTCCACATGAGGGAGGCGCTCCCCCGCGGGATGGGTGCGATGGACCGCTGGTTCGACGAGGTCTCGGAGATAACCGGTCGTGACACCTCCGCCGCCAAGGCCGAGGTGCGCTCCCGCTACGAGGCGGGGATATCCCGTCTGACACCGCACACGAGGGGCAGGAGGGTGGTGGTCGTCACCAGGCCCTCGGGGAGGTACAGGTGGCTGTTCGAGCTTCTCGACGACCTCGGTGTCGAGGTCGTCAGGACCAGGGAGACCACGTACAACAGATGGATAATGGGGACCGAGCTGAGCATGTCGAAGGAGGAGTACATCTCCGGGATGGTGGAGTCCGACTGCAGGGAGCTCCAACCGGACCTCGTCCTATCCGACAGCCAGTCGGACCTGCACATCGGGTACAGGTGCAGCGCGATAGGCGAACCGCATCCCGGGCTGGCCGGCATAATGGACTACGCGGAGAGGCTGAGCAGGATGTTCAGGGCGCCCGTCGCCGAGGGATGGAGGTGCGCCTGATGCACAAGGAGACCATGGACGGTTTCCTGGCCTCCGTCATCGCGGCGGAGAGCGTCCTGGGCTGCAGGGCGGTGATCCACGGACCGGGCGGCTGCAGGACGCACTCGTCCCGCCTGTCCGCGAGGACGGTCCTCCGCGACTACTCGATACGCGAGGGACCCTTCTACTTCGACCATCCCAGGGTCCCGTGCACGTACATCGACGAGGAGGACTACGTGAACGGTGCGGACTACAAGGTCCAGGACCTGGTGTCCGAGATCGATGCGGAGCTCGTGGTGGTCATCCAATCCCCGGGGACGTCATTGATCGGCGACGACCTCAACGGTGCGGTCTACAGGTCGGGTTACGGCGGTGCCTTCGTCGTCGCCGAGAACAACCTCATGTCCGAGAGGCCCCACGTGGGTTACGACTCCACCATCGCGTCGATGGTGGGCGCTGTGTGCGCCCGCACCGGGACTGACCCGGGGGTCGTGAACGTCGTCGGACTGCCCGTGACGCTGGAGGGCTGGGAGAGCACCGTGGGGGAGCTGCGTTCCTACGTGGAGGCCATGGGTCTGACCGTCGGGGCGTTCGTCGGTGCCGGATGCACCGTGGGGGAGCTGCGCGGATCGTCCCGCGCCGGGATCACCGTGTCGGTGCTCCCCGAGTACTGCGGCGCCACCATGGAGGTCTACAGGCGCCTCGGGTCCCACTGCGTGGTCCCGGAGGTCCCGATCGGGTTCCAATCCACGGGCTCGTGGATCCGCACCGTGGCCGATGCGGCGGGTGTGGACCCCGCGCCCGCCCTGGAGGTGCTCTCGGGTATGGAGCGCCGCAGCTCCCGTGTGCTCCTGAGCGGGATGCACGAGGGCATGAAGGCGCGCTGCTCCACGTACTCCGTGGACCTCGACACCACGGCGGTCGCACCGCTGGTCGAGTGGCTGCACTCCTACCTCGGGATGTTCCCGGAGGCCGTCGACGTCAAACCGTGGTGGGACGATGCCACCAGGGGGAGGCTGACCTCCTTCCTCGACTCCGTCGGCTGCCCGGAGGCCGTGGACCGCGACGCGTCCCGCACCCGCGTGGACGCCGCGTTCACCGACGGGTACTCCGCGATGCTCCTGGAGAAGCGCGGCACCTGCTCCGTCGGACTAGACCTGTGGATACCCACGGAGCACAGGATGGTGTTCGTGGACAGGCCCGTGCTCGGCGGCAGGGGGGCACTGAGGATCCTGGACGAGCTGTTCCAGGGGATACAGAGGTGAGCATGGGACCCCCCGCCCGCCGCACCCCGCCCGGCACGTCCGGGCGGACCCCTGCAACAAGGTTTTATGAGTCCTGACCATTCACCGGGACGGTCACCATGAACGAGATCTGGACGGAGAAGTACAGGCCGAGAACACTCGACGATGTCGTAGGACAGAAGCACGTCACCGAGAGGTTGAAGGCATACGTGTCATCGAGGAACATGCCGCACCTCCTCCTCACCGGACCCGCGGGCACCGGGAAGACCACCTGCTCCCTCGCCCTCGCCAAGGGCATGTTCGGGGACGAGTGGAAGGGCAACTTCATCGAGCTCAACGCTTCCGACGAGAGGGGTATCGACGTCGTCCGCGGCAAGATCAAGGAGTTCGCCAGGACCTCCCCGCTCGGCGGTGCCGAGTTCAAGATCATCTTCATGGACGAGGCGGACGCACTGACGTCCGACGCCCAGGCCGCACTCAGGAGGACCATGGAGAAGTACGCGGGCATCTGCCGCTTCATCCTCTCCTGCAACTACTCCTCCAAGATCATCGACCCGATCCAGTCCAGGTGCGCCGTGTTCAGGTTCAAGCCCCTCACCACCGACGACGTCAGGGAGTTCCTCCAGAGGATCGTCACCGAGGAGGGCGTGGACATAGACGAGGAGGCCATGAGCGGACTCGTTCACGTCGCAAGGGGCGACATGAGGCGCGCCGTCAACTCCCTGCAGGTGGCCGCATCCCTCGGCAGGACCATCGACCTCGACCTCATCTACCAGACCACCGGCATGGCCAACCCCGAGGCGGTCAGGTCCATGCTGGAGACCGCGCTCTCCGGGAACTTCGTCAAGTCCAGGGACATGCTCGACGAGACCATGATCACGTTCGGACTCTCCGGACAGGACATCATAAGGCAGATCCACTCCGCCATCTTCGACCTCGCCATCACCGACTCGGAGAAGGTCAGGCTCATGGACAAGATCGGCGAGATAGAGTTCAGGATCGTCGAGGGCAGCAACGAGAGGATCCAGCTCGAGGCCCTCCTCGCCTACCTCGTCATGATAGGCGGCAACAAGAGGTGAGCCGGGTCCGCGGGTCGCCCCCGCGGATCCACGGACACCGGAAACCACGTTTTTACAATCATTCCAGACAGGGGAGTATCCTCGGCACGATGGTGCCGACGGCCTCCTCCAGGACCTCGTCGCAGGAGCACATCACCAGCAGGCCGTACCTGTCCATGAGATCCCTGTCGTAGACCGCACCGGCCATCTCGGCGAGGTACATCCCGGGCAGGAAGTCCCACACCCTGTTGACGAACCTCACGTGTACGTCGGTCCTCCCGCTCGCCAGGTAGGCGAAGTCGAGGCAGGCGGCGCCCAGGACCTTGAACCTGGCGATGTCACCGTAGCAGTCGTGCATCAGGGCCGCCTGCGCCTCCCTGTACGCCTGCGACCTCCTGCTGAAGTCACCGGTGGAGAGGATGCACTCCCTGAGCGGGCGCGGGCGCGCGGTGCGGATCGGTTCCCCGTTGAGGAACGCGCCGTCCCCAGATGCCGTGAACATCTCCCCGTGGACCGGCACGTGTATCGCCGACGCCCTGGGGACCCCGTCCTCCGTGAACACGGCCTGCATCCCGAAGAGCGGTATCCCGCGGGTGTAGTTCATCGTCCCGTCTATGGGGTCGACCGCCCACGTCCTGCCGGACATGCGGGCGTCCGGGTTGGTCTCCTCGGAGATTACCGTGTCGCCGGGGAACTCCGAACGGAGCCTGTCGAGGATCGTACGCTCCGCGAGGAGGTCCGATCCAGTGACGACGTCGTAGACGCCGATCTCGGTCCCCTTGGACTCCGCGGACCTGTCGCCACCCATCACGTGGACGGCGGCATCGGTCAGGGCGGCCGTGATGACATCGAGCTCGCGCATGGTATCAGTAGCGGTTGTCGAATATGCGGTTGGTCTTCTTCTCGCTGCGGGGCAGGTGACCCTCGTCCACGGCCTTGGCCACCACGGTGACGCCGACCTTGGACTTCATCCTGGCTACCAGGTCGTCCTCGACGGACCTGCGGTCCGCCTCCGGAACCGCGGTCTCGAAGAACACCGTGACCGTGTCCCTGCCGTTGAGGTGGTCGATCATCACCTGGTACTCGCCGGATGCGGAGTCCATCGAGGACAGCACCTCGTCGAACTGCGCCGGGAACATGTTGACCCCCTTCACCTTCACCATGTCGTCCGTGCGTCCCACTATGATGTCGATGCGGGGGAACCTCGAACCGCAGGGGCACTCCCCGGGGATGATCCTGGTGAGGTCGTGGGTCCTGTACCTGATCAGCGGCGCACCCTCCTTGCGGAGCGTCGTGATCACGAGCTCGCCCACCTCCCCGTCGGGGAGCACCTCCCCGGTCACCGGGTCGATGATCTCGAAGTAGAGGTAGTCGTCCCACATGTGGATCCCGTTGCGGTAGTCGCAGCTTATGCCTATCCCGGGACCGTAGATCTCGGTGAGGCCGTATATGTCGTAGAAGTCGACCCCGAGGTCCTCGGCGATCCTGTTGCGCATCTTCTCCCCCCAGCGCTCGGAGCCGATGATCCCCTTCCTCAGCCTGATGGTGTCCCTGATGCCGCGCCTGCCGATCTCCTCGGACAGGAGCAGCGCGTAGGACGAGGTGGCGCAGAGCACGGTGGAGCCCATGTCCTGCATCATGCGGATCTGCTTGTCCGTGTTGCCGGGACCCATCGGCACCGCCATGGCACCCAGCCTCTCGCAGCCCGCCTGGAAACCTATGCCGGCGGTCCAGAGCCCGTATCCGGGCGTGATCTGTATGCGGTCCTCCTCGGTGATCCCGGCCATCCTGTAGCAGCGCTCGAACATCACCGCCCAGTCCTCCACGTCCCTCCTGGTGTACGGGATCACCACCGGTGTCCCCGTCGTCCCGGAGGACGAGTGTATCCTGACGATGTCCCTCTCCGGGACCGCGGCCAGCCCCAGGGGGTAGGCCGAGCGGAGGTCGCCCTTGTCGGTGAAGGGGAGCCTCTCGAAATCCTCCTGCGTGAGCACCGCGTCGGTGTCCACGTCCCTGTACTTCTCGGCGTAGAAGGGACTGCGTCCCTTGATGCCGGAGACCAGTTTCACCACCGTCTCCAGCTGGTATCCGTTCATCCTCATGTGAGATCACCTGCCCATCGATGCCAGGACCTCCGAGGCCTCCGCGCTGCCGCGTGCGGCCGCCTTCATGAGCCACTTCCTGGCGTTCTTCTCGCTGCGGACCATCCCCTCGCCGGAGAGGGACATCCTCCCCAGGACGCACATCGCGTCCTCGGATCCGAGGTCCGCCGCCTTGATCATGAAACCCGCCGCCTTGTCGGCATCGGCGGGGACGCCCCTGCCCTCGAGGTGCATCATGCCGAGCCTGTAGCCGGCCCTGGCGTAGCCCTCCGAGAGGCACGTGGCGTATATCTCCCGGGCGAGGTCCGTGTCCACCGGGACGCCCCTGCCCTCCTCGTGGATCACACCGACCCTGTAGTACGCCATGAGGTTGCCCGCCTCGGCGGCCCTCCCGTACCAGTGCAGGGCCTGGGACCAGTCCTGCTCGACGCCCTCGACGTCCGAGTACATGAACCCCAGGTTGAACATCGCCCTGGCGTACCCGAGGTCGGCGGACATCCTGTAGAGCTCCATCGCCCTCTCCAGGTCCATCTCCATCCCGGTGCCGTGGGCGCACATGTGGCCCAGGTTGCACATCGCCTCGGCGTTGCCCTGGTCCGCGGCGCGTCCGAACCACAGCGCCGCCTCCCTCCTGTCCTGGACGACCCCGTCGCCCTTGTAGAACAGGTAGCCCATCGCCACCTGCGCGTCGGGGTCCCCCTCGCGCGCGGCCCTCATAACACTCTCGAAAGACATGTCCTCACCTCGTCCTGCTGCGACGGACGTAGACCTCGGGGTGGTCGAAGTACTTGCTCAGGTAGTACAGCGCCGGGAGGAACCCGTTCACCGCGGCCTTGACGTAGTACCTTATCGCCTCGTTCTCGTCCTTCGGCAGCTTGCCGTCGTCGTACATGCGGGCGAGGTAGAACTGGGCGTCCTCGGATCCGGCGCTGGCCGCCCTCACCAGGAGCTCGTACGCCCTCATGTCGTTGCGCTTCACGTGTATGCCCCAGTGGTGCATCATCGCCACGTTGAACATCGCGATGGGGCTCCCCAGGTCGGCCGCCCTCTGGTAGTACTCGAACGCGTTGTCCTCGTCGCCGGCGTCGAAGCACTCGTCCGCTATGCCCAGGGCCGAGTCGCGGAGGCTCGCCTCCTTCTGGGTGTTCGACGAGTTGAGCTTGTACATGCGGACCTCGTAGGTGTCTCCGGTCGAACCGTGCATCTCGCCCAGCAGCGAGCTCCAGCAGATCGTGCACTTCTCGTGGCCCATGTCGACCCCGTACTTGTACCACCTGCCCGCCTCTATGGGGTTGACCTCTATGCCCTGGAGACCGTACTCGAAGCACAGCCCCAGCTGGAGGAACAGCTCCGCGTCCCCGGTCATCCCGGCGGACGCGAACCACATCTCGGCTTCGCCGTCGGAGACCTCCGTGCCTATGCCGTGCGCGTAGCTGTACCCGACCATGAACTTGGCACGTGACTCGCCGTTCTCGGCGGCCGCCCTGTACCATGAGAAGGCGAGGGCGTCGTCCCGTCCCACCACCTCCCCCGCACGGTACTCGTCCGCCAGGGCCATCTGCGCCTCGGAGTTCCCCAGCTCGGCGGCGGCGGTCAGGTGCTCCATGTAGTGGTCCAGGTCGCGCTCCACGTACTCGCCGTCGCGGTATATCTTGGCGAGCTCCCAGTGGGCCCTGGGGCACTTCCCCGCGGCGGCCCTCTCGTACCAGCCTATGGCGGCACCGATGTCCTGCTCGCGGTCCTTCCCCGTGAAACAGTAGTACGCGACGCCGAGGCAGGCGTACGGGTCGCCCGCGTTCGCATCGCGCTGGAGATGGTCCTTCACTTCGACCTCTCCGTCTTGATCTTGTTGAGCAGCGCCATGGCGTCCCTGTCGCCCTGTTTGGAGGCGAGGCTGAGGAACTTCTTGGCGCGGGGTATGTTGCGGTCCACGTACTTGCCCTCGTAGTAGAGCTTCCCGAGGTAGTACTGGGCCTCGAAGTAGCCCTGCTCCGCGGACTCGTTCAGGTTCCTGAGACCCTCGGCCACGTCCTGCCTGGTGCCGGACCCGGTGACCTGCAGCATCCCGAGGAACGCCTTCGCGGCGGGGTGCCCCTGGTCCGCGGCCTGGTCGAACCACATGGCCGCCTCGGACAGGTCCTTCTCGGTACCGCGACCCTCGTAGTAGAAGCAGGCGAGGCAGTACTGGGAGTTGACCTCCCCCATCTCGGCCGCCTCCCTGAACCACTTGAGTGCCGTCTCGTCGCTCTGCTCGTAGTAGAACCCGTTGCCGTACATGCAGGCGAGCGCGTACTGCGCGTAGCCGTTGCACCTGTTGGCGGCGACGGTGAACCAGTGTGCGGCCTTCTCCAGGTCCTTGGGGATCACCTGTCCCTCGAAGGACATGTTGGCGTAGTCGACCATCGCCTGCTGGAATCCGCCCTCGCATGCGCTCTCGAGCCACCTGACGGCGAGGGACGGGTCCCTCTTCACGCCCTGGCCGTATGCGCACATCATGCCGATCTGGTACTGGGCCTCGGCATGGCCCTGTTCGGCGGCCTTGGAGAACATGACCGCCGCCTCCCTCTCGTTGGTGTACTTGCTGCGGGGCAGGGTGTAGATGCATCCGAGCGAGAACTGCGCGTCCATGTCGCCGGCCTCGGCACCCCTCCTGTACCACTGCACCGCCTGCTTTATGTCGGGTTCGGTGTCGCAGAGGCCCTGGTCGTACATCTGACCCATGTGGTACATCGCGGAGCCGCTGCCGTTGTCGGACGCCCTGTTCAGCCAGTACACCGCGGCGTCCCTGTCCTTGCGGACACCCTTGCCCATCATGTACATGAAGCCGACCACGTCCTGCGCCACGACGTCGTCGTCCTCGGCGCAGACGGTGTAGAACCTCACCGCCTCGACATGGTCCTTCCTGACGCACTCCGCACCGTTGTCGTACAGCTCGAAGAGCCTGCGGCAGGCGTCGGTGTCGCCCAGCTCTCCCCTCAGCCTGAGGGGGAGGAGCCTGTCCATCAGGTCCGCATCGTTCCTGGTCATCTCCGCGGCCACTATGGACGCGGGCTTGCATCCGCCGGATGCCGACAGGGCGAACATCTCCGCCGCGGTGGCCGTGTCCCTCTGGACCCCGGCCTCCCCGGTGTGGAGGAACAGTCCGTAGATGTACTGTGCGTCGGGCACGGAGTCGGCGGCACCCTGTTCCGCCGCGACGGCGGCGGCCCTGGGATCGTAGTCCTTGGACGAACGGTCCATGTGCATGCGGGCCGGCTGGTACAGGCCCTCCTCATCTACGGTGTACTGGGTCATGGATGTCCTCATGTGCGCGTTCTATAAAGGATTGTTCCCGGCTGGCTCCATGGCCGCCGTCTGCTTGCGACACGGGACCGATCGCCGCCCGTGCATCCTTTTCCCGTAAACGCTAATAATCAGGGCAACATTCAAGGAGGTCATATGAACGGCTCGGGACCTGATTCAATGGAACCCCTGGAGTGGGCGAAGTACGTCATCCGCAACAGGAACGAGAAGGGTTACACCGAGGCGTACTCCACCTTCATCAGGGAGTCCCGTGACGGCAATCCGGACGCGGAGTTCTGCCTGGGCCTCATGTACGCGAGGGGCCAGGGCCTCCCGAAGGACTACAAGGCGGCGCGCTCCTGGTTCGAGAGGGCGCACCTCAAGGGACACCCCAGCGCATCCTACTTCCTGGGCAAGATCTACCTGCACGGCCTCGGCGTCTCCAAGGACGTCGTCAGGGCGCAGATGCTCTTCCAGAAGGCAGCCGCCACAGGCGACATACGCGCCCAGTACGAGCTGGCGCTCGTGTTCTTCCGCAACGACACCGTCCCACGTGACTTCGGGGAGTCGGCCAGGTGGATGGCCATGGCCGCCGAGGGGGGACACGCCGAGGCGCAGTTCGTCCTCGGTCAGTTCTACAAGGCCGGATGCGGTGTGGAGCAGGACATGAAGAAGGCGCTGAACTGGCTCACCTCCGCGGCACTCAACCGCCACACGGGCGCCCAGATCCTCCTGGGCAACATGTACAAGCTCGGCGACGGCGTCGATGTCGACAAGGAGGAGTCGGACCGCTGGTACGACATGGCCGACGGCATCAGGAACGTCCAGCGCGAGTCCGAGTGATGCCGGCCCCGTCCGGGAACGGCGGATAGATGGTTTTGACAGGGCGCCGATCCTAACGGCCCGCGGATTGTTCTCAGAACGATTGTACGCCCGCCACTTTGTGACGGGCGGTGTGGAAAGGGGGCGGTGGCCCCCGTTTACGGTCTCACTTGAGTCCTACGATCCTTCCGTCGGGGAGGAGGTCCATCCTCATCGCGGCGGGGACCTTGGGGAGTCCGGGCATGAGGGTGAGCGTACCGCAGATGGGGACGATGAATCCGGCTCCGGAGGAGAGCTGGACCTCCCTCACGTTGAGGATCCATCCCTTGGGCGCTCCCTTCTTCTTGGAGTCGTCGGTCAGGGACGCCTGGGTCTTGGCGATGCAGATGGGCAGGTTGCCGAAGCCGTCCGCCTCCATTCCGGCGATGGCCTTCTCCGCGACCGCGGAGAACGTGACGCCGTCGGCACCGTAGATCCTCTTGGCGATGGTCTCGATCTTGGACTTGATGGGGGAGTCGAGGTCGTAGAGGAACTTGAAGTCCGCCTTGTCGTTCTCGAGTGCGTCGATGACGGTCTCGGCGAGCTCGACAGCTCCCTCCCCGCCCTTGATGAACGCGTCGGAGAACGCGACCCTGACGCCGATCTTCTCGCAGTGCTCGCGGACGAGCTTGATCTCCTCCTCGGAGTCGGATGCGAAGTGGTTGATGGAGACGACGATGGGGACACCGTATCCGGACATGTTCTCGATGTGCTTGTCGAGGTTGCAGAATCCCTTCTCGAGGGTCTCGAGGGTGAGTGTGGACTCGTCGTCGAGGAGTCCGCCCCCGTGGGTCATGATGGCCCTGATGGATGCGACGATGACGACGCAGTCGGGTCTCATGCCGGACTGCCTGCACACGATGTCCATGAACTTCTCTCCACCGAGGTCGGATGCGAAACCGGCCTCCGTGACCACTTAGTCCCCCAGCTTGAGCGCCGCCTTGGTGGCGATGATGCTGTTGGTTCCGTGCGCGATGTTGGCGAAGGGGAATCCGTGGACGAACACGGGCTGTCCCTCGAGGGTCTGGACGAGGTTGGGGTTGACGGCGTCCTTGAGGAGGACCATCATCGCACCGACGCACTTCAGGTCGGCGACGGTGACGGGCTTGTTGTCGTAGGTGTATGCGACGACCATGCGCTCGAGCCTGGCGCGGAGGTCGTCACGGTCCTCGGAGAGCGCGAGGATGGCGGAGATCTCGGATGCGGAGGTGATGAGGAAACTCGCCTCGTGGGGGACTCCTCCGAGGATCCTGTCGCGGCCGAGACCGGTGACGACGTTCCTGAGCTCACGGGCGTTGATGTCCATGGCCTTCTTCAGGACGATGCGGTTGGGGTCGATGTTGAGCGCGTTGTCCCTGACCAGCTCGTTGTCGAGGATGGCGGACAGGAGGTTGTGCGCCGCGGTGACGGCGTGGATGTCACCGGTGAAGTGGAGGTCGATGTCCCACATGGGGTACACCTGGGAGTATCCTCCGCCGGTGGCACCGCCCTTGATTCCGAAGGTGGGTCCGATGGAGGGTTCCCTGAGGGCACCGACGACGTTCTTGCCGAGGTGTCCGAGACCCTGGATGAGTCCGATGCTGGTGACGGTCTTACCCTCTCCGGCGGGGGTGGGTGTGATCGCCGTGACCATCACGAGCTTCCCGTTCTCCCTATCCTTGTACTTCTCGAGGGTCGCGACGGGGATCTTCGCGATGTGCTTTCCGTAGAAGCTGATGTCGTCCTCACTGAGGCCGAGGGATGCCGCGACCTCCTTGATGGGTTTGACGGTCGCTGACTCGGCTATTTCGATGTCGGTCATCATGGAACGCACCTAGACGGCCGAGGTTATAAACCCTACCATAGGGGCGATGGAAAACCTTAACCATCGGTTCCGCCTTCCAATCCGAAAACGGAGGGGGGATGGCGCACCGCCGATGCGGACCGCCCGTGGCACCTTCCTCCACACGAGGTCCTCCCATGCATCATCTTTATATATTCGACTTGGAGGGGACCCTCTTCAGATCGGAGTTCGTCAACGATTCCGAACCGTTCAGCTGGGATTCATGGAAGGTCCTCGAGAGACCGTTCCCGGACACCGCGGAGACCCTCGCCCTGCTCAGGGACGCGGGGAACGCGATCTGCATCGCCACGAACGCGTCCGGCGTCCACACCAGGGAGCTCCTGGCCTCCCACGGCGTCCTCGGACTGTTCGACGCCGTCGTCGGCCGCGAGGACGTCCGGAACGGCAAACCCGACCCCGAGATGCTGGAGATGTGCATGGGGCTCACGGGTTACGCCCCCGGGGACACGGTCTTCATCGGCGACTCCCCCTCCGACATGCGGGCAGCGGCCTCCGCGGGCACCCGTTTCCTCCTGATCGACCGCGAGGGATCGACCGAACCGCCGTACGGAGAGCGCATACGGACCCTCGCCGAAGCGGTCGGATACGATTTTGAAGACCCTCGAAATTAATTTAGGGGTAGCTAAACTTAAATATGTTTAAGCGTTCCTAAACCCCATGAGTTCAAGTGCTGTGCATGAAACCGATTGCTGCGGAGACTGCAGCAACTGCATCAAATGCAGTGACAAGGGGGAGCATGCCCCCGGGGTTCCGATTTCCCTGGCCAGGGTCGGAGAACGGGGCACTGTCGTCAGGATTTCCGGAAGGGATGAGACCAAGAGGTTCCTGGCGGGACTCGGATTCACAACGGGTTCACAGGTATCCGTCGTGAGCCACGCGAACGGGAGCGTCATCCTCGAGATGAAGGGCTCCAGGATCGCGATAGACAGGCACATGGCGTCCAAGATACTGTTCCACCCGGAGGGTTGATAGAATGAAGACTTTGAAGGATGTCGAGTGCGGCAAGACGGCGAAGGTCGTCAAGCTGCACGGAGAGGGTGCCGTGAGGAGGCACATCATGGACATGGGTATCACGAAGGGTTGTGAGATCTACGTCCGCAAGGTGGCCCCCCTCGGAGACCCCATCGAGATCACGGTTAGGGGCTACGAGCTTAGCCTCAGGAAGGCCGAGGCGGAGATGGTAGAGGTCGAATGAGCCTCTGACACTCCTGTGTTTTGGGATCCGAAGCCACTGCGTCAGCGTGAGCTATGGATCCCGGGAGAACGATAAAATGGAACTTAGAATCGCTTTGGCGGGCAACCCGAACTGCGGTAAGACGACCATGTTCAACAAGTTGACAGGATCGTCCCAGCGCGTCGGTAACTGGCCCGGAGTCACCATCGACAGGAAGAGCGGTAAGATCAAGGGCACGGACGCCGAACTCATCGACCTGCCCGGAATCTACTCCCTCTCCCCGTACTCACCCGAGGAGATAGTTTCCAGGAACTACCTCATCGACGAGAGGCCCGATGCCGTGATCAACATCGTGGACGCGACCAACCTCGAGAGGAACCTGTTCCTCACGCTCCAGATCCTCGACACGGGGATCCCCACGGTCGTCGCCCTCAACATGATGGACACCGTCGAGAAACTCGGCGACAAGATCGACGTCAAGAAGCTCTCCGAGGGGCTCGGATGCCCCGTCGTCCCCGTCTCCGCCCTCAAGGGCGATGGAGTGGACGACCTCGTCAAGACCGCCGTCGACGTCGCGGGCAACGGGAAGGCCCCCGTACCCGTGAAATTCGACCACAGGATCGAGGATGTCATATCCCACACCGAGAACGCCATCAGGGGCAACGTCCCCAACGAACTCATAAGATGGTACGCGGTGAAGATCCTCGAGAACGACGAGTGCGTCCTCGGACAGCACCCCGAGGTCAGGTCCTCGGTGTCCGGCCCCATCTCAGAGCTCGAGGAGGAGTACGACGACGACAGCGATGCCGTCATCGCCGACGCGAGGTACGGCACGATCGCCCAGATCGTCTCGTCCAGCGTCACCAAGGCCAAGAGGGACGAGAAGGGATCCCTCTCCGACAGGATCGACCGCGTGGTCACCCACAGGATCCTCGGACTGCCCATCTTCATATGCATCATAGGTGCGATGTTCCTCGCCATCATAGGATACGGGGACATCACAGGTATCGGAACGTACTTCACCGACATGCTCAACGGCTACATCGGTGACGAACTCATGCCCGCCGCGGAGCAGTGGTGCGCCGATAACGGTGTCAGCGACGTCCTCACCGGCCTGCTGGTCAACGGAATAATCGGCGGTGTGGGAGCCGTCATAGGGTTCCTGCCCCAGATGCTCGTCCTCTTCGTCGCGCTCTGCATCCTCGAGGACGTCGGATACATGGCGAGGGTCGCCTTCGTCATGGACCGTATCTTCAGGTACTTCGGACTCTCCGGGAAATCCTTCATCCCCGTGCTCGTCGGTACCGGATGCGGCATCCCCGGAATCATGGCCTCCAGGACCATCGAGAGCGAGAGGGACAGGCGCATAACCGCCATGACCGTCACGTTCATCCCCTGCGGTGCCAAGCTGCCCGTCATCGCCATGATCGCCGGAGCCCTCTTCGGCGGCAACGGTATGGTCGCGCTGTTCTCGTACCTCCTCGGTATCGTCTGCGTGCTCATATCCGGTATCATCCTCAAGAAGCTCAAGAGCCTCTCGGGAACCCCCGCGCCGTTCATCATGGAGCTTCCCCCCTACCACATGCCCAGCTGGATCAACGTCCTCAAGGGGACCATCGACAGGGGATGGGCCTTCGTCAAGAAGGCGGGAACCATCATCCTGCTCTCCTGCGTGATCCTCTGGTTCCTCATGTCGTTCAACACCAGCTTCGAGTTCATCGGAACCGATGCCACCACCGACTCCATCCTCCAGGTCATCGGAGAGGCGATCTGCTTCGTCTTCCAGCCCCTCGGATGGGGTGACGACTGGCAGCTCACCGTCGGAACCATCACCGGACTCATCGCCAAGGAGAACATCGTCGGAACCTTCGGTGTCCTCTACGGTATCGAGGCCGGGGAGAACGGGGAGGGCCTCGAGGCCGTCCTCGCAGCCGCACTCACACCCGCCGCCGGTCTCGGCTTCCTCGCCTTCAACCTGATCTGCGCCCCCTGCTTCGCCGCCATCGGTGCGATGCACAGGGAGCTCGGAACCTGGAAGGCCACCGGCATCGCGGTCCTGTACCAGTGCCTGCTGGCATACGGTGTCGGAATGATCATCTACGCCGTCGGCAGCATCATCGCCGGAACCGAGATCCACATCGGCAGCATCATCGCGGCCTTCGTGATCCTCGCGATCCTGGTGTACCTGCTCGTGGCGAAGGACCCCTTCCGCCAGCTCGGTGACAGGGAGGCCGCGGCCTGATGTCCGGGAACCTGCTCGTCGGCGGACTCATCGTCCTCCTGCTGGCACTTGCCGTGGCGACCATCGTCAGGGACAGGCGCAACGGCAAGGGGTGCTGCGGATGCAGCGGCTGCAACGCATGCAAGTCGTGCGGCAACGGCGGCGACGAACAGAACGGATGTCCGAGGAGCAGCATCCCCGGCAACTGCGAGAACTGCGGTCGCTGCAAGAAGGAAGAATGACACAACCGGGAGGGGACCTCCCCTCCCCCAAACACCTTGGATTCTCACACCCGGACGACCGGGTACCCCCGTGGACGGTACATGTCCGCGGTTAGGTTAGAATACATGGAGACCGATACGGCCCCCATGAAGTACAGATGCTCCATGTGCGGTTATATCTACGACGAGGAGAAGGAGGGCGTCGCCTTCGCCGACCTCCCCGATGACTGGATCTGCCCCGTTTGCGGGGAGCCCAAGTCCGAGTTCGTCGCCGTCGAGTGACTCACGAACCGTCTATCCTGACGAACTGGGTGTTCTGCCTGCGGCGGATGTCCTGCACGATCTGCTGTGCCATGGTGTTCCCCGCGGCGGCCGCCCTTCCCAGGAACTCGAAACCCCTTCCGGCATCCTTCTCGGTCCCCAGACCCTCCATGTACATCCTCCCGACCATGAACAGCGCGTCACCGTCCCCGGTCTCCGCGACCTCGGAGTAAAGGTCGAACGCACGGTCCAGGTCCTTCTCGACACCTTCGCCCTCGTAGTACATCGTGGCGAGGTTGAACTTCGCGGGGGCGAAGCCGTTGGACGCGGCCTGGTCGTACCACTGGGCGGCCATGACCGCACCGCCGGGGACGACGCCCTCGGCGGTCAGCGAGGCCATCTTGAACTGGGACTCCGGGACACCGGCCATGGCGGAGATGCGGAACATCCTGACGGCCTCGTCCATGTCCCTCTCGGTGCCGACGCCCTCGGCGCACATGTACCCGACCTTGAACATCGACAGCGGATCGCCCGCGTCGGCGGCCTTCCTGTACCATCCGTAGGCCGCGACCGGATCCTGGGCGGTGCCGTACCCGTACATGTATATACCGGCGATCTCGGGGAACGCCTCCGGCATGCCCGCCTCGGCGGCACGCTCGAACCACATCTTCGCACCCTCCGGGTCCTCGGGCGTCCCGTACGCACCGGTGCACACGGACCCCAGCCTGAACATGGACGGGGGGTGGCCGGCCTCCGCCGCCACCGTGTAGAGCTCCACCGCCCCGGCGACGTCCTGCGGGACCCCGACGCCGTTGAGCATCATCTCGGCCAGGCCGAAGTACCCGTTGGGCGAACCGGCCTCCGCCGCCTGCCTGAACAACTCCGCCGACCTGGCGGGGTCGGTGCCGTAAGACTGAACTGCCTGCTCACATAGTTCCATTGGGTCCTGCATGGGTGCCCGCATCCACCCCATGGCACTTATAACCAAGGTTCAAGAACCATGACGGGCATCCGCACCCATGGAGAAGAGACCGCTCGTGACAACGATGGTCGTGTTCGCCGCACTGCTGATGGTCATGTCCTTCGCGATAGTGGCGTTCCCGCAGCACATCGAGATCCTCGCGGTGGTGTCCGCGGTCGTGGCGGTGGCGGCGATAGCCGTCCTCGTCGTCATGTTCATCAGGCTCCGCCGTTCGGTGTGAGCCCCGCGGACACCACAAACCACCTTCCCCCCGTTTCTACGAAAAACGTAATCCACCTGCACGCGGAATCCCCCGTCGCGCCATGCGACAGACGTCTGCGGATTTCGTAGACGGGATTTCCGTACCGTCTCCGGGGATGCGGGCATCCCGGGAAATACGATTTTCGTAGGACAGTATTATCTATTAAATACGCGCAAAACATTACACGCACGATGGGATATGAAGGTTGGAATTGACCTCGGGACAACATACTCTGCAGTCGCAAGATACGACAGGAACACGAACAAACCCATGATCCTCCCGAACTCGTTCGGGAAGGAGATCACACCCTCGGTCATATGCTTCCTCGACGACGGGGACATCCTCGTCGGAGAGGACGCGAAGGACATGCAGTCCAACGGTACCGGGGTCAACGCAGCCGCCTTCAAGCGCAACATGGGTGATGGGTCCATCGCCGTGAGCTTCAACGGCAAGGACTACACGTCGGAGGACCTCTCCGCGATGCTGCTCCAGCACCTCATCGCCGACGCCGAGAAGGCCACCGGCGAGAAGATCACGGAGGCCGTCATCACGGTCCCCGCCTACTTCAACGACTTCCAGAGGACCGCCACCATCCGCGCCGGAGAGGCCTGCGGTGTGAAGGTCCCCAAGATCATCAACGAGCCCACCGCGGCCGCGATCTCCTACGGTTACAAGCACGCCTCCGACAAGACGGTCATGGTCTACGACCTCGGGGGCGGAACCTTCGACGTCACGATCGTCAGGATCAGCAAGGGCAACATCGAGGTCATCGGAACCGAGGGCAACCACATCCTCGGCGGCAAGGACTGGGACGCGGCCATCGTCAAGTACGTCTGCGACCAGTTCATCGACGAGTTCGACGTGGATCCCAGGGACGACCTCCCCACCAAGAACGAGCTCATCGTCGCGGCGGAGGGCTACAAGAAGACCCTGTCCATCGCGGAGAGCGTCACGATCCCCCTCAACTACGACGGCTACAGCGCCAAGTACACACTCACCAGGGCGGAGTTCGAGTCCATGACGGAGCACCTCCTCTGCGCCACCAAGGACGTCTGCTCCGACCTTATCGACTCGCTCAACATGTCCTGGACCGACATCGACGAGATCCTCCTCGTCGGCGGATCCACCAGGATGCCGTCCGTCGCCAGGTTCCTGAAGGACCTCACCGGACGCGACGTCGTCGCACACGGCGACACCGACCTGGCCGTCGCCAAGGGCGCGGCCATCACCGCGGAGCTCTACTGCAGCACCGCCACCGGACTTAGGGCCGTCCAGATCGCGGACGTCACCGCTCACAGCCTCGGCGTCCTCTCGGTCAGCCAGGACGGATCCAAGTTCGTCAACGAGATCATGATCAAGAGGAACTCCAAGGTCCCCTCCACCGTCCGCAGGCAGTTCACCGTCAAGAAGGGCAACGTCACGGACAAGATCGAGGTGTTCACCCTCCAGGGCGAGTCCAGGATGCCCCTCGACTGCAACGTCCTCGCCAAGGTCGTCATCTCCGGATTCTACAACAGGGGACAGGGCGTCATCATCGACATCGAGTACAACTACGACGAGAACGGGGTCGTCAACATCACCGCCTACCAGGACGGGGAGCCCCTCAGCGTCGTGGCGGAACCCGTCCCCGACGACATCAGGTGGATGGGCGGAAGTCCCAAGGACAGGCCCAGCGACGAGACCATCCTGAAGAACATCGCCATCTGCGTGGACCTCTCCAGGAGCATGGAGGGCGACCCGATCGAGGCCGCCAAGGAGTCGATCCGCGACTTCGTCCACACCCTCGCCAGCAAGGACACCAAGTTCGCACTCATCGGATTCGGTGACAAGATCAAGGTCGTCCAAGAGCTCACGTCCGACTCCCAGGCCATCCTCGGGTCCATAGACGACCTCAAGGTCAAGATGGTCGGAAGGGGAACCGACGCCAGCCCCCTCGACACCGCCAGGCTCATGCTGTCCTCCGCAGCGGGGATCGGCATCATAGTCGTCCTGACCGACGGAATCTGGGGCAAGAGGGACGCCGCTGTCGAGCAGGCGATGGGATGCAGGTCCGACAACATCACGATCATAGCGGTCGGTCTCGGAGAGGCCGACACGTCGTTCCTCAGGCAGATCGCCACCGTCGACGCGGGAGCACTCTTCACCACCATCGACAGGCTCGGTGACACCTTCGGAACCATCGCCACCGCGATCTCCTCCGGAAACATGGGACTCAGGACCCAGGAATGATCCAAGAGGACACCACATGGCGGACAAGAGACTGAACTACTGTCAGCTCCTCGGGCTCAACCCGTTCAAGGAGGAGACCTACACCATCGAGGCCATCCTCAAGAAACTGGAGACCAAGAAGGGCAAGTGGGCCAACGACAGCAGGAACAAGCAGAACGACACGGAGCAGCGCTTCAAGGCCGAGAGGCTCGTGGAGTCCGCCCCCGACATCGAGCGTGTCATGAGGGACCCCATCCTCAGGAGGAAGGAGTTCATCGAGGGGCAGACCATCCTCAAGGGCAAGTCCCAGAAGCTCAGGCAGGACTGCATCGTGCTCGGGGACGGGACGTACCTCGTCCTCCCCGGAATCGCCGAGAACTACGCGAAGAAGCTCCACTGGGAGGGCGTCACCAAGGCGGACGTGCTGAAGCAGGCGGGCGTCAGGGAGGGCAACCCCCCGAAACCCGTCAGTGACAAGGTGCTGAACGCGTACAAGGGACTCAGGGCCGTCGACGCCTACTCCCCCATCGAGATGCTCAACACCCTGATCAACCACCCCAACCTGGAGATCCAGCTGGACCCCCTCTCAGAGGGGAGCTCCTGCTCCCAGATCAGGAACGCGTTCGATGTGTGCGACAAGAGGGTCAACAACGTCAGACCCGACGTGCTCCCGGAACAGGACTCGTACATCCTCACCATGAGGAGCGTGAAGCTGGTCCTCGAACCGGACAAGGAACTCATGGACCTGATCGCCTACGGCAGGTGCAACAAGGCACTCGTCCCCGTGATGGAGACCATGGAGCAGGAGAGCAACGGCACACAGCTCACCAGGAAGTACATCGACGAGCTCATGGCGGTCCACCTGCCCCGCGACGTCGACGGGAAGATGGCCGTGCAGGTCATGCAGGCGTTCTGCTACAAGAAGAAGATCGCCGCGAACTTCTCCGACAGCGACAGCGAGATGATGAGGTGCCCGGACTGCGGCTGCATGGTCCAGGCCGGACCCAACACCGTCTTCTGCCCCGCCTGCGGGAAGAACTTCAAGACCGTCTGCCCCGCATGCAACACCACCCAGCAGTCAAACAACCAGCTGTGCATCAAGTGCGGCTTCAACTTCAAGGAGGGGCTCCAGAGGGCCAAGAACCTCGAGATGAGCTTCCGCGTCAACCTCCAGCAGGGTATGATCACCAAGGCGGAGAAGGACCTGTCGGGACTCAAGGAGACCTACTCCGGGTACCCGGGCATAGCCACCATGGAGATGCAGCTCACCAAGGCGCTCGGCACCGTCAGCGCCCTGCGCAAGATGATCAACGACGCGTACGGCCGCAAGAGGTTCGCCGAGGCGAAGGGCGCCTGCGAGAACCTCGCCAAGCAGTACCCGGAGATCCTCAGGAACGACCCCGAGCTGAAGCAGAAGTTCGACGACAGCAGCAGCCACTTCAACGCCGCGGAGATGTACTGCTCCAAGGCGGAGGCCGCCACCGGACGCGACGAGAGGATGGCGTTCTACGTCAACGCGGTGGAGCTCTGCTGCGACCACCCGGTCGCCAAGGCCAAGCTCAGGGAGCACCCCCCGCAGGGTCCCGTCGACCCCGTCGGGAGGCTGGGCGACAGGTCGTTCACCATCAAGTTCGAACCCCCGAGCGAGAACACGGGGCTCACATACTGCATTTTCAGGGAGAGGAACTCCCTTCCCAACGTCACCGAGGAGTCCAGACCGCTCGCCGAGATCCCCTCGAGCGTCTACGCGGACAAGACCCTCGACCCCGGTGTGGAGTACTACTACTCCGTGTACTCCAAGCGCTGGGGCATCCTGTCCAGGGAGGGCGCCCACATAGGCCCCGTCATGATCCTGGCCGAGGTCGACATGGTCAACATCGACCAGATCGACGGCGGACTGAGGATCATGTACGAGAAGCCCCGCGGGAGCAGCCGCGTGCGCCTCTGGAGGACGGAGGACTCCGGCGGGAGCGGCGTCGGCATCGAGATCCCCCTCAACGGGGAGACCGTCTACGACGACATCGGACTGGTGGGCGGCAGGAAGTACCACTACCTGTTCGTCGCCGAGTACGAGGCACGCGGCAGGGTCGAGAGGTCCCAGGGCGTCGTGTTCTCCGCCAACACTGTGGACGCACCCAAGCCCGTCAGGGACATGAAGGTCAAATGGAACAAGGCCGACGGCACGTACACGGCCAAATGGGGCACCACGGAGCACGTGGAGCTCTACTGCACGCCCAAGAAGATCAACATCCCGGGCAACCTGGTGAAGATGGAGGACATCAAATCGTGGATGACCCCCCTCCTCCCGCTCCAGGAGTACACCGACGGTGCCCGTTTCGAACTGCCCGACGGCTCGGTCCAGTACATCTACCCCGTGATACCCCGCGGCAAGCTGGGCATCAGGGGGACGGAGGTCCTGGTCGCCAACCTGAAGCCGTTCAGGGACGTGGAGAAGACGCTCAGCAACAAGGACTGCGTCATCACCATGAGCTGGCCCGCCGACGCCGTCGAGGCCAAGCTGGTCATATCCGACGACGAGGCCCGCGGACTGGAGGACCTGAACGCCGAGATCATCACGATCAGGCGCGAGGAGTACCAGGACGAGAAGCTCATCAGGGTTCCCATGGGCAGGGCGGTGAAGAAGTGCATCAACATCTTCGCCATCTACAGGGTCTCCGGTCAGACCATCCCCTCGAGGGGCATCGCCATAGACGTCTACAACGCGGAGTGCAGGAAGGTGCGCTACGCCGTCCGCTCCGACAGGTCCGGGACCAGCCTGGACTTCTCCACCGACGCGGACGTCCGCGAGCTGCCGCCCATGATCGCCGTGTCCACGGAGGTGGGCATCCCGCTCAAGGGCAACGACGGGCATGTCGTCTGGAGGTCCGGCGGACCCGTCCGGCTGACGTCCGGTTCCGCCACCGTGGTCATGCAGACCACCGGCAGGATGGAGATCGAGAGGATGAGACTGTTCTTCGAGAACGACGAGAACTACAACCTGTACAGGTTCGTGCACCCGATCTACAGGAGGAGGGACTGAACATGGCCATGAGAAAGAAGGAGCAGAGATCCGCTCCCGGAGGTCCCGAGTACATCTGCCCCTACTGCTTCAGCAGGGTGGACCTCGCGAACGTCCACTACATGTGCAGCGGACAGACCTGCGCGAGGACCTTCGCGAACACGGCCGTCGGCACCAGGAACGCAGCGGACATGAAGTTCGTGTCCAAGGACGGTTCCTCGGAGATAGACCCCGAGAAGAGCCTCTTCTACGGCCGCGACCCCTACGGGGCGGACGCCGTGGTGACCAGGCAGCACATCATACGCAACTCATCGGGACTGTGCGACGTTTGCCGCAGGCCCGTGTACACCCGCGTGTGCCCGACCTGCCACAACATGATCCCGCCCGGTGCGGAGGAGGACGGCAACAGGATATTCGTCATCCTCGGACCCAAGGGCGTGGGGAAGAGCCACTACATCGCGGTGCTGATCAACCAGCTGAAGAACTACGTGTCCACGGAGTTCAACGGCGTCCTCAACGCCGCCACCGACAGCACCACGCTGAAGTACAGGGACATGTACTACCGCAGGCTCTTCGAGGAGAAGCGCAAGCTGCTCCCCACCAAGTCCTACGACAGCTCGGAGGATGCGCGCGAGCCCCTGATCTACTACCTCAGGATATTCAACGAGGACAGACCCCAGGTGTACACCTTCGCGTTCTTCGACACCGCCGGCGAGGACCTTGTGTCCTCGGACAAGATGATGTCCCTGAGCATGAACTCGTTCATCTCCAAGGCCGCGGGCATAGTGTACCTGGTGGATCCGCTCCAGGTCAGGTACATCAACAGCAGGATCAACGTGGAGAACAAGCCCCCTGTGGGGCCCGACGTCTCCGACATCCTGAACAACATATGCCAGATCATCCGCACGAACAGGAAGCTCAGGTCGAAGGACAAGGTCGACGTGCCGCTCGCGGTGTGCCTGACCAAGTGCGACGTGCTGCTGAAGGCGGCTGAGAACGAGGAGGAGGACAAGGTGCTGTTCGGCCCCGGATCCTCCGTACTCATCCCCCGTGAGCACGGGAGGTTCGACAGGGAGAACTTCGAGCAGATCGATGTGGAGCTCGAGGAGTACCTCAGGAGGACCGTGGGGGACAACTTCATACAGATGGTCAACGGGTTCGACGAGCACTGCTACTTCGCGGTGTCCGCGCTGGGATGCAACCCCACGGGCAGCACCCTGCCCCGCGGCGTCTCCCCCATGAGGGTGGAGGACCCGTTCATATGGCTTCTCAACAGGGAGGGACTCAGATGAACGAGAACAAGCTAAAGAACTTCCTGGTCAACGGATTCCAGGCACTGGACGACAGGAGGGACGCCGAGGAGGCGTCCGTCGAGATCATCGACGCGACGGTGGAGGAGATCCCCGCCGCCCCCGAGCCCGTACCCGAGGAACCCCGCACCGGGGATGACGACGGCATCAGGGTGCTGCTGGGCGGCATCGAGGACGAGCTGCTGAAGATGAGGTACATACTCGAGGACCTCAGGGACGCCGAACCGGTGGCACCCGCCGCCCCCGAGATGCCCGACATGAGCGGGTACCTCACATCCAGGGAACAGCTCAAGACCATAGTGGCCGCCGTCGAGAGGAAGGACGCGGAGGTCTCCAACAAGAGCCTCATCAGGGCCATGGAGCAGATATCGGTCATGAGGGAGGACTTCTTCAAGCTCTGCACCGGTATGAGGGAGCGCATAGACACACTGAGCGCCGAGGACGTCCTGTCGTCGTTCGAGGCCTACAGCGTCGACATGGAGAACATCCTGATCGACGGAGGCGTCTTCATCGGGCAGTTCCCCTACGACAGACTCAACACACTCCACCAGCGTATTATCGGTGTGGTACCGACCGATGATGAGGAGAAGAACGGTATGGTGGCCGAAAGGCTGTCCGACGGATACAAGATCGGAAACAAGGTCCTCCTGAAGGAAAAGGTCAAGATCTACAAGTTCACGGATACCGCCGAGGCGACGGAAACACCTTCGAAAACAGATTGCGAAACCGCTTCCGAAGAAGGAACCAGAGAAGTGATTCAGGAGGAAGAAGAATGACAGAGTATTGCATCGGTATCGACCTCGGTACGACCTATTCGTGCCTTGCTTATATCGACGAGGATGGGGACCCGGTTGTTGAGAAGAACTTCGAGCAGGAGGACACAACACCGTCAGTCATCCTCTTCAACGAGAACGGCGAGATCATCGTCGGATCACCCGCGAAGGACATGGCAATGATGTACCCCGCGGAGAGGATCATCACCGCCATCAAGAGGCAGATGGGTACCGACTACGAGGTAGACGTCGACGGGGAGAAGTACAACCCCATCATGCTGTCCGCGGTCATCCTCAGGAAGATGATCAACGACTTCAACGAGAACCACGGCTGCGATGTGAAGAAAGCCGTCATCACCTGTCCCGCCTACTTCGGTCAGAACGAGAGGGACGCGACCAAGACCGCCGGAACCATCGCCGGACTCGACGAGGTCACGGTCATCAACGAGCCCACCGCCGCCGCCATCTCCTTCGGATTCGGAAACGCAGCCGAGGGCAAGAAGAGGGTCCTCGTGTACGATCTCGGAGGAGGTACCTTCGATGTCACCGTCCTCGAGATCGACGGTTCCGCATTCACAGCCGTCGCCACCGACGGTGAGAGGTTCCTCGGAGGAAAGGACTGGGACGCGGTCATCTCCAAGATCATCAAGGAGAAGGTGTCCGAGGAGTCCGGAGTGGACATGGACACCCTCGACTCCGACGAGGAGATCCAGCAGACACTCATCAACGACTCCGAGACCATCAAGAAGAGGCTCTCCACCGCGGAGTCCACCAAGGGAACCCTGACCGTCGAGGGACAGAAGATCGTCTTCACCGTCACCAGGGAGGAGTTCGAGGCCGCATCCGCAGGTCTCATCCAGACCACCATCGACATCATGGACCGCGTCCTCGCATCCAAGAGCTTCAGCATGGCCGACATCGACGACGTCGTCCTCGTCGGAGGATCCTCCAGGATGCCCCAGGTCAGGAACGCCATCACATCCAAGTACCCCGATGCGAACGTCAAGGTCTTCGACCCCGACCAGTCCGTCGCCAAGGGAGCCGCCATCTTCTCCAGGTCCAACTCCATGGTCCCCGACGGCGTCGCACCCATCGACCCCGCCACCGGAGAGGTCTCCGCAGAGGCTGCCGCAGCAGGCGTCCTCAGCGTCCACAACGTCCTGAGCAAGACCTTCGGAATCAAGGCTGTCTACGAGGATGGTACCGAGATGATCTCCAACATCATCTTCAGGAACGAGGTCCTGCCCATCGAGTCCGTCAAGACGTACTACCCCGTCGACGACGGACAGTCCACCATCAAGGTCGAGATCTACGAGGATTCCGCAGTCAACGACGACTCCGGCAAGAAGACCGCGATCATCGACGGTGCACCCGTCGGAGAGTTCATGATGGAGCTCCCCCTGGATGTCACCACGAGCACCCCCATCACGGTCAAGTTCACCGCGACCGACGAGGGTATCCTCATCGCATCCGTCGACTGCATGGACCAGCACACGGACTACCAGATCGAGAACGACATGAAGATGTCCGCTGACGCCATCGCCAAGTCCCAGGGACTCATGGAGAAGGTCAGCAACGCGAACTGATCGCGAAAACGGGGCCGCAAGGCCCCAACTTCCACTCTCTTCTACAGAACGATTGAATGGAACGGACCGGTCACTCGTCCTGGTCGGAGACCAGTATGACGGTGCAGGTCGCGTTCTTGACGATGTAGTTCGACACGCTTCCGAGGATGAACCTGTCCAGTGCGGACTTGTCCGACCTGCCTACGATGATGGTGTCGCATTTGAAACGGGATGCGGTCTCAAGGACCGTCTCATCGGGTTTACCTGTCTCGATGATCGTGTGGACCACCGCCCCCTCGGCCGCGGCCCTGTCGCGGGCGGCCTCCATGTACTCGCGCACCGCTGGATCGGGGGACTCCGGGTCCATCTGGTCCTTGGTGACGACAGTGAGGATGTAGAGAGGTTCGTTGTAGTTCACGGAATGCCTGATGGCGTAGTCCAGGGCCCTCTCGGTGCTCTCCCTGCCATCGTAGGCAATGAGTATGGTCATATCCATGGTACAACGTCAACGCAAGCTATAAAACTTCTTAACAGCCAGCATCAAATTTGTGTGGGAGGGGAGGACCCCTCCCTGGAAGGGGTTTTCAACCAGCCAAGCCGACTCAGAGGTCGTAGTTCTTGGGGTTGTAGTTGGGGACAGAGTCCTTGTACTCCTTGGTGCAGTACTCGGTGATCTTGTCGGTGTCGTCGGGGAGCTCCTCGAGGGTCTTGATGATGGACTTGAGGGTGTCGAGCTGCTTGTTGGTCAGTCCGAGCTCCTTGGTCTCGTATCCGTTGAGGATGATCTTGGCACCGGTGAGTCCGGCTGCCTTTGCCCTGAGGTAGAGGTCGTTTCCGTTCTCTGCGATTGCCTGTCCGACCTTGTATGCGTTGTCGTAGGCGAGGACGTATGCCTCGGGTCCCCTGGTCCTGTCTGCGTACATGTACAGGTCCCTGAGGGTCTTCTCCTGTCCGAGCTGGGTCGCGGTGTTCATGAGTGCGGCCTCGTATGCGATGGATCCGAACCAGCACTGGACGGAGGTTCCACCGAACTCGGGGTGGTACTCGACGGACTCGTTGGACCAGAGGTCGCAGGCCTGTGCGATGAGGTTACCCTGGAGATCGCAGTGTGCGCACTGGCAGTTCTTTCCCTCCTGTGCGGTGGGCTTTCCTGCGACGGCCTTACAGATGATTCCCTCGTATCCGCAGTCCTTGTCGGGTCCGACTGCACCGGACTCCCATGCTGCAAGGGTCCTTGCAGCGGAGATGCACCTGGTGACTGCGGAGAAGGTCTTCTGGACATCGTTGTCGAGGTATCCGCCGGCCATGAACATGGAGACGTTCGCTCCGGAGCAGTTGGTGTCTCCTCCGGGGATGCACTTGTTCTTCTTTGCGATCTCGGAGAACTCGGACCAGACGTAGGTCATGTCGAGGGATCCGAGGTAACCGACTCCGAAGAGGAATGCGGTGATGTCTCCGTTGGTGACTGCGTAGTCTGCGAACTCTTTTCCACCGACGGTCTCACAGGAGAGGACATCGGTTCCGTTCTCGCATGCGATCTCTGCGCACTCGAAGAGCTTCTCGGGGTAGCTGCGTCCTCCCATTCCGGGCTTGAGTCCCTCATCGGCCTCACGCTGGTCGGGGATGGTGTGCCTGACTGCACAGTTGACTCCGTACTCCTCGTGGTACTTCTCGCAGATTGCCTTCTGGCCTGCGACGACGGGACCGGAGAGCTTCTCCTGGTTCATCTGGGAGACCCACTCGGTCTCGAGCTGGACGTTGGGGAATCCTGCGGTGACTGCCCTGTTGAGGATGTCCTTGGAGATGTAGTCGACGTACTCCCTCCTGAGCTTCTCTGCATCCTTCTCGGTTCCGGGCCTGGGTGCGTAGTTGATCTCGGGGATGACGACTCCGGCTCCGACCTGGATTCCGAATCCGTAGGAAACGGGGTGGACTGCCTTTCCGAAGACAAGGTCATCTGCGTCTTTGTATGCCATGCTGGTGTATCTTGTAACTGCCATTCGAATCACTCTCCAATGATGTTGTCCCACTCATCCCTAATCTGCTTCCAGGTGTATCCGTCAAGGATCTTCTGTGCGAGGATAGGGGTCTGGGGTGCCTTCTCAGAGTAGATTCCGAGGTCGTAGGAGTTGGCGAAGTCCCTGTTGACTGCTCCTCCGCATCCCATCATGGGGATCTCGAGGCCTGCGTCCTGGAGTCCTTTCGCGACTGCGGGGAACGCGGTCATGGTGGTGGTCATGAGTGCTGTTCCGGAAATGAACAGGGGTTTGACCTCGACACACTTTGCGATGGCGTCGACGACAGGAACATCCCTTCCCATGTCGATGACGTCGTATCCGGAGGACCTCATCATGACAGCGGCGATGTTCTTTCCGATGTCGTGGGGGTCTCCCTCTGCTGCGTGCATGACGACGGTGGCCTTTGCCTCCCTTCCGCCGGGAACCTGCTTCTCGGCGAGTGCGATTCCAATCTCCATGGTCTTTGCGGCCATCATGATCTCGGGCAGGTAGTACACGTGCTCTGCGTAGAGCTTTGCAACGACTTCCATTCCTGCAACAAGTCCCTTGTTGATGACGTCGAGGGGGTCCCTCTCCTTGAGTGCCTCCATGACGACGGGTCCAACGGTCTTGAACCTCATGTACATGACCTCCTCAGCGACCTTGTTGAAAACGGGGTCGGTGGGAAGGAGCTTCTTTGCCATCTCTTCGGGGGTTGCCTCGACCTGGAGGTCGATGTCGTAACGCTTCAGAACTTTGCTGAAGTCTGCGCCTTTGCTGCTAAGCATGTTTATCTCCTCTACAAGTGCGGTGCACTTGCAACAGTGAAATTCAAGAAGTTGTATTTATAATGCTCTATGGATGGAGATATATCCATACATTTAATTGCATTCATATATAAAGAAAATTGATTATTCTTTAACCAACATTCAACCGTATATATACTTTAGTTAATATTGTTAATGTTACATCCAACATCATCCAATGAACATCGAACATCATGAATGATAAATTTTATAAATGGTATAATGGGCTCCGACGATCGTCGTTTTTCAGGTTGGATGTGATGGATGAATCCCGATCCATGCATCCACCCAGAGACAGAACGGGCGATGGACCGGGGACCGTGGGCGCTGTAACCAAACGGACACGGAATCTGAAAAAGGTAAGAGGTTTGGGTAAGGGGTTTGTTGAACATCAAGTTGTACGACTTCAGAGGCCGTAGTTCTTCATGTTGAAGTTGGGGACGAGGTCCGCGTACTTCTTTGCGCAGTACTCGGTGAACTTGTCGGTCTCCTCGGGGAGAGCCTCGAGCTCCTTGATGACTGCGTTGAGGACGTCCAGCTGCTTGTTGGTGAGCTGGATCTCCTTGCCCTCGTAACCGCCCTTGATGATCTTGGCTGCGGTGAGTCCGGCTGCCTTTGCCCTGAGGTAGAGGTCGTTTCCGTTCTCTGCGATTGCCTGTCCGATCTTGTAGGCGTTGTCGTAGGCGAGGACGTATCCCTCGGGTCCACGTGCCCTGTCAGAGATCATGTACAGGTCCCTGAGGGTCTTGTCCTGACCGGTTGCGATTGCGGTGTTCATGAGGGAGACCTCGTATCCGAGGGATCCGAGCCAGCACTGGACGGAGGATCCACCGAACTCGGGGTGGTACTCGACGGACTCGTTGGACCAGAGGTCGCAGACCTGAGCCATCAGGTTACCCTGGAGGTCAGCGTGTGCGCACTGGCAGTTCTTACCCTCCTGAGCGCAGGGCTTTCCGGCGATTGCCTTTGCGATGGGTCCCTCGTATCCACAGTCCTTGTCGGGTCCGGCTGCGCCGCACTCCCATGCAACAAGGGTCCTTGCTGCGGAGATGGCCCTGGTGACTGCAGAGAAGGTCCTCTGAACATCGTTGTCGAGGTATCCGCCTGCCATGAACATGGAAACGTTTGCTCCGGAACAGTTGGTGTCTCCACCAGCGACTGCCTTGTTCTTCTTGGCGATGTCGACGAACTCAGACCAGACGTACTCCATATCGATGGAACCGAGGTATCCGACTCCGAAGAGGAATGCGGTGATATCTCCGTTGGTGACTGCGTAGTCTGCGAGCTCCTTTCCTCCCATGGTCTCACAGGAGAGGACATCTGCACCAGACTCACATGCGACCTCTGCTGCCCTGAAGAGTGCCTCGGGGTATGCGTGGGATCCACCCATGCCGGTCCTCAGACCCTCCTCTGCCTCACGCTGGTCGGGGATGGTGTGCCTGACTGCACAGTTGATTCCGTACTCCTCGTGGAACTTCTCACAGATCTCCTTCTGTCCCTCGACGACGGGGGTGGACATCTTGGGGTTACCCATCTGGGAAACCCACTCGGTCTCGAGCTGGACATCGGGGAATCCGAGGGTGACTGCCCTGTTGAGGACATCCTTGGAGATGTAGTCGACGTACTCCTTCCTGAGTTTTGCGGGGTCCTTCTCGGATCCGGGCCTGGGAGCGTAGTTCAGCTCAGGGATGACCCTTCCGGCTCCGACCTTGATTCCGAATCCGTAGGAAACGGGCTGTTTTGCGGTTCCGAAAACCATCTCATCTGCGCTGCCGTATGCCATTTTTGTGTATCTAGTAACTGCCATTTCACTCACCTCCAACGATGGACTCCCACTCGTCCCTTATTCTCTTCCAGTCATATCCTGCAATGATCTTGTCTGCGATCGGGGGAGTCTGGGGTGCCTTCTCGGAGTAGATTCCGAGGTCGAAGGACTCTGCGAAGTCCCTGTTGACTGCTCCACCTGCTGCCATGAAGGGCAGGCTGATACCGTCTTTTACAAGGATCTCTGCTGCACGGGGGAATGCGGTCATGGTGGTGGTCATGAGTGCAGTACCGGTAACCATGATGGGCTTGACTTCTTTGACCTTGGCAACAACATCGACGACTGCGACGTCCTTACCCATGTCGATGATCTCGTATCCAGAGGACCTCATCATAACAGCGGCGATGTTCTTACCGATGTCGTGGGGGTCTCCCTCTGCTGCGTGCATGACGACAGTTCCCTTTGTCTCTCTTCCACCGGGGATCTGCTTCTCTGCAAGAGCGATACCGATCTCCATGGTCTTTGCGGCCATCATGATCTCGGGCAGGTAGTAGATGTGCTCGGCATACAGTTTTGCGACACACTCCATTCCAACAACGAGTCCGTTGTTGATGATGTCAAGAGCCTTGTGGGTCTTGAGTGCCTCTGCGGTTGCGGGACCGACGTCCTTGAATTTCATGTAGAGAACACACTCTGCGACGTTCTTGAGAACGGGGTCAGCAGGGAGCATTTTCTTCGCAACTGCCTCGGGGGTTGTCTCGTTCTGAGCCTCAATGTCGTAGCGCCTGAGGATCGTGCCGAAATCTACACCTTTGTAGTCAATCATTTAGTTTCCTCCTTTTTGCGGGCTCCGGTTTCCCATTGCCTGCATGTTGAACACCACAAACAGGCTATATAACTCCATTCGAGGATGGTTATTATATCCAGAGTTTATATACTCAATAATTAACATTAAATACTGTGTATCTTAAATATTGACATTATCAACATTTTCTTAATTTTATTAATATATTATAATATATGATATTTAAACAACAAATTTAATTCCTAAAAAGGAAATAATTTAATTAAATTGTATTTTAAGAAAATAGTGTACATTTCATGTGGAATAAAATCAGATGTTGGATGTGGGTCCGGAAATATGGATGGATATGATGCACAATAATCCAACCATCCGGCATAAATGAAGGATGCTGGCCATGGTGGATCGAATGAGACAACCGTGAATTAATATTAAATAAGAAGAAAGGAAGAAAACACGTAGTCATTCCTAAATTTCCAATATCTTCCCAATGGCCTTTACACCTAAACTCTTCTTTACTATAGAAGAAGAAAGGATATTGCTTATATCTTAGATGATACTATGAATCGAGCATGTACGTATACATTCTCGGTGGATTCCTAGGAAGTGGGAAAACCACATTGTTGATGAAACTCGCATCCATGTACACCAAACGTGGTCTCAAGACCGCATTGCTTGTCAATGAGTCCGGGGAGATCGGTGTGGATGGTGCCACATTGAAGGCCGAGGGTTACGATGCCATAGAGCTTCCCGATGGTTGCATCTGCTGCTCCCTCTCCGGAACTCTCCAGTCCGCCCTCAAGAACATCGCCAGGGACATCGACCCCGACATCATCATCGTCGAACCTACTGGACTCGCCCTCCCCCACAAGGTCAAGGAACTTGTCCACTACGCCATGATCGATGAGGAGGCAACATACATCATCGGTGTGGCAGATGTGCAGAGGTTCGAGGACCTCATCAAGAAGAAGGAACAGTTCTTCAAGATGCAGATGTCCGGTGCCGACTTCGTCCTCATCAACAAATGCGACCTGGCCACACCCGAGAAGATCGAACAGATCAAGGCATGGATCCATGAATCCTTCCCCGAGAAGCCCATTCAGGAGATCTCCGCCAAGACCGGAGAGAACATGGACAAGCTCTACGAGATGATGAAATGAGTGAGGAGTACAGTTCCATAACCGAGGCAGGCGGATGTGCCGTCGGCATGACAGGGAAACTGGAATGCTTCAACGGTTCCACCGAGGATAAGTTCGCCAACGCACTCGTGACTGTCGGAGAGTGGGTAGCCGAGGAATCCGGTGCCCTCCTCGGTCACATCAAGGCCGCCATCACACTTGATGACGGTTCGGGAATGACTCTCAACCTCACCAGCCTCCAATCCGGCGTCGAGCGCCACGGCTCACTCAGGTCGGAAGGCAAGGTCAACTTCACCTTCATGTGTGCGGTCCTCGACGTCGACGAGGCCGAGCTGAAACACAGGATGTTCCACGCTATCGACGATTCCGGCATGAAGTACGAACTCGATGAGCACGTCGAATGCCACTGCCATGAGCACCACCATCACCATGACCACGAGCATGGAGAGGGTTGCACTTGCGGTTGCCACGATCATGAGCACCACCATCACCATGACCACGAGCATGGAGAGGGTTGCACTTGCGGTTGCCACGATCATGAGCACCACCATCACCATGACCGCGAGCATGGTGAATGTCACTGTCACGACCATGATCACAGCCACTGCGACCACGATCATGGACATGGCCACGACCACGAGGAGGGACACTGTCCCGCCTGCGAGGCTAAAAAAGGAACCGGTCAGAAGAAATCCCTTCTTGACCGGCTGAGGAGGAAAAAGGAATGAGTTACGGAATATCACTGGATATTGGAACCAGTGGTACCAGGGGACATGCTGTGGACCTCTCCAACGGGAAGATCCTGTCCACTGCAGTCACTGAGTGCCACCCACTCCCCGGTGCGAACATCATGGATCACCTTACATTCTGTATCAACTTCGGTACGGATATCGCTCACAAGATCCTGATGGACACAGTCAACAAATTGATCGCCCAGCTGGGTGTGGACCTCAACCAGGTCGAAAAGGTCAGTATCTGCGGTAACCCCATCCAGCTCTCCCTGTTCCAGGGAATCCCCGTCGACGATCTCGCATTCGCTGGCGAGAACGCCCACAAGGCCAGGGGAATCCAGGAGCAGAAGAGGGACGCAGGAGTCTTCTCCGCTGTCGATGTGGGACTCAACGTCAAGGATGGATGCGAACTCTACGTACCCCCATCCATCAGGCATGAGATCGGTGCCGACGCACTGGCGATGATGTACAAGAGCGGTTTCCTTGAGGAGAAGGAGAACTGTATGGTCACCGACTACGGAACCAACGCCGAGATGGCGCTGAAGATCGGCGACGACATCTACACCGGATCGGCAGCTGCAGGACCCGCGATGGAGGGACAGTCCATCCAGTGCGGTATGCTCGCCGGACCCGGAGCCATATCCGACCTCGAGTACGACTTCAAGTGGATCTGCAAGGTCCTCGACGACGACATCATCCCCCAGGATGGAGACAAGGTCGACTTCGGACTCGACATCATCGAGGAGTACGGACCCATGCGCGGAAAGGCCAAGGGAATCACCGGAACCGGTGTCATCGCCGCGGTATCCGCTGCGATGGACGACCACCTCTGGAGGAAGGGAAAGCTCCAGACATCCGATGGAAAGCTCCACCTCCAGGACGGAGTGTTCATCGACTCCAAGGACATCTCCGAGGCACTCAAGGCCATCGGAGCCATGAGGGCCGGTCACTTCACACTTCTGGAGCACGCCGGAATCAAGTTCGAGGAACTGGGAATCATGTACATGGCCGGTGCATCCGGAACCTATGTCGATGCAGTCAAGGCAAGGGACGTCGGTCTCCTGCCCCCGTCCTGTCACACCATCTACCAGTACGGTAACACCTCTCTGGCAATGGCGACAGACATCCTGAAGAACCCCGAACTCCTCGATGAGCTCCAGGGAATCGCCAACGGAATCAGGGCAAACCACATCATGTTCGCCGGAGACAAGATCTTCGAGCAGATCTACATGCAGGAGCTCGCCGTCTGCGATGAGGGAATGAGCATGGAGATGTACAACAGGAACAACGCCATGGTCGGAATCCAGGAACTCCCCAAGCCCAGGGGCAGACCCAAGGTCCACCGCATGGTCCAACGTGACATCCCCGACCTCGGAGAGAGGGGACTCACCATCCTCCACGACATCGGAACCGTCCTCAAGGGAAAGATGGATGGATGTACCGGTTGCGGAAAGTGTCAGAAGGAGTGCCCCGAGCAGGCCCTCACAGTCGGTGCCGACAAGGAGATCTCTGTCCTCACCAAGAACTGTCTCGGTACCGCCTGCTTCAGGTGCCAGTTCGTCTGTCCTGAGAAGGTCTACAAGTACGACAACCTCAAGCTGACAATCTGAAAACACTAACAAGGGGGTTACAACCCCCTACCTTTATTGTTATTATATTATACAAAATGGAAACGATAGACCGATAGGTCACCTCATCTTCCTGTTGTTTTTCGGATACGGCCGAGGTATCCTATACCCCGACCGCACCCGGATGTATTGGGTTTCAGTGATTCGTCTCCGAACCGGGTTTGGAACGGAACATGAATCCCATCAGGAAAGCCACTACGGACACCACTGCCAGGACCATGAATGTGACAGACATACCATCCATGGTGGAATCCATCACCGATCCATCGGAACCGGATGCGACCAACTCCATCAATCCGGTGGACAAGGCCATACCCAAAGCTCCTGCCAGGGTCCTGAGTGCGTTGATCAGGGAAGTGGCATCTGCCCTCATCTCAGCTGAAACGGAATTGATTCCATACGCGGTCACAGGCATCATCTGACAGCCTGCCAACGCGGCGACCGTGTAGAACACCACGGGGATGATGACTGCAGTGGAGGCTCCCACGAACATGAGTCCGATGCATCCGATGGCGGACATACCTGCAGAGAACAGGATGAGTGACCTGATCCCATGCTTGTCATACCATTTTCCGGCCATGGGTGAAGTCACCGCCACTATGAGCGAACCGAACAGAAGGAACGTTCCCGACATGGCGGCACTGTAACCCATACCTGTCTGGAAGAGTATGGGCATCAGGACGGACATGGAGAGGATGACCGCATAGAACAGCATTCCCACCAGGACCGCGAGGACGAATCCCTTGCTTCCGAACACATGGAGGTTGAGGAACGGGTTCTCCAGCTTCCTCTGACGGATAACGAACGCCAGGGTTCCCAGGATACCCAGAATCAATGGGATGAGGGTGATCGTGGAGGTCATGCCCATGGAGATCATGTTGCCTACACCAAGTGTCAATCCACCGAATCCCACTGCACAGAATGAGAACGATATGACATCGAATTTGGATTTCGTAGTCTCGAGCACATTGGGAAGGGTGATCACTGCGATGATTATGGACAGTGTCATGAAGATCAAGGGAATTAGGAAGACACCTCTCCAGGTCAATGCATCGATCATCAGACCGGAGATAGCCGGTGCGATGATTGGTGCGACTGTGAGTGACAGTCCGTACCAACCGAGAATAGCACCATGTTTGTTCATGGGATAAATGGACATCAGGATGATCTGACCCATCGACATGAGGACTCCGTTGGCACATGCCTGGAGGATCCTACCGAACATCAGCATTCCGAAATTAACAGCCAGTATGTCTATTACCAATCCGACAAGGTAAATCCCGACGACACCTACATACAATATACGTGTGCTGAAGCGCTTTACCAAGAACGCCGTAGCAGGGATCATGATTGCCATGCAAAGCATGTAACCGCTACTCAACCACTGGGCCAATGATGCACTGATATTGAAATCACTGATTATACTCGGTAAAGCCGTGGATAATGCAGTCGACATCATCGATGATGCTATGCACGCGACGACTATGTTTATGAAAATGAGGCTCCTCTTCGAGTCACTCATGTCATTGATACTCATAATACCGCGGACACATCGAGATATTTATGAGTTGTCTAGTCAACTCACTGTAACTTTGAATTGTAGAATGATTGCGAAGCAGGGGGTTTGACCCCCTGGCGTTTCATTGAAGGACGTTCTCCTTCTCGAGTTCCTCGAGGATCCTCTTCCTCAGAGCGGTGAACTCGGGTGAAGCACGGTCCCTGGGCCTGGGCCAAGGGATCTCCACGATCTCCTTGATCTTGGCAGGACGTTTGGTCAGGATGACGATCCTATCGGACAGGAACACGGCTTCATCCACGGAGTGTGTGATGAAGATGATCGTCTGATCGGTCTTCTCGAGGATCCTGACGAGTCCGGCCTGCATGATGTTCCTCGTCTGAGCATCCAATGCTCCGAAGGGCTCATCCATCAGAATCACATCGGGATTGTTAACCAATGCCCTGGCGATTCCAACACGCTGCTTCATACCACCGGATAACTCATTGATACTGGAATCGGCGAAATCCTGAAGACCGACGATCTCGAGGTACTTCTCTGCCCTAGCCTTGCGCTCTTCTTTGGGCATACCGGCGATCTCGAGTCCGAGTTCGACGTTCCTCCTGACGCTCCTCCATGGAAGGAGTGCGAAATCCTGGAACACCATACCCCTGTCCGGACCTGGACCGGAACAAGGCCTTCCGGCGATGCTTATGCTACCGGATGTTGGTTCCAGAAGACCGGCGATCATCCTGAGGATCGTGGTCTTACCACAACCAGACGGTCCGACTATCGAGATCAGCTCACCTTTCTTGATGTCAAGGTCGAAATCCTCGATGGCGACGGTGACCTTCTCATCCTTCTGATACGTCTTGCTGAGGTTGTCGATCCTGATGAAGGACTCACCCTCCTGGACGCATTCGTTTCCTGTACATGTGGTGTTCTCGTCCATCACTCGACCCCCATCCTCTTGGAAATGTACTTCTGAAGGTACTCGGAAAGGGATGTGGTGAGTATTCCGAGTATCGCGATTATGATCAGTATTGCGAATGTACTGTCCCACAATCCAGACATACACATGTTGGAGATGCAGTATCCCACTCCGATGGCCACAGGCGAGTACATCTCGGCTGCGACGATACACATCCATCCGACTCCCAGACCGACCTTGATACCGTTCATGACATACGGGATGGAACTAGGTGCCATGACCTTGGTGAAGACCTGCATCTTGTTTGCCCCCAGTGTCCTGGCCGCATCGACCAGAGTGGGGTCGATCTTCTTGACACCGAAAATGATGTTGGTCAGCAACGGGAAGAAGATACCGATGAAGACGACGAGAATCGGACCGGTTCCATAGCTGATTCCGTAGATGAAGATAGGTGCCCATGCCATGGGTGCGATGGGCCTAAGGACCTCGACTATGGGTGTGACGAACGTGTTCAGCGTCTTCGAGAAACCGAGGACCAATCCAAGAGGGACGGCCACGACGAATGCCAGCAGGAATCCCTTGAGGAAGAGCACAAGGCTCGACGAGATGTAATCCCATGCGGATATGTTGAGGTATCCGTTGGCCAGGAAGTCCTTCAACGCTGCGAATGTCTCGGGAGGCGTCGGAAGGACCCTGCTGTCTATCAACTCGGCTATGAACCACCACAGCTCGACGAATATTATCAGGGAGGCGAGGACCACCAGGATGTTCTTCCCGAGCCTGTGGTACTTGTTGTTGTTATCGTACTTGAAATTCAAGATTAGTCACCTTCCCAATCAGGCGGTAACCGCCCTGTCATTGACTGTGTTGATGGTAAGTGGCGGTGCTCCGAGGAGACCGAAATCAGACTGACCTCCGAGAAGGTCCAATGCAACGGCACCTCCGTTACCAACACCTCTGATGTTGACGTCGAGGTTGTACTCGTCGAAGTAACCGAGTTCGTCTGCCACGTTGAGCGCGATCTGGTGGATATCACCGGCGATGGCGACCACATCGATGACGGTCTTGGACTTCAGGGGCCTTATGTTCTCATCCACTGCATCCTTGAGGTAGGAATCGTCGACCAATGCTGTGGCGAACTCTGTGCTGTCCTTGAATCCAAGTGACTGGATCTCGGTCTTGATGGTTTCGATGTCCTCGAGGTCCTTCTCGAGTGATGCGATATCCTGGATAAGGACGTCGAGGGAACCGGAGACGTTGTCATCGGAGTACTTGTAGACGACATTCTCGAGTGCTGCCTCGATGACGGCCCTGTTGAGACCTGTGGTCTTCTCACAGATTGCTATGAACTCCGCATACTTCTCTGAGCCTTTGTCAGCGAGTGCCTCGTTCACGTACTTTACACCCTTGACATAAGCTGTGAGGAATGCGACGGTGGCATCGCGGTTGGAGTCCATGAACTCATCGTAACCTGCAATGACACAACATGCGTGACCGGGGAACAGATCGTTCGTGAGCACCATGGGCTCGTACTGCGAATCACTGATGATCCTGCTGTACTGGGGCTCCCAGAGGATTCCACCATCGAGGATGTGTGCATTGTTCTCGGTTGCTGCCTCCGCGTTGTTGATTGTATCGGAGAAGTACAGAGTGTCCTTGTTCTTCGCATCGCCCTCTGTGTACTTCACGAACTTGAGACCCATGGAATCCGCAATCTGCTGCAACTGTACGTGTTGAATCGTAGATGTGCCGGGTGTACCGAACACCTTACCGGCCCATCCATCCTTTATGAACGTATATGTTCCATCATCGTTCTCGATCAGAAAATCACTCACTTCATACGACGCTTTCATGTATATGCCAGAACCATCTGTGTTGACCCTGGCCACAGCCGATATAACGCTACGTGATTCTCCATCCCCGTCATCGGAAACCACGTAGATCCCCACAGCGAGGACCAGCATGATGCCCACAACGGCAACTACAGAGACTTTCGTATCCATGGCTTTCACTATGGTTACATACCGGATGATTCTATATAACCCTGCTTGAGAATAAATTCCTAATTAGGAAAATAATTCGAACAATAGTTACATTGTGCATAGGAAACACAGACCTAACCATCTATGATATCATGTATGAGCACCTTCCAGGATGCATGAGGGGCAACATCGTATCCAGTCTCGTGGGGAAGACCGGGACAGGTCTGGCGCTGCAGGAGGTCCTATATGGATTCATAATGGCGCTGATTTTCGTCACAGCTGCCAGAGTGGGGATTCTGAAGTACGATGATGCCAACGACCTCATCATTCTGATTGTGGGAATGAACATCACATGGGGTGCCATCGATGCAGTGGCATTCTACTTCATCGACGTGATGAACCAGAAGAAGTACATCCACCTACTGGAGTCAGAGGATATCGACAGGCAGGAACGCATAGACACATTGTACTCCGAGTTCGGGGGGACCCCGTTGGATGTGCTGGACCCGAAATGTCAGAGGGCCGTATGCGAGAGCATGCTGACCATGGAAGTGGAGGATGAATCCGAAAGGGCGAAGGACAGGAGGGAGATGCGTCACAGCGCCATCGCATGCTTCATAATCACCGCCTCCACCATCATCCCGGTGATCGTTCCATTGCTCCTGATCGACGATATCATGGATGCACTCCTCATGTCCTCGTGTCTATCGGCAGTGGTGCTGTTCTTCGTCGGCTACATGACCGGTGATGACCTTGGCCTCAACAGGATGAAGTTCGGTCTGGTCCTGACGATAATATCATGGACCATCACAATCGTGGCCACGTTCACAGGTGGATGATGTTGTAACCGGGGGAAGTCCCCCGGGTTGAGTTTAAGAAATCAAACGTCCCTGAACAGGGTAGCGTATTCCATCTTCTTGGCGCCGAAGTACTCTTTGCAGAACTCCGCGGTCTTCTCCGGAGGGAACTGCTTGCAGGAGAACACGTCGATGAACGCCCTGTCGGTGTCCTCGGCGAAATGACCTGCGATGCAGGAGGTCTCGATGAGCTGGATGAGTGAGTACCCCTGGACCTTGGGGTTGTCACCGAAGTGGACCGCGATGGGTTCACCGTATCTCTTCATCTCGATGTAATCCGCGAGGTCGATAGCGAACTGCTTGATGACCTCTCCATCGGAGATCTTCTGGTGGTCGCACTCGCCGAGATCGACGGCGATGTGGAGACCCCAGTGGTTCTCCGTGTTGTACTTGTTGATAGACTCCTCGTCGGAGAGGAGTTTGCCTGCGTGGGGGCTCATACTGTACATCGTAATCACACCTGGGGGCTCTCGCCCCCCTGTTAACACATGCATAGACTAACCATATTTCAAACAATCCCCAGGACGTTTTTCGATTTGTTCCCAGGGAGACATATGAGGCGAGCATGTATCTCCCACGGGTCAAGTGCAACAGTGGGAAACGTTTTCAACAGCCAAGAGATGGTGGAGGCGGATACCCATGGATAGGTCGAAAGTGTACTTCACCAGCATGAACTGCAAAGTCGGGGACAGCCTACTCGACAAACTCGACAGGTTGATCGTCGCAGCCGGAATTGAGGACATGGACCTCGAGAAGAAGTTCGTGGCTCTGAAGGTCCATTTCGGCGAATATGGGAACCTTGCATACCTCAGACCCAACTACTCCAAGGTTGTCGCGGACAAGGTCAAGGAGAAGGGCGGGATGCCGTTCCTCACGGACTGCAACACACTGTATGTAGGGAAGAGAAAACATGCTCTGGAACATATGGACACCGCCTATGCGAACGGATACGGCCCATTCTCCACAGGCTGTCAGGTGATCATAGCCGACGGTCTGAAGGGAACCGACGACGTGGAGGTCCCGGTAGAAGGGCAGTACATCAAGACGGCAAAGATCGGACGTGCGGTCGTTGACTCTGATGCCATCATCACCATCAACCACTTCAAATGCCATGAACTCACGGGATTCGGTGGTGCCCTGAAGAACCTGGCCATGGGCTGCGCTTCCAGGAGGGGGAAGATGGAGATGCACTCCGCGGGGAAACCCGACATAGATCCCGATGCGTGCAGGGGATGCAGGAAGTGCCTTTCAGTATGTGCTCAGGATGCCATCACCATATCTGACAGAACCGCCCACCTTGACAAGGAGTCGTGTGTCGGATGCGGAAGATGCATTGGTGTCTGTCCCTTCGATGCCATCGAGGCCCAGATGGATGAGGACAAGGACATCCTGAACCACAAGATCGTCGAATACGCATACGCCGTGGTCAAGGACAAACCCAGCTTCCACATCACCGTCGTATCCGATGTGTCCCCGTTCTGCGACTGTCACGGTGAGAACGACATGCCCATAGTCCCGAACGTCGGTATCCTCGCCTCGTACGACCCCGTGGCACTGGACAGGGCATGCGTCGATCTTGTTCAGGCACAGCCCATGATCGCCGGATCATTGCTCTACCACAACTGCTCGGGCAGGAAACCCTCGGACGTCTTCACTGCGACCCAACCCAGGACCAGGTGGCAGAGTACCTTCGAACATACCGAGAAGATCGGTTTCGGCAACTCCGATTACGAGCTGCTGGAGATCGATTGAGGGTGACCGACCACTCTGTGAACGTAGGTTTTTATCATGATAGAATCTACTTGGTCAACGATGGAAACCATAGAGCAATTGCTTTCCAAAGCCGAAGCAGGGGACGTGTGGTCCTGCTACGCGCTTGGGCAGATGTTTGCAACCGGTAACGGAACGGATGCGGATGAGACTAAGGCGTTTGAGTGGTACCTTCGTGCCG
>JAFTYV010000054.1 GCA_017461225.1 Candidatus Methanomethylophilaceae archaeon
ACCCCTTCATCCAAACCTTTAATACTATCATATCATTGCCGGATTCAGACTGTGGAGGTGGCCCAGCCTGGCAAGGCGTTAGACTGCTAATCTAATGTCGCTACGCGACCCGGGGGTTCGAATCCCCCCCTCCACGCCATTATCATTCTACACATGGTCCCGATCGCACCTATTCTGCATGCACTTCCCCTTCAGCAAATCCGTATTATACGTCCGATTGCATCGATGATCCGTGGAACTGCCATCCGCCATCGGGAAGACGCTGACCTTCGCGGTCATGTGCCTGTTCACATTGACGTTCATATCCATCTTCGGCATCGAGTACTCCCTGCTCGGCATGACCCTGACCATATCCTCGATGCTCATGCTCTCCAAGGACATGTCCGTGAGACCGCTGTCGCATCTGCTGAGCCTCTCCGCGTTCTTCATGCTCATGTGCGTCGGAGCCTCCCTCGCAGCACTGGGGCCCATGATCGCCTTCCCCGTCAACGCGGCGATAGTGTTCATCATAGTGTTCCTGACCGTGTCCGATCTGAACTCCCCCATCCACTTCCCGATGCTCATGTGCTATGCGGCACTACTGATCCAACCTGTACCCACCGGGGAGGTCGCCCTCGTACCAGTCATGATGCTCGTGGGTTCCGCCTTCATCGTCGCCCTCAACTGCATCGCGAACCACGGGCGGAACAGGGGTGTGAGCCACAGGGCGATATCCCTGCTGTGCGCCGAGGTGCTGGATGCGGTGTCGTTGACCCGTGAGGGCGGATCCCCCGACCTGGACGGATTGGAGAGGATGTGCACCGAGACCAACCAGGTCCTCCACGACCGCCTCCGCAGCCACTACGTCGCCGCCCCCTCCGACCGCACCGTCCTCGACCTCTCCGTATCCATCATGGATGTGGGTCGTGCCGCATGCCTGCACGAGGGCCGCCCCGATGTCCTGGACGGCATCTCGTCCGTGATGGTCCGCATCATCTCGTACGAGAACGGCGGTGATGGCCTCGGATCCGTGAGGGATGCCATACGCGGGGTCATGGATGTAGACGGTGGGCCCCATCCGTCCGTGGCCTCCGCTCTGCTGACTCTCGACTCGGTCATGATCCGCATCGACACCGTCCCCGACGACGGACCACTGGACAGGGGACACCGTGGTCCGACGCTCATCGCCGCCCTCGCGGAGGAATCCCGCCGGGACTCCATGCGCTACACCTTCGCCGTGCGTATGGCCGTGGTGTTCGCACTGGTGTACTTCGCCGGAGACTACTGGGACCTCCCCAACTCCCAGTGGCTGCTGTTCACGGTCCTGGCGGCCATAGTCCCCTATCTAGAGGAATCCTGGAGGATGTCCGCCCTCCGTGTCGTCGGATCGCTGCTCGGTGCCCTGACCTTCCTGCTTATCGGGTTCGCCACCGGAGGGGAACCGGTCGTCGACATAGCCGTGACTCTCCTGGCCGGATACGCGCTGGTCCTGGTGGATCCCAAGGGATACCACGTGCGCATACTGTTCCTCACGGTCATCGCACTGTCCATGGCATCCCTCACATCCCATTCCGACGCCATCGCCATCAACCACTTCGGACTCACGCTGGCGGGGATCGGTGTCGCCCTTGTCGCCAACCGCATCGTGATGCCGTACCGCATATCCGATGAGAACCTGGAACTGGCAGGAAGGTCCCTGGCCATGGCACTGGAGCAGATCGGGAACATACGCGATGTCGCCATCACCGGAAGCTGTCACTCGGGGAACGCGTCCCTGACCATAATGTCCGCCAACATATCACGCAAAATGCACATGAACCTGCAGAGGAGGCCCGACCCCGTCACAAGCAGGTTCCTCAACGACCAGGATGCACTGACCGCCCAGTGCGCCTCCGTCTACAGGACCGCCTCCTCTTCCGACGAGCGCGTACGCGCCAGGGTCGTCGAGAGGATCGATTCGTACATGGACATCATAGGCGGGGGAGGGGGTCCGCGGACATTCGATGACTCCGACCTCGGCCCCCTCGGCGAGGAATTCATGTCTTATGTGACGGATATGCTCGAGACCTACCGCCGCAACCGCAGGACGATGCACGACATGATAGTGTCCAACTACATGTCGCAGCACCGTCCGTCGTGATGCCCCAATCATCGGGTATATGTATCGTCCACGGGATTCACCCCGTCATGAGATTCCTTGTAGTCACCGACCTCCACGGCAACAGGTCCGCTGTCGATTGGATAAACTCCGAGATCGAGAAAAGGGGAGCCGAGTTCGTCCTGTTCCTGGGCGACGTCACGGATTTCGGCACCGGGGAGCAGGCCGCGGAGATAGTGTCATCCATCAACTCGCGCACGTACGTCATACCCGGCAACTGCGATCCGCGCGACCTCCCCGGAAAGGTGTCGGGAGTCGCCGAGGACATGCACGGCAGGGCGGTGGACCTCGACGGATACCGTCTGGTCGGACTCGGAGGATCCAACATCACGATATTCGACACGACCTTCGAACTCACCGAGGATGAGCTCCGCGACGGACTCGAGCCGCTGTCATCCGAGGGCATGATCCTCATGACCCATGTGCCATCCTACGGCATCCTCGACCAGATCCCCTCCGGACTCAGCGTCGGCAGCCCCGCGGTCAGGGAGATCGTGGAGAGATTCCACCCCGTCCTCGCACTCTCGGGTCACATCCACGAAGCCATCGGAACGGAGGTTGTGGACGGCACCACGTTCGTCAACCCTGGTCCGGCCAGGGACGGGTACTGCGCGTTCATAGAGATGGACGAGGAGGGAGTCTACGTCGATCTGATAGGTCCCGAGGATCATTGAAACGGGGTAAAACCCCCTTTCCACCCTGATAAGTTTTAAATATGGAACCATGATTAGCATGCTCGATTACAATGGCACTTTGGCAGGGTAAATCCAACAGGAAGCCCACTGGTGGCAGGCTTGTCGCCAGCAAGGGAAAGAGAAAGTTCGAGATCAGCAGAGAGAAGCAGTTCACCAGGATCGGTGCACAGAGACTCAAGCAGTATCGCGGAGCTGGAGGTAATGTCAAGGTTGGTATGCTCAGCGCAGAGTACGCAAACGTCGTCGACAAGAAGACGAACACAGTGAAGAAAGTGAAGATCCTCACTGTGAAGACCAATCCCGCTGACCCCAACTACGTTCAGCGCAACATCATGAACAAGGGCGCAACCATCTCCACCGAGATCGGAGACGCCATCGTCACATCCAGGCCCGGCCAGGATGGGGCAATCAACGCAGTCCTGCTCGAGTAATCACATTGACACAAACACCTTACCTCCCCTCTGGGAGGGCATTTCATTCTTCATCGTTCTTGGCAAGGGTTTATTAGGGCGATTCCGATGCATCGTCCATGACTTATGACGCGGATGTGGCCATAACGATATGGCCGGAGTACTTCGACATCAACCGCACCAGAGCGGAAGGTAGGAGGGTTCCCAAGAACCTCTGCGTCGAGAATCCCGATCTGGACATCATCGCCAAGGGCGCCATGATGCTCGATCTGGAGTTCGAGGTCCTGGAGGACATGTGCTACCCCAAGGCACCCCGTGCCAAGAACGGATGCGTCCGTGTCGAGAGGGGGATCATGTCCAAGACGGAGATCCTCCCCCGGATAGGCGAGACCCTCGTCGAGAACCAGAACAGGTGACGATCATGATGGATCTGGTCGAATCCAGGATACTGGATTCGAATGCCGAATCCCTGGGTGTGTCTGTGGCATCCCTCATGGACAATGCCGGCGCAGCCGTTGCGGATTTCCTATCGGAGAGATACCCCGATCAGAGGATCCTCTTCGTATGCGGCCCGGGCAACAACGGGGGCGATGGCTTCGCGGCAGCACTGCGCATGGACCCCTCGCGCACTTGTGTGGCCATGTTGAAGAAGGGCTCGTCGATACACAGCGACATCGCCCGCGAACGCTACTCTCTACTCGAATGCGACATCGCCCCCTATTCATCGAAACTTTTCGACGGATACGATGTGGTGGTCGACTGCGCCCTCGGAACGGGCATATCCTCCGACGAGGTCAGGGAACCTTACCGGACGTTCATAATCGACGTCAACTCATCCGGCAAACCGGTGGTTTCCGTCGACATCCCATCCGGGCTCGGCATGGACATCGCCGTCATCCCCCGGACCACCCTGACGTTCCATGATGTGAAGAAGGGCATGGACGAATCCAACTCCGGCGAGATCAGGGTCTGCGACATCGGCATCCCGCGGGATGCCCACACATATGTCGGACCGGGCGATATGCTGAGGTACCCCGTACCGGATCATCACAGCCACAAAGGTCAGAACGGACGCCTGATGATCATCGGAGGTGGCCCGTACTTCGGCGCTCCCGCCATGAGCGGCATGGCGGCACTACGCACCGGCACAGACATCGTACGCGTGTTCACGCCCTCCAACTGCCATGACATAGTGGCCTCGTATTCCCCGGTTCTGATGGTCACAGCCATCGAAGGTGCATCGCTCGGACCGGGATCGGTCGAACAACTTCTCGTCGAATCGAGGAACTACGATTGCGTCCTGATCGGTCCCGGACTCGGTTCCGCACCTGGGACACTCTCGGCCGCCAGGGAATTCATAACCGGGTGCAAGACCCCGATGGTCATCGATGCCGATGCCATCCGTGTCACAAGGGGCATGAGGTTCACCACGCCTGTCGTACTGACCCCACATCAGGGGGAGTTCCATGAACTGGACGAGGGGGGATCCGACCCCGGAACTTTGGCATCCTCGATGAACGCCACCATATTGCTGAAGGGTCACGAGGATATCATCACCGATGGTCACGACCTCAGGCTGAACAGGACCGGGACACCGGCGATGACAGGGGCGGGAACGGGCGACGTCCTCGCCGGAACTGTCGCCGGATTGATGTCCAAGGGGATGTCCGCTTTCAACGCTGCATCGCTGGGGGCGTACATATGCGGCAGGGCGGGAGAGATCGCCTTCGACGAACTGTCGTACGGACTTGTCGCCACGGATATCGTGGACCGCATCCCCATCGTTCTCAGGGAAGGTCTGGATTGAATGGACCTGCAACCCGTGTACGGAACACCCGCCCTCGTGGCGGACACGAACCTCGTCATAGGTGATCTGCACATCGGGGTCGAATCCCATCTCAGATCCAAGGGATTCCATCTGACATCCCATACGGATGACATGTGCGACTCCATAATCGAATCCGCCGACGACAGCATCAACAGACTCATCGTCCTCGGTGATGTGAAGGACTCCGTACCGGGTTCGACCAAACAGGAGTACAGGGAGATCCCAGAATTCTTCGAGAGGCTGTTGGAGAGGTTCGATATCATCGATGTGGTCAGGGGCAACCACGATACCCAGATAGAGGAGTTCCTTCCGACGAAGGTCAGGATCCGCCCATCCACCGGCCTGAAGCTGGACGATACCGGATTCATCCACGGACATATGTGGCCGTCCGCAGAGGTCATGGACTGTGAAACCCTCGTAATGGCCCACAATCATCCGGCGGTCATGTTCCGTGACGGTGTCGGGAAGCAGATGACCGAACCCTGTTGGTTCAGAGGATCGTTCTCCAAAACCTCCGATCCACGTTACCCGGTCCTCCCCCGCAGGTTCCTCGTTATACCCGCGTTCAACCGGATGCTCGGCGGATCGCCCGTCAACGTGATCGGTGAGGATCTGCTGGGTCCCGTCCTCAACAGCGAGATGCTCGACCTGGACGGTGCGCACCTGTACCTACTCGACGGTATAGACCTCGGCAAGCGCTCCGATCTCATGGTGAGGGGACGTGGCGGGAGAAGGTTCGACAGGAACCGCGGCAAGGATTGAGACCCCGTCGTTTCCACTGGAGATCGGGGCCTGATCCGTCACGACAACGGCGACGGATCGATGTGTGATTGTAAAGGAAGGGGGATTGCTCCCCCTGTGTTTTCACGATCAGTTGCGTGTGATGGTGTCGTAGACGGATCCGTCCGCGTTCCTGAGGACCGCGGTGAGGGGCATCTGTCCGGGCAGGCTGTGGGTTGCACAGGAGTTGCAGGGGTCGTATGCCCTGAACGCCATCTCAACCATGTTCAGCAGACCGGGAGAGACCTCGAAGTTGTGGATGAGTGCCTTTGCCACCTTGGCAACGTCCAT
>JAFTYV010000055.1 GCA_017461225.1 Candidatus Methanomethylophilaceae archaeon
CGTATAGGTCGAACATGTCCCCCGGATGGTCGACCATGTAGATGAAAAACGTGGTGCCCGGTCCCCTGCGCGATGTGTGAATCATCGTTCAAAGAATCGTAAAGTACGAAAACGAACGAAAAGCGAACGAAAAGCGAACGAAACAAACCATATATCGTCTCCGGACGATCCCTCTTCGATGGATTCGCTGTTGTTTGACATCGGAGATGGTGTTGGGAGATCAGGAGAGGGAGGTCCCGATTGCGATCCCCGTTCGAGGGCGGTATTGCAGCACATCAGTGGATCAGACGATCCCTACGAATCCATGATCTCCATGAGACAGGACCTGACGTTCGATGATGCGGAGGGGGTCTTCGCTGAACGCGGTATGGAGTTCGGTGAAGGGCAGATGGTGTCACTCGGCATGATCCGCGACGGCATGTTCACCAATCTGGCCTATCTGTTGTCGGACCAATGCACTCATGGGATCAAGTTGGCGTTGTTCGGGGATGAGTTCAAGAACTCGTTCATCGACTGCGAAGAGGTGTCCGGATGTGTGCTCACACAGTTGGGGAGAGCATGTGCATTCGTGGACAGATACAACGGGAAGAGGTCCCGCATCGCAGGGATGTACCGCAGGGATGAACGTGACTATCCCCCGGAAGCGATCTGGGAGGTCATGGTGAACGCAGTGGCGCACCGCGACTACGCATTGGACGGCAGTACCATGGTGTCCATGTCCGGGGATTGCATGAGTGTCTCGTCCATGGGCAGCATCCCCCAGGGATTGGGATCGGATGATGTGGCGATGGGGATCACGTCATGTAGGAACGAGGGCCTGGTATCCATCCTGTACCGTCTGGGGATGATGGAGACGTACGGGACGGGCCACGTGTGATGGGTTCGTACAGGGACAGCACGGAGAAACCGTCCATATCGCTTTCCACCAACGTCTTCAGGATGACGCTTCCGAAGTTCAGGCCGAATGTCGTCCTTTCTCCGGACATGGTCGGATTGGTATCCTTCATGAGGGGCAGGGGTGACGTCACCAGATCCGAGGTGGAATCCGGATTGGGGATGGGTCGCACGCGGGCATACGAGATCCTGTCCCTGGGTGAGGCCGAGGGGTTGGTGGAGAGGGTCGGATCGGGCCGTTCCACCGCATACAGGCTCGTATGGGACGGAAACCGAATGTGAAGTACGATAAAGTACGAAAACGAACGAAAAGCGAACGATAACTGAACCTGGAAAAAGGGGTTTCCGGGGCAATGCCCCGGTCGGGGTCATAACGGCCATCATAGGCAGTCCGCTGTTCCTGTACATGCTCGTGAAGAGGTCGAAGAAGGTGACCATCTGAGTTCCCGACGGGTGCGGTACGCCGCACCCGTCCCCGCACCTCCTCCGAGTGTCAGACTGAACCCGATTAATACGTGCACGGTCTCCCCCGTGCCATGAGCATCCTCTACAGGTACGGCAGCACATACTACCTCAACATCACCAACAGGTGCCCCTGCAGGTGCACGTTCTGCGTCAGGGACTCCAAGCCGAGGCTGGGGGATGCCGACAGCCTGTGGCTGGACCGCGAACCCACCGTGGACGAGGTCATGGAGGCGCTGGCCTCCGTGGACCTGTCGGGTTCGAGGGAGGTGGTCTTCTGCGGCTACGGGGAGCCCACCGAGAGGTTCGACGACGTCGTCGAGATAGCACGCAGGATCAAGGAGGTGTACGGGAGGCCCGTCCGCCTCGACACCAACGGCCTGGGGTGCCTCGTCAACGGCCGCGACATAGTGCCGGAGATGGAGGGGGTCATCGACTCCGTGTCCGTGAGCCTCAACGCATCCGGTCCGGAGGAGTACCTGGAGCTCACCCGCTCCAGGTTCGGGATCGGGTCCTACGACGAGGTCCTGAGGTTCGTGGCCGCATGCAGGCGCACCGTGAGCGGGGTCACGGTGTCCGTCGTCGGCGGTACAATCCCTCCGGAATCCGAGGCGGAATGCGAACGCATCGCGCGCAGGATGAACGTCGCGTTCCGTGTGAGGTGACCTCCCGCTCTTCCTTATAATTATAAGAGAAGAGGGTTTTTATAAAGGGTCTATAATCCGTCGCATGGTAAAATGTCTGGCGATGAGAAAGTCAAGAAAAACAGGGACCCGATATTCGCGACCTGTTTGGTCATCTTCATGCTCGCGGCCGTGGCTGTCGTGGGTGTGTACGTCAACGACCACTACATTGCAGAGGATAACACAGAGATCTCCTACGGTGACAAGGTCACCGTGAACTACACCGGTTCCTTCTATGACTACTACGGCGAGGAGAACGCGGTCGTGTTCGACACGAGCTACAGCAGTGTCGGCAACAACGACAAGATCATCAAGTCCAACAGTTTTGCCAAGACGAGCTACTCCACCCTCTCCTTCACGGTCGGTGGAACCGATGTGCTCCAGATCTTCGGAGACTCCGTCGTCGGTAAGAAGGTCGGGGAAACCGTCAAGGTCATGGTCCCCGCAGCGGATGCCTACCCCGCACCCGAGGCCACCGAGACCCTCAAGGGAGGCGTCTACGAGGTCGCGGTCCCCGGACAGCTCTCCAAGACCCAGTTCAAGGACCTCTACGGTGTCGACATCACCGCCGGACAGTCCGTGACGTTCACCACGGTCTACGGATGGGACGCCGTCGCGACCCTCGACAACCTGAGGAACACCGTCTCCGTCGAGTACAGGGCGGAGGTCGGTCAGACCTACGACTACACCGGAAACGAGGACAGCGACTTCGGAAAGGTCCAGTTCAAGGTCACCTCCGAGGACGCGGACTCCGTCACCACCCAGATGATCGTCACCGACTACAAGTCCGTCGGAAACGGACAGGTCCAGATGATCGAGGTCGACGTCGGCGGCAGCGAGCCGTTCTACATCACCGGTGTCAGCGGATCCGACATCACCGTCAAGCACTGCGGTGAGAACAACAACATGGATCTCTACTTCGAGATCGAGATCGTTAGCATCGACTGATTCGTCGGTTTACCCGCCCGGGTGGAGACACCCGGGCAACAAATCATCTTATCATTCTTGGATCCGGGGTATCCCGGTCATACAACTGTTCTGTGAGGAGGTGGCGGACCGTCCACGGGGGACGGCCCTTGGAACGTGTTTCGGCTCAGAGGATCTCCTCGAGCTTCTCGAGCATCTCGTCGGTGTCCTTCGCGAGCAGCCTTATGGTCCTGTCGCGCTTGGATCCCTTGTCGACGATGGCATCGGGAACACCCTTGGAGATCGCCTTGGCGGTGGATTCGGATATCCTGTCCTTGGACATGGTGGCCGTGACCACGTTGAGTCCCACCTCCTCCATGATGGCCATCACGTCGTCGCTGTAGGCGATGTTCATGATGCACCTGACGGACGGGTCCCTCTTCATGACCTCCAGCAGTACGTAGGACAGGTGCTCCGCGGCACCGAACTTCGCGGGACCGCCCTTGCGGAGCATACCGTTGTGCACGACGAGCCTCTTGTCCACCGCCGCGATCTCCTCGGGTCCGGCGGCGTCCTTCAGTGCCATTGCGATGTTCATGCCGCCCCTGGGGACGAACTCGTCGGGGACGACATCCAGGATCTTGGCCGCCGCCATGTCTATGGCGTCGAGCACCTTGAACTTGTCCGAATCGCCCTTGAGCTTGACCATCGGGTTGGCGACCATGTCGCCCTTCCCGATTACGTACTGGGTGGCGATGGACTCCTGGATCATCTCCCTGGACTTCAGCACGGAGTTCACGATGTCCAGTCCCTTGGCCATGTGGGCCGTGATGTAGGAGGACAGGGTGCACCCGCTCCCGTGTCCGGACCTCCTCAGACGGGGGTACTCGAGCTTGGTGAACTCGGACGACAGGTACAGGTAGTCGGTGACGGTGGGCGTGTTGAAGTGTCCGCCCTTGAGCAGGACGGACGTCCCCTCCTTGCCTATGATCTCGCAGGCCAGCATGAGGTCGTCCTTGCTCCCGATCTTCATCTTGGCGAGGACCTCCGCCTCGTGCCTGTTGGGCGTGGTCAGTTCGCATATGGGCAGGAGCTTCCTCTTCATCGCCTTCACGAAGTCGTTGTCGCAGAGGGAGCATCCGGTCCCAGACACCATTACGGGGTCGACTATGAGCGGCATGTCGTGGTCCTCGAGTATGTCCGCGACGAGTTCCACTATGTCCGCACTGTAGAGCATTCCGGTTTTGACCGCTTTGATATCGCAGTCCTTCAGCACCGTCTCGAGCTGCGCCTGGACGAACTCCTCAGGCATGGGGAAGATGCCGTCGACGCCCGTAGTGCTCTGGGCCGTCACGGCTGTTATCACTGATGTGGCATGGATCCCGACGACGGCCATGGCCTTGACATCCGCCTGGATGCCGGCACCGCCGATGGAATCAGAACCAGCCACAGTAAGAGCTGTTCTCATCGATGTCGTCTATATACGCATTATTTATATCGTTATTGAAGAGGGGAGGGGATCGGGGCACGAGGATGCACCGGACGGCCCTGCCGTCGCCGCGCCCTTCAAAAGCAATAAATAAAGTGTGCCGATTCAGGAGGTCGATGAAGGTCTTCAGCACGCATTTTGTCCTCAAGGGTGCATCCGACTACAGGGATCTCGCGCCCGTGTTCCCCGATATCCTCAAGATGTTCCTGGAGGAGATCGGCCAGATGCCCGAAGAGGAGGAGATCCTTCAGATGTACATCGAGCTCAACATGATGGACCTCGAGCGCAACAGGAAGCCCGAGGGCTACAACAGGAAGGGCAAGGTCAGACTCGTCTTCCCCATGGACAGCAAGGAGTTCTACATCAAGACCTACAGCAAGACCACCGACCTCAGCGGCATCGCGTCCAACATCGGTAACATGCTCACCGCCGCCGGTGTCAACTTCGAGGTCAGGCAGAACGACCGCACCGACTTCAGCTGAGTGCGGCCGTCGTCCACCTTTTTTTCCAACGGGACGATCCCGGTTTCCCCCGACGGGGCTCAGACGAGTCCCTTTATGCGGTAGCCCCTGCTGCGGACGTACACCCACAGTGCGGCGAACACCGTGCAGCACAGCAGCGCGCAGGCGGACAGTCCCACTATGAAGCTCGGCCACGGGAGTGTGGCTATCACCATGCCGATGCATGCGAATCCGAAGGTTCCGAAGTTCAGCACGGACGAGATGGCGCCGCTGTCGTTCTCGCGCTGGTTGAGGAGGATCCCGAATCCGAACGAACGGGTCATCGTGGGGATCGCCGTGCAGGGGATCATCGATGCCAGGAAAAGCGCCCAGTGGATGGGTGCGATCAGGGACAGCATCAGGAAGCACAGCAGGCCGAGGACCAGGAACGACCCCACCATGAACAGGTTCCCCCTCCTCTCACCGATGCGTTTTATCAGGGTCGCCAGCAGGATCCCGGCGATCATCGTCGCGGCGAGGCACATGCTGTAGTGCGTGGACGAGAGTCCGAACGTCTCCTGGTAGATGTAGGACGACACCGAGATGTAGGCCAGGAGGGTGAGGCTGAACACGGTCATCATGACCGCGAACGCGGTGAAGTCCCTGTCGCGCACCAGTGAGACGAGGTTCCCGAGGGAACCTGCGATGGTCCCCTGGTAGCGCTCCAACGGGAGCTCCCTGGGGATGCCCATGGTGAGCACGAGGCAGAGCAGGGCGATGAGCGCGGGCGCCCAGAACGTGGCCCTCCAGTCCAGGGCGTTGATCAGGACGGTCCCGACAATCGGAGCGAGGATCGGCCCCAGGATCCCCAGCGCGGCGGTGATGGACAGCGCCTGTCCCATCTCCCTGCCCTTGAAGCAGTCCTTGATGAGGGCCATGGAGATGCATATGGATCCCGCGCCGCCCACGGCCTGGACGACCCTGAGCGCTATGAGCGTCCAGACGTCGGTGGCGAGGCAGCACAGGAAGCTGGTGGCGATGTAGACGATGAGCGATGCGGAGAGGACGATGCGCCTCCCGTACTTGTCGCTGAGCGGACCCAGGATGAGGACGCTCACGGCCAGCGAGAGCATGAAGAGGTACATGATCATGCTCATCACGGCCTCGGTGGTACCGAACTCGGTGACCATGTCCGGCAGGGCGGAGAGGAACATGTCGGTGGATATGGGTCCGAACAGACTCAGCAGGATGATCAGTAGGAGAAGCGTTCTACGTCCGAGCATTCATACACCAGCTCCCATGGGGGATACGGTGGCTGAAAGTGAGCTTCGTTTTAAACCTACTGATTTACACGCAATTTTGGGTCAGTGTGTCGCGTACGACCAATGCGGTACCGAGGACCATAACCGCCAGTGCCGGGAGGAACAGCGTCGACAGTGGGACGTCGAACAGGAGTGCCGACAGCCCCGCACCGATGAAGGGGGACACTGCGTAGTAGGCGCTCACGCGTGCGGCACCCAGGTCCCTCTGCGCCCGGATGTACAGGGCTATGCTTATCCCGTACGACAGGAAGCCCAGGAGGAGGGCGTATACCATCGGCACCGGGTCTGGGACACCCGCCCCGAGGATCAATGCCACGATTGCCGCGCCGAGTCCGGAGAACACGCCCTTGACCATGGTGACCTGCAGCGGATCCCTCCCGGAGAGCCTGCGGGTGCAGTTGTTCTCTAGCCCCCAGCATGCGCATGCGGCCAGGATGAGGAGCGATCCAGGGGACAGGGTCAGCTCTGACGGGTCCCCCATGGACAGCATGATGCAGGACACGGTTATCAGCGCGATGGCCGACCAGAGCGTCGGGGACACGACCTCCCTGAAGACGACCATGGCGATGGTGCTGGTGGCGACGATCTCGAAGTTGTTGAGGAGGGATGCCTCCGCGGCCGTGGTCGATGACAGGCCGACCATCAGGAGGACGGGTGCGGCGACGTCCAGGACGATCATCGCCAGGACGTACGGTGCGTCGTCACGCCCCAGTGGTCCCCCGTCGCCGCGGATGCCCAGTGCCCTGCGGACCGACAGGACCGCGAGGAGTCCGAACCCGGCCCCGAGGTACAGGAGCGATGCCATCGCAGACGGGTCCACGTCGCCCATGAGCATCTTGGATGCGGGTGCGCTGAGCGCGTACAATGCGGCTGCGGCCAGCGCGAGAATGGGTGCGGCGATTCTGACGGATCCGGACATGGTACCGTCGGGGTGGTATGCACGTGGCGGATATAATGGGATTTATGAAGAAAAACGGTAAGTTGTTTGGTCCGTGTCACCTTCCGGCGGAAGGTAACACGGGTGTATAGGATCACTCCTCGGCCAGGCGCTTCCAGCAGTTCTCGATGAGCTGCGTCTCCTGACGGACGATCTCGTCCCTGAGCATGATCTGCTCGATCGCCTTGGCGATCTGGACGTCGGTGGACGACGACGAGGTCCCCCCGTAGGAGTTCCTCCTCTCCACGCATCTCCTGACGGGGAGCACGTCGTAGACATCCTCCTCGATCCTGTCGGAGAACGTCCTGAGCTGCTCCAGGGTCATGTCCTCGAGGTTGATTCCCGAGTCGATGCTGTACCTGACCGCGGCGCCCACGATTCCGTGGGCCTCGCGGAACGGGACGTCCTTGGTCACGAGGTAGTCGGCGAGGTCCGTGGCGTTGATCTGTCCCCTGCTGGTGACCTCCATCATCCTGTCCGCCTTGAACGAGGACGTGGCGATGACCTTGGACATGATCTCCGCACAGGAGATGATCGTGGCCATGGACTCCATGACGGGGCGCTTGTCCTCCTGGAGGTCGCGGTTGTAGGTCAGCGGGAGCCCCTTGGTCATGGTGATCATGGTCATGAGCGCACCGATGACGGATCCGGTCCTGCCCCTGACGAGCTCCGCGATGTCGGGGTTCTTCTTCTGGGGCATGATGGAGGATCCGGTGGTGTACCTGTCGTCCATCTCGATGAACCCGAACTCCTGGGAGGACCAGAGGACCAGCTCCTCGCAGAGCGAGGAGAGGTGCACCGCCGTCTGGGCGGCGCAGAACGCCAGCTCGGACACGAAGTCCCTGTCGCTGACGGAGTCCATGGAGTTCTCGGTGGGCTCCCTGAAGCCGAGCGCCTCGGAGGTCATGTGCCTGTCGATGGGGTACGTGGTGCCCGCGAGGGCGGCGGAGCCCAGGGGGCACTTGTCCATCCTCCTGAACGCGTCGAGGAACCTGTCGGCGTCCCTGGAGAATTTGAACGCATGGGCGAGCATGTGCTGGGCGAGGGTCACGGGCTGCGCGTGCTGCATGTGGGTGAACCCGGGCATCACGGTCTCCCCGTTGTCCTCGGCGACCTTGACGAGGCTCATCATGAGCCCGTTCACGGCGCCGGCCGCCCTGAGGGCGTCGTCCCTGAGGTACATCCTGAAGTCCGTGGCCACCTGGTCGTTCCTGCTCCTCCCGGTGTGGAGCTTCCCGCCGGCGGGGCCGATCCTCCTGGTGAGGGTGAACTCCACGTTGGTGTGGATGTCCTCCTGGCTGTAGTCCAGTTCGAACCTGTCCTCCCTGACCTCGTCGAGGATGACCTTCAGTCCCGCGATGATGCTGTCCGCATCCTCGGCGGGGATGATGCCGCACTTCCTGAGCATCCTCACGTGGGCGAGGGACCCCATGACGTCGTAGAACGCCATCTTGGAGTCGACGTCCAGGGAGGATGTGAACGCCAGCGTGGAGTCGTCCATGCCGACGGCGAACCTTCCCGACCAGAGTGCCTGCTGCAAGGGATCACTTCTTGGGGTGTGCCTTCGCGGCGGTCCTTCCGGGGAGTCCCCAGATGTAGATGAAACCGAGCGCCGACTCGTGGTCGAAGCTGTCTCCCTCGGCGTAGGTGCTGAGTCCGCTGTCGTACATGGAGTAGGGGGACTTCCTTCCGACGACGGTCGCGCTTCCCTTGTAGAGCTTCATCCTGACGGTTCCGGTGACGTACTCCTGGGTGGCCTCGATGAACGCCTGGAGGGGTTCGCGGAGACCGCCGAACCAGAGTCCGTCGTAGATGATCTGGCTGAACTTCTGCTCGATTCCGCGCTTGTACTCGATGGTGTCGCGTGCGAGGGTCATGGCCTCGAGCGCCCTGTGGGCGGTGATGAGGGTGACCGCGGCGGGGCACTCGTAGGTCTCGCGGCTCTTGATCCCGACGAGACGGTCCTCGACGTGGTCGATCCTTCCGACGCCGTGGTTGCCCGCGACGGTGTTGAGCCTCTCGATGAGCTGGACGCCGCCCATCCTCTCGCCGTTGAGTCCGACGGGGACACCCTGCTCGAACTCGATCTCGATGTACTCGGGCGTGTCGGGTGCCTTCTCGGGGTCGACGGTGTTCTCCCAGACCTCCGCGGGGGGCTCGGCCCAGGGGTCCTCGAGGATGCCGCACTCGCAGGAGCTTCCCCAGAGGTTCTCGTCCCTGGAGTAGGGGCTCTCCTTCTTGACGATGATCTCGATGCCGTGCTCCCTGGCGTACTCGATCTCCTCCTCCCTGGTGGTGATCCACTCCCTCATGGGGGCGATGATCTGGAGCTCGGGGTCCTGGGAGATGATTCCGACGTCGAACCTGACCTGGTCGTTTCCCTTGGCGGTGCATCCGTGGGCGATGTACTTCGCGCCCTCGGCCTTGGCGACCTCGACGAGCTTCTTCGCGATGAGGGGCCTGGCGACGGACGTGCTCAGGGGGTAGATGTCCTGGTAGAGCGCGTTGGCCCTGATGGAGGGCCAGATGTAGTCCTGGACGAACTCCTCGGTGGCGTCGATGAAGTCGGACTTGATGGCGCCGTTCCTGAGTGCGCGGGCGACGATGTCGTCCTTGTTCGGGGGCTGTCCGACGTTGATCGCGATCGCGATGACGTCGACGTTGTACTTGTCCTGGAGCCAGTGGATGGCGACGGACGTGTCGAGTCCTCCGGAGTAGGCGAGGACGACCTTGTCCCTTCCGGGGGTTCCGTTACCGTTGGAGCAAGAGCATGCTGTCATGTTATCGTCCGAGTCAACGGGTCCCGATTTATTATGGTTGTCCATGCGCGTGTTTAAGGCGGAACTGAGCGGGCACCGTCCAGTGCGACTGCGTACAATCGGTGTCCACCCGCACATCCCCGTCACCGACGTGCCCGGGGCGGTCCGCGGCGTCCCGACGGGGCCGTCGGCGGCACCGCGACACGGGAGGTACACCTTGTTCCCCGCGTCACAACGCGGTCGGCACGTCGCCACATCTGTTCCTGGCGGAACGTATGTTACACCACGTGTCCGAAATGGAACAATACACTTATTAACGGTCCATCGATGGTCGACCCCGCTATAATTAGAGGAGCGTATGCCCATATGACAAGAGTCGGAATAATAGGTGGAACAGGATACACGGGCGGGGAGCTCGCCCGCATCCTCAGCACACACCCTGATGTAGAGATAGCCGCGATGACATCCCGTCAGAACTCCGGACTCAGGGTCCAGGACGTGCACACGTACCTGAGGGGATACGTCGACCTCACCTTCACCGAGAGGATATCCGACACGAAGGACCTCGACCTGGTGTTCGTGGCGACGCCCCACGGTGTGGCCATGAAGGAGGTCCCCGCGCTCATGGAGCAGGGGATCAAGGCCATCGACCTGTCCGGGGACTACCGTCTCCACGACGTCGACGTCTACCAGCGCTGGTACGGTCACGAGCACACGGATCCCGACAACCTGCAGGACGCGGTCTACGGGCTCCCCGAGTTCTTCCGCGACGAGCTGAAGGGGGCGGACCTGGTGGCCAACCCCGGGTGCTACGCCACATCCGTCATCCTCGCATGCGGCCCCCTGATGAAGGCCGGGGTCGTCGGGGAGGACGTGATCGTCGACGCGAAGTCCGGGACGTCCGGTGCCGGGATGGTCCCCGCCGTGCGCACCCACCACTCGACGTGCGGCGAATCCATCATCCCGTACAGCGTGGGCAACCACCGCCACACGCCCGAGATCGAGATGGCGGTCGACAGGTTCGCGGGATCGCACACGAAGGTCACATTCGTGCCCCAGCTGATACCCATCGTGCGCGGCATCCTCTCATCATGCTACTTCGACATCGAGGGCGACCTGACCCAGGAGGATGTCGACGCGATATACGAGAAACAGTACGGAGGGGAGACCTTCGTGCACTACGTGCAGGACCCCTCCATCCGCGCGGTGGTGGCATCCAACCACGCGCAGACGGCCTCGAAGGTGCTCGGCGACAAGGTCGTGTCGTTCGGGGTCCTCGACAACCTCGTCAAGGGTGCGTCGGGACAGGCCGTCCAGTGCATGAACCTCATGCTCGGACTGGATGAGAAGACCGGACTGAACTTCCCCGGACTGGGGGTCTGAATATGGTAGAGATAATAGATGGCGGTGTCACGACCCCCCAGGGGTTCAAGGCCGCAGGTGTGCACAGCGGTGTGAAGTACCGCTCCCTGGATCTCGGAGTCCTGTACTCCGAGGTCCCGGCAAGTGCTTTCGTAGGGTACACGAGCAACAACGTCAAGGCGGCGCCGGTGCAGGTGATGATGAGGGAGAACTCCCCCACCCTGTCCGCCGTCGTCATCAACAGCGGGAACGCCAACGCGCTGACCGGACGCCGCGGCATCGAGGACGCGATCGCGATGAAGCAGGCGGTCGCATCCGAGCTCAACCTGGATCCCGTCCAGGTGGGTGTGATGTCCACCGGACTCATCGGACGCTTCATGGACATGCACAAGATCCGCTACGGTATCTCCCGTGCATGCCGCGAGCTCGGATCCGGTCGCGAGTGCGACGGTCTCATCGCCGAGGCGATCATGACCACGGACACCATCAAGAAGGAGTGCGCGGGACGCGTCCGCCTCCAGGACGGCACGCTGGTCTACATCGGCGGCATCTCCAAGGGCAGCGGTATGATCGCACCCCACATGAAGGTCCTCCACGGGACCACACTGTCCCTGATCACCACCGACGCCACCCTGTCCCCCGCGTTCAGGGAGAAGTGGCAGGAGATCCTCGACGACTCCATGAACATGGTCTCCGTCGACGGCGACCAGTCCACCAACGACACCTGCATCCTGCTCGCCAACGGCAAGGCCAACGGCAAGTGCGCGGACGACGACCCCGAGTTCATCGAGGCCCTCCGCACGGTCATGACCAGGATAGCGCGCACCATCGCCATGGACGGCGAGGGCGCCACCAAGCTCATCGAGGTCCAGGTCACCGGCGCCGACACCAAGGAGGACGCCCGCAAGCTGGTCAAGACGATCATCAACTCGCCCCTCGTCAAGTCCGCCATATTCGGATCCGACCCCAACTACGGCCGCATCATGATGGCGCTGGGCAACAGCGGCTGCAAGTTCAACCTGGAGGACGTCCGCCTCACCATCAAGGGCGGCGACATGGAGGTCCCCATCCTGGACTCCGGTGCGCCGATCTTCCAGGAGGAGCGCGCGGTGGAGGTCGTCCGCATGGCGATGGACAACAAGGAGGTCACCATCCTGGTGGACCTGGCCATCGGCCGCGAGTCCGCCACCGGATGGGGATGCGACCTCACGTACGACTACGTCCGCATCAACGCGGAGTACGCGACCTGAGGTGCCGGGCATGGACAACCTGTACGTGCTGAAGTTCGGCGGGAACGCCATACGCGGCCACGACGACCTCATGCGCCTGTCCGGTGAGATAGCCCAGATCATGGGCGAGGGTGCGAGGGTGATCCTCGTCCACGGCGGCGGACCCGAGATCTCCGAGGAGATGGAGAGGCGCGGCATGACCCCCAAGAAGGTCCACGGCGTCAGGGTCACCGACGCCGACGGCCTCGAGGTGGCGGAGATAGTCCTCCGCAGGCTCAACTCCGAGGTGGTGTCCTGCCTGCAGGAGTCCGGAGTCACCGCACTCGGCATCCCCGGGTACTTCTGCACCCTGTGCGAGAGGAAGGCCCCCATGAGGGTCGTCGGCGACGACGGCGAGGAGACAGAGGTCGACATGGGACTGGTCGGGGAGGTCGTGGACATGACCCCCGACTGCCTGTTCGACCTGCTGGACCAGGGCATCGTCCCAGTCGTCTACCCCATAGGCAAGGATGCGGACGGCAGGATGCTCAACGTGAACGCGGACACCATGGTCGCGGGCATCGCGGCGGGTGTCGGATGCGTGGAGATGATAGCGATCACCGACGTCCCCGGGATACTCAGGGACGTCACAGACCCCTCGTCCAAGGTGGACAGGCTCACCCTCGACGAGGTCGACTCCCTGATAGCCGACGGGACCATATCCGGAGGGATGATCCCCAAGGTGGAGGCGTGCCGCAGGGCGCTGCTCTCCGGAGTCGGGACAGTCCGCATGGTCAACGGCAAGGACCCCCGGAGCATCGTGACGGACGTCCTGAGGGACGTCCCCCACGGAACAGTGATCACGAAGTGATGTACATGGAATTCAACGAGATCAAGGAGATCAGTTCGAGAAACCTCTTCCAGAACTACGGTCGCATGGACCTGTCGTTCACACGCGGCAGCGGATGCACCCTCTACGACACGGAGGGGCGCGCGTACCTGGACCTCGTCGCGGGCATCGCGGTCAACTCGGTGGGCCACTCCCACCCCAGATGGGTGGAGGCCATGCAGGACCAGGTGTCCCGTCTGATCCACGTGTCCAACCTCTACCACATCGAGGAGCAGGCGGCGCTCGCCGAGAGGATCGCGGCCGTCACCCCCGGCGACCTGGACCGCACCCTGTTCGTGAACAGCGGTGCCGAGGCCAACGAGGGTGCCCTCAAGCTCGCCGTGCGCTACACCGGACGCGACAAGGTGCTCTCCGCACTGAACAGCTTCCACGGCAGGACCGCCGCGGCACTGGGCGCCACCGGCCAGCCGAAGTACCAGGACACGTTCCAGGCGCTCATCAGCAACGCCTTCGACTACTTCGACTTCGGCGATGCCGAGTCCGTCAAGGCGAAGATGTCCAAGGACGTCGCGGCCGTCATGGTCGAGCCCGTTCAGGGCGAGGGCGGTGTGCGCACCGCGTCGAGGGAGTTCTTCGGGACCGTGCGCGACCTCTGCGACGACTACGGCGCGCTGATGGTGGTGGACGAGGTCCAGACCGGTATCGGACGCACCGGCGAGTGGTACGGCATCCAGAACTTCGGTGTCGTCCCCGACATAATCACGATGGCCAAGGGCCTCGGCGGGGGCGTCCCCATAGGCGCCGTCACATCCACCGACGAGATCGCGAAGGTCATGGTCCCCGGAACGCACGGCACGACCTTCGGCGGCAACCCCCTGGTCACCGCATCCGGATGCGCGGTCATGGACATCATCCGCGACGAGGGCCTCGTGCAGCACGCCAAGGACATCGGATCCCGCTGGATGGCGGACATCCGCGCGATCGCATCGGATTCGATCGTCGAGGTCCGCGGGTACGGACTCCTCATCGGTGTCGAGATGGACTCCAACGAGACCGCGGCGAGGGTCCAGGCCCACTGCCGCGAGAACGGGGTGCTCGTCAACGTCTGCCACGGCAACGTCGTGCGCCTCATCCCCCCGCTCATCATCGACGATGGGCAGAAGGACACCTTCACGGGCCTCCTCGCTGAGTGCCTCTGAGCTTCCGACGGGGGCGGGCCGCCCGCCCGTCCCCCCGTCAACCCCTTTCAGACATCCTCCCCGTTCCGGACGGACGACCCGTCGGACCGTCCGTTGGGATCCCGGCATCCATGGTCCATTGTCAACACATCTTGATTCTTCATCATCGGACCGTTTCCCGCGCCATACGACACGGTTGTCTGGTGTACGTATCGTACATCCGCAATGTGTCCTATATCGAACATTAAATACAACCACGTATATCACTGTCCCATGGCGAAGAACATGCTGAAGGAGAGTCTGGCGGAGAAGACCCGCCTGTACATCGACGCACATCCCAGTATCAAGGACTGTGTCTCCAAGGGACTGATCAACTACTCCTCCCTGGCGAGGATGATCATGAAGGACATCGGCGTGGACAACGAGGAGGCGGTCATGATCGCCTGTCGCCGCTACGCATCCAAGCTCAGCATCACCACCGACCACGAGATGAACATCCTCAGGATCCTCAAGGACAGCAGGCTCGAGATGAGGACCAAGACCTGCATCGTCACCGCCAAGAACGACTGGTCCGTCCTCCACAAGATGGACAACCTGTTCAAGGACCTCTGGAACGAGAACTCCATCATGCAGTGCGTCCAGTCCGCATCCGCGGTCACCATCATCGCCGACCGCATGCTCAAGGACAGGATCATGGATACCGTCGGAAGGTTCAACATCATCAAGGTAAGGGAGAACCTGGTCGAGATCGCGGTCAAGTCCCCCGAGAAGATCGTGGACACGAGCGGTGTCATCGCCTACCTGATCACGAACCTCTCCGATGCCGGTATCAACATCGAGGAGACTGTCAGCTGCCACACCGACACCATATTCATCGTCGGCGAGTCCGACATGATCAACGCTTACTCCGTGCTCACGAAGTGCATCCAGTCCGCCGAGGCCACCGTCGGCGAATGAGGCCCCTGGGACGGGCGGCACCCGCCCCGGAGGTCTTTTTTTATAGAACCCTGAAAAGGGGGATCCGCCCGGTCACCCGGGCGGTGATCGTCTTCATTCGTTGAACCTCATCATGGCGAGGAGCTTCTCCACGGCCTCCCTGGGGAAGTCGTCGGGGTGCTCCATGGCCAGGAGGTCCTCCAGCAGCTGCCTGACGTTGCCGCTCTGGGGGAGCATGTACCCCGCCTCGCGGCAGATGTCCTCGGCCATGAGGCGGTTGGAGCGCACGAGCGCGGATGCCAGCTGCTCCAGCACGGGGTCGTCCGTACCGTCGCGTATCCTCTTGGCGATGACCTCGGACTGCGCCTTGTTGGCGGAGATGAGGTTCAGCGTGCCGCACATGGACTTGGTCTTCCTCTGCTGCACGGGGTACTCGTCGGGCACCATGGATATGGCCCCGGAGGGGCAGGATTTTATGCATGCGCCGCAGGCGATGCACTTGGCGAAGTCGATCTGTCCGGTCTCCGTGTCGGAGGCGCCGGTGGGGCACACGTAGAGGCACATGCAGTCCTTGGTGCACAGTCTGAGGTTCCTTGAGGCGAACATTTTCACACCTTCCTCCCGATCTTGAGGATGAGGAATCCCGGGACCTTGCACACGGGGCAGATCTCCGGGGGTTCGTCACCGATGTAGATGAATCCGCAGATGTCGCAGACGTAGACGTTGGTCCTCTCGATGAACGACGGGTCCGCCCTGTACCTCTCGACGATGGACTTGGCGATGAGCGTGACCTTCTCGCTCCATGTGAGGACGCGGAGCGATCCGCGGTCCGAGAGCTCGGCCGCTTGCATCTTCCCGACCTCCATTGTGCCGAGGTCCTTGTTGATGAGCGTCAGGATCCCGTCGATGCCCTCGTACTGCGCCTTGACGGAGTGCCTCTCGTAGTACTCGGCGATCTCGGTGAACAGTGCGGACTCCTTGTCGAGGTGCTGCTTGGAGCATCCCCTGGCCAGGTTGGAGCATATCGCGCTCAGCTGACCGGCGGAGAGCTCGCGGAGCCCCTCGTCCTCCTCCCACTCGATCTCGGGGGCGGTCGCCGGTCCGTCGGTGGGTCCGGGGGCCTCCTCCTCGTCCATGGGCTCGAAGCCCTCCTTGCCCTCGCCGCACACCGGGCACACCCAGTCGTCCGGGAGCTCGTCGAAAGGGACAGCCTCGACGGCGTCGTCGTAGATGTACCCGCACACTCCGCATCTGTACTTCATGGATACGGAATCCGCAAGGTTGTTAATAAAGGGCCGAGGGGGAAGCACCGTGTCCCATGCAGTACCCGGTAGTCCATGGGGTCCGTGCGACGGATACAATTTAACGTGGGCCCGTGTTGTACCGACCATGTCCGAGGGAACGCGTCTTAACAAGTTCATCAGCGAGGCGGGCGTGGCGTCGCGCCGTGCCGCCGACCGCATGATCGAGGAGGGGAGGGTCACCATCGACGGCAGGGTCGCCGTCGTCGGCGACAGGGTCTCCGATGGGGAGGTCGTCATGGTCGACGGCAGGCCCGTGTCCAAGGTCGAGGAGGACATCATACTCGCGTTCCACAAGCCGCGCGGGGTGACCTGCACCTCGAACCCCGACGACCCGGACAACGTCATAGACTTCATAGGGTACCCCAGGAGGATATACTCGGTGGGCAGGTTGGACAAGGACTCCGAGGGACTGCTCCTCATGACCAACAACGGGGAGCTGGCCAACAGGATAATGCGTTCCCGCTCGGAACATGAGAAGGAGTACATCGTGACGGTGAACCGCCCCATCACCCCCGCCTTCATCAAGGGGATGTCCGGCGGTGTGCCGATCCTCGACGGCAGGATAACCAAGAAGTGCCTCGTGGAGCAGATATCGGACAGGGAGTTCAGGATCATCCTGAAGCAGGGCCTCAACAGGCAGATCCGCAGGATGTGCGAGCACTTCGGCTACGATGTGACGAGGCTGATACGCATCAGGGTCATGAACGTGGAGCTCGGGAACCTGAAGGTCGGACGCTACAGGGACCTGTCCAAGCGCGAACGCGAGGTCCTGCTCGGGGAGCTGGGACTGTGATCGCTGTCAGGCGCCTGGAGGAGGGTGATGTCCCCTCGGTCCTGCGCATCTCCCTCGCCGAGCTCGGATCGGACTACCTGTCCGAGACCGACTTCGCGGATGCGATGGCGGACGACGAGCAGTTCTGCAACGTCGCCGTCATGGACGGGTCCGTGGTGGGATTCGCCATATGCCGTGTCTTCGGACCGGGTTCCGAACCCGAGGTCCTCGGCCTCCCCGACTGTCCCGAGAGGGACGTCGTCCTGTCCACGGACATGATAGGGATACTGGACTCCGTCGCTGTGGACGACTCTGCCAAGGGTCGCGGTGCCGGCAGCGCGATGTGCTCCGCATGCGTGGACGAGATGACCGCCGCCGGTTGCGGGATGGTGTGCGCGATGGCGTGGAGGAGCACGACCGGGCGCACGAACATCGCCGGGATCCTCCGCGGACTCGGCATGGCCGAGACGGTGGCGATCCCGGGATACTGGAACCGCATGGTGGACTCCCCCGGGGGGCACGACTGCCCGGAGTGCGGGGCACCGTGCAGGTGCCACGGCGTGTTCTGGTACCGCACCCTCCCGTGATGCGAACATGTCCCGTTCCGCGGGACCGACCGCACATGTTCGCATGAACCGATAAGACCGCACCGCCGGATGGTAATCGGACCGTGTTCGACACGGCCGACCATTCGGAGGTGCTTATATTAGGGACATAGACAAGCGTTCCGTGCTTCTGGTCTCACCCGCGATGGGTGCGGACGACCCCGAGGGCTACGCCCTGGACCGGATAGTGGGGATGCTGCTGGAATCTGGATTGGATGTCAGGACGTCGGTGGACACCGACGGGCTGACCGATCCCGCATCGACGATGCATCTGGATGCGGACGTGGTGATCCTCGACTGGAGGCTGCCCGGTGCGGCGGATGCGGTCTCGGCGATAAGGGAGGTGGACCACGACGTCGGCATCTTCCTCATCGCGGAGCCCTCGTCGTTGGGAGGGATACCCGTGGACACCCTGTCCATGGTCAACGAGTACGTGTGGCTGATGGACGACTCGCCGTCGTTCATCGCGGGGCGCATAGACGCATCCGCACGCAGGTACCGCAGGGATGTGCTGCCGCCGATGTTCTCCGCGCTCGCCGGCTTCTCGGAGGACTACGAGTACTCGTGGCACACCCCCGGGCACACGGCGGGGACGGCGTTCCTCAAGTCGCCGGCCGGACGCCTGTTCTACGACTTCTTCGGGGAGCAGCTGTTCAGGTCCGACCTCTCGATCTCCGTCGGGGAACTGGGGTCCCTCCTGGACCACTCCGGACCCATAGGGGACGCGGAGAGGTACGCGTCCGACGTGTTCGGATCCGACCTCACGTACTTCGTGACCAACGGGACGTCCACGTCGAACAGGGTCGTACACATGTCCGTGACCCCGCCGGGTGGCGTGGAGCTGGTGGACAGGAACTGCCACAAGTCGATAGAGCACGCCCTGACGATGAGCCACGCCGTGCCCGTCTACATGATGCCCACTAGGAACGGCTACGGGATCATGGGGCCGATACCCCCCGCCGAGATGTCGGAGGAGACGGTGCGCGACCGCATCATGGACTGCCCCCTGCTGGGCGGCGTCCGTCACAAGGACCGCCCCACGATAGCCGTGGTCACCAACTCCACCTACGACGGGGTCTGCTACGACGCCGGTGCGGTGGAGGACATCCTCGGGGAGGTCACCGACTGCGTGCACTTCGACGAGGCGTGGTACGCCTACGCGAGGTTCAACCCCCTGTACGCCGGCCGCTACGCCATGAGGGACCCCGGGTCCACCGGGGAGGACCGTCCGACGGTGTTCGCCACGCAGTCGACCCACAAGCTCCTGGCCGCACTGTCGCAGGCGTCGATGATCCATGTCAGGCAGGGGCGCCACCACGTGGAGCCGTCCCTGTTCAACGAGACGTACATGATGCACGCCTCCACGTCGCCCCAGTACGCCATCATCGCATCGATGGACGTGTCCTCGAAGATGATGGACACCGGCGGCAGGGCACTGACGCAGGAGTCGATAGACGAGGCGGTCAGGTTCAGGCAGACCATGGCCCGCATCCGCGCCGACTCCGAGGGGTGGTGGTTCAGGGTCTGGCAGCCGGAGCATCTGGACGTCCCGGAGATCGGCGAAGGAGTGAGGTTCGAGGACGTCCCCCACGAGAGGCTCGTCTCGGACCCGTCATGCTGGACCATGCACCCCGGCGACGCATGGCACGGGTTCGGGGACATACCAGACGGGTGGGCGATGCTGGACCCGATTAAGGTGACCGTGCTCACACCCGGTATGGATGACGGCGGGAACTACACAGACTTCGGGATCCCGGCGGCCATCGTGGTCGCGTTCCTCGACCAGAGGGGCATCGTCAACGAGAAGTCCGGGGACTACAACATCCTGTTCCTCTTCTCCATGGGCGTCACCAAGGGGAAGTGGGGGACGCTCGTCTCCGAGTTCTTCGAGTTCAGGAGGCTCTTCGAGGAGGGCGCCGTCCTGGACGACGTCCTGCCCGACCTGGTGGCCAGGTACCCCGAGAGGTACTCCGGGATGACCCTGCCCCACCTGGCCAGGGAGATGCACGAGCAGATCAGGAGGACCAGGCAGACGCAGGTGGCCAACCGTGCGTTCGGGATGCTCCCCGCGCAGGCGATGACCCCCGCCAGGGCGTACTCCGAGCTGATCCGCGGGAACGTGGAGCAGGTCAAACTGGACGACATCGACGACAGGGTCGTCGCGACCGGTGTGGTGCCGTATCCCCCCGGTGTGCCGATGCTCATGCCCGGTGAGCGCACCGGGAAGAGGGGAGGACCCACCCTCACGTACCTCCGCGCCCTCCAGGAGTTCGACAGGAGGTTCCCCGGTTTCGAACACGACTCGCACGGCGTGGAGTTCAGGGACGGCCACTACTGGATCCACTGCGTGAGGGGGTGAGGACGTGGGTGAGACGAGTAGGGGTGCCGGCATGTCGTCCGGCAAGAAGCTGGGGATCGCGTCCCTGGCGATGATCAACGTGGCGGCGGTCCTGAGCCTCCGCAACTTCCCCGCCATGGCGGTGGAGGGATGGGGGATGATCTTCTGGTACCTCCTGTTCACGCTGTGCTTCCTGCTGCCCACGGCCCTCGTTGCCGCGGAGCTGGCGTCCACCTGGCCGAAGGCGGGTGGAATCTACGCCTGGGTCAGGGAGGCCTTCCCCGGCAAGGGCAGCTTCATAACCATATGGTGCTCATGGGTCAACAACATAGTCTGGTTCCCGACCGTGCTCTCGTTCATCATGGTGACGCTCGCGTACGCGGTGCTGCAGCCCCTGCTGGGGGACAACACCGTGTTCATGGCCGTCGTGATGCTGGGCGTGATGTGGATCCTCACGCTGTTCAACTTCACCGGTATGAAGAACTCCACCAAGTTCAGCACGCTCGGGACCGTCCTGGGTTCGCTGGTCCCCATCGGGATCCTGGTGGTCCTGACGTTCCTGTGGCTCGGCGACGGCAACACCAGCAACCTCGGCACGTTCGAGGCGTCGAGCCTCGTCCCCAGCCTGGACCTCAACGTCATCACCTTCGCCGCGAGCCTGGTCCTCATGTTCGCGGGTATGGAGATGGCCGGTTACCATGCACGCGAGACCGAGAACCCGCAGAAGGACTACCCCCTCGCCATGTTCATCGCCGCCGCGATAATCTGCGCAGTGTCCATACTGGGCACATGGTGCGTGGGCACCGTCGTTACCCCCGAGTTCCTCAACGGGTCCGAGGGTCTGAACGGCGGTGTGGTCCAGGCGTTCCAGGTGACACTCGACGGACTCGGCGTCGGTTGGCTGATCACACCCCTCGCACTGATGCTGGCGGTGGGTATCATCGCCCAGCTCTCCACGTGGATGATGGGCCCCGCGAAGGGACTCGCCCCCGCGGCGTACGCCGGGGACCTGCCCCCTCTGTTCCGCAGGACCAACGCCAACGGCGCACCCGTCGGTGTGCTGGTCCTCCAGGCCGCGATCTCGTCCTGCTTCGTGATACTCTACCTGGTCCTGGACGCGATGCACATCAACGGTTACTGGGTGCTGGTCGCGATAACCTCGCTGATCAACATCATCATGTACCTGTTCATGTTCGTCGCGTTCATCAAGCTCAGGAGGACGCAGGCGGACCGTCCCCGTCCCTTCAAGCTCCCCGGCGGGAGGTTCGGGATGTGGCTGGTCGCGGGTGTGGCCATCGTCACGCTGGTCTTCGGGTTCGTGTTCGGGCTCTATCCCACGGTGGACCTCGACCCCACCATGACCGCCGTGTACATCGTGGGCCTCCTGCTCTCCGTCATCGCGATCGCGGTGCTCCCGCCCTTCATCATAGCCCGCTGGCTCAGGAAGGATTCCTGGAAGCCCTCGGACGAGGAGCTGAGGGAGTTCGAGTCGCAGGATGCACAGAACTGCTCCGACAACGGTTCCTGATGGTGCCGACAAACCTCTTACGGCCATCCATTGGCCGGTTCAACTTTAAGGTATTAAGTTCTATGAATAGTGCAGTAACTGAATCCCACTGTTATATCTAGTCTTCCAATTGATGGGATTCGGATGAACATCGATGAGATGATGGCTACGATCGAAGGGGATCCCGACCTGCGTGCTATAGTGCTCTCCATGCTGGAGGGGTGCCAGACCGAGGAGGAGATCCGTTCCAAGATGGACAACCCCGACCGCTTCGCGGAGTGCATGTCCATACTCATGGGGTTCGGGGTCGTCGGTGACCCCGGATTCTGAGAAAACCTTACTATCGGGAATCCATGGTACACCCATGGATCCCATCGACTTCTACGACACCGACCCCGAGGGTTACTCGGAGGAGACGTTCACGGCCGACGTCTCGGAGCTGCGCGACCGTTTCCTGGCACACCTGCCGGCGGGGGCCCGCATCCTCGACCTCGGCTGCGGTTCCGGTCGCGACACGGTCGCGTTCCGTTCGATGGGGTTCACCGTGGTCCCCGTGGACGGCTCCGAGGGCATGTGCCGCGTGGCAGTGACCAACACGGGCTCACCGGTACGCAGGCTCCTGTTCTCGGACCTCGACTACGACTCCGAGTTCGACGGGGTCTGGGCCTGCTCGTCCCTGCTGCACGTCCCGTCGGTGGAACTCCCGCGCATCATGTCCCTGGTCCACAGGGCGCTACGTCCGGACGGCATCCTGTACGTCTCCTTCAAGGAGGGTGTGTACGAGGGCGTCCGCGACGGAAGGTACTACACGGACGCCACCGTCGGGTCCCTGACGGACCTCGTCCCGTCCGACCTTTTCTCACCCGTCGACGTCTGGACGTCCCGTGAACCCGGACGCGGTGTGACATGGGTCAACGGGATCCTCAGGCGCGAGGGGAAACGATAAGACATCCCCCGCCGATTCCCGACCCATGGCTTTCGATGGAAGGGCGGGAATCGTGGACATAGACGATGACGAGAGGATCGTCATCTTCGACACGTACAGGCTGAAGAAGATCACCGGCACGAGGGTGGGGCCGATCCTGGGGATGAGCGAGTTCTCATCACCCTTCAAGGTGGCCTGCGAGCTTGCCGGACTCTACCCCGGGGACAAGCCCAACAAGTACATCGAGGCGGGGAACGTATTGGAGCCC
>JAFTYV010000056.1 GCA_017461225.1 Candidatus Methanomethylophilaceae archaeon
ATTATCCCTTTTATACTAACACTCCATGGGAGTGGCATGCCCAAGATAGCAATCATCGGCGGAACGGGGATCTACAACCCCGACACGTTCGAACTCATCGAGAAGGTGTTCCCCGACACCCCCTACGGAAAGCCCTCCGACGAGATCCTCATCGGCAGGATCGCCGGTGTGGAGGTCGCGTTCCTCCACCGTCACGGCACCACCGTCCCCCATCCCCCTCACTCCGTCCCCTACAGGGCGAACATGTGGGCGCTGAGGGAGCTCGGCTGCCAGTACGTCATCTCCGCATGCGCGGTCGGATCCCTCCAGGAGGAGTACGCCGTCGGAGACCTCGTCATCGTCGACCAGTTCGTCGATTTCACCAAGGGAAGGGATTATACGTACTTCGACGACAGGATCGTCCACATCGCCCTCCCCGAGCCCTTCTGCGACTACCTCAACGGGATCTTCGCGGACGTCGCATCCGAGATGGGCATCAGCCACCACGTCGGCGGCAGGTACGTCTGCATCGAGGGGCCCAGGTTCTCCACCAGGGCGGAGAGTTACATGTTCAGGAACTTCGCGGACATCATCGGCATGACCGTGGTCCCCGAGTGCCAGCTCGCACGCGAGCTCGGGATGTGCTACTGCAGCCTCGCCACGATCACGGACTACGACTCCTGGAAGGACGAGGTCGTGGACATAGACATGGTCCGCAGGACCATGGCGGAGTGCCTCGACAAGGTCCTCAGGCTCCTCGAGCTCGGACTCCCCAGGATCGGGGAGTGCGGATGCACCGAGTGCATCGAGGCGGCGAAGGGCGCGGGGGCGCTCTGAGACCGTCCGACGGGGATCCCTCCCCCGCCCCACCATGATCGTGTTCTCCTACGGGACCCTGTGCGAACCTCTGGTCCGCGACAGGGTCCTGGGCCACACCGTGGACGTCCGTCCGGCGATGCTCCGCGGTTTCTCCAAGGTCTGCGGGTGGGACTACCTCACACTGGTGCCCTCCGACGGGACCGTGTCGGGCGTCGTGTTCGAGGCGGATGCCGACGACGTCGCCCGCATGGACGAGTGGGAGGACGTGCCCGTGTACGTCCCCACGGAGGTGTCGGTGGAGGTGGACGGCTCCACGGTGTCCGCGTACGCGTACATCATGCCCGAGCCACCGGCGGCCTACGAGGTGGTGGAGGACTCGCGCATAGCCGCGATACCCCTGGACAGGATCATGGCGGATCTGGAATCGATGATGGGAGGTGCCCGTGGTGGACGCATGTGACGAACTGGGGACGGTCCTATCCGGATGCAACCGGGTGACGCTCGCCCTGTGGGCGATGGGCGTCGCCGAGCACGTGGCGGTGCACGTCCCGGACAGCGACGCGGTGGCACACTCCACCGCGCTGTGCTCCGACGTGGTGTACGGTTTCGTGGAGGGTACCATGGAGCCCCAGGAGATGCGCAGGCGCATCTCGGAGGTGAGGAGGTCCGCCGACTCGTCGGAGGGGATCGAGCGCACGGTCCTGAGGACCATCGCCGAGGCCATGTCCGTGTGCATAACCAGGGACCACGCGTCCAGGGTGTCGGCCCTGGCGGTGGAGGTCGCCGTCTCGTCCGGGGGATCCACGGAGGCCGGGGAGCTGGCCTGGCAGCTGTCGTACATGTCCCACGTCTGATGTCCGGCCCCACGGGTCAACGGGCATGAACCATCCGACACAGTCATAACAACGTTGAAGTACGATACCGACAACTCCGATGTCATGACAGAGGAGAAGACACCAGGTCAGCTGTTGGCAGAGGACATACTCATGGACCCCAAGTCCCTCGGCGAGACCGACAACGGACTCCTGGAGAGGGCGTCCGAGTTCTGCGAGGGCTACAAGGCGTTCCTCGCGAACAAGACCGAGCGCGAGGTCGTGGAGTACACCGTCCCGATCCTCCAGGCGAACGGCTACACCGAGTACGTACCCGGCAAGGTGTACGCACCCGGCGACAAGTTCTACAAGGTCAACCGCGCCAAGACCATCATCATGTGCACGAAGGGCCGCAGGCCCGTCTCCGAGGGCATCCGCGTCGCGGTCGCCCACATCGACAGCCCCAGGCTGGACTTCAAGCCCCACCCCGTATTCGAGGACTCCGGGATGGCCTACTTCAAGACCCACTACTACGGCGGCATCAAGAAGTACCAGTGGACCACGATCCCCCTGTCCATCCGCGGACTCGTGAAGCTCAGGGACGGTTCGTCCGTCACCGTCAGGATCGGGGAGGACGAGGACGAGCCCTCGTTCTGCATCACCGACCTCCTGCCCCACCTGGCGCAGAACCAGATGAGGAAGACGGCTTCCGAGGTCGTGGAGGGCGAGCAGCTCAACATCCTCATCGGATCCTGGCCCTTCGACGACGAGAAGGCCAAGAGCAGGATCAAGCTCGCCGTCATGAAGGTGCTGTTCGACACCTACGGCATCAGGGAGGGCGACTTCGAGTCCGCCGAGCTCTGCGCCGTCCCCGCTTTCAAGGCGAGGGACATGGGACTCGACAGGTCCATGGTCGCCGGATACGGACAGGACGACAGCGTCTGCGCCTACGCCCAGCTCATGGCCGAGCTCGACACGAAGGAGCCCGAGTTCACCACGATGACCATCTTCGCCGACAAGGAGGAGACCGGATCCGACGGTGTCACCGGGATGAGGTCCTTCTTCTTCAGGGACTTCGTCGAGGACCTGGCCCAGGCCGAGGGATGCGAGGTCAGGCACGTGCTGCAGAGGTCCGTGTGCCTCTCCTGCGACGTGGGTTCCGCCTACGACCCCGCCTTCGGCGAGGTCTACGAGAGGACCAACTGCGCCTACATCAACCACGGTCCGATCATCTCCAAGTACGACGGCGCCAGGGGCAAGTACAGCACCAACGACGCCTCCGCGGAGATGATGGGATACCTGCTCGGCATCCTCAGGGAGGCCGACGTCACATGGCAGATGGGCGAGCTCGGCAAGATCGACATCGGCGGCGGGGGGACCATCGCGTCCGAGATCTCCGTCCACAACATCGACACCGTCGATATCGGCGTGCCCGTGCTCTCGATGCACGCACCCGTCGAGGTCACGGCCAAGGCCGACGTCTACATGCTCTACAGGGCCATCCTCGCGGTGTACAACTGCGACAGGCCCAAGGACTTCTGAAAACCCTCCGGGAGGGGGCGACCCCTCCCCGCATCATATCCTCTTCCCGCATCTCCTGCAGAACTCGTGCTCGTCCATGACGGGCGTCCCGCACCAGGGGCAGTAGAGGGCCTCCACACCGTCTCCCTCCGGTTCCGGGGGCCTCACGACGGACCACGGGCAGTCGGGGACGACATCCGAGGCGGAGGCGTCCCCACCGGAAACCGCCGCGTTGCGGAACATGTTGATGCCCAGGACCACCGCCAGGACGATGAACAGGATCCCGAACACCGAGATGAACGGGATCGGGGTCTGCACGGTCAGCGACACCCACATGATGCCGAAGAAGAACATGAACAGCACCGGGATCAGGCGCGGGATCACCGACAGCACGTCCATTTTGCCCATGTCCCGGGTATGCGGATTCACATTTATATCGACCCCGGGATACGGGGGGACATGGATATCGGGAGACTCACCGCATCGGCAGAGGGAGGGGACGTTTCGGCCCTCGCGGAACTCGGAAGGCACTACAGGGGCTCCGACATCGTCCTGGCGGTGGGCTACCTAGAGCGCGCATCGGACCTGGGCGACGTCGGTTCGGCATCCTCGCTGGGGTACATCTACCTCACCGGCGAGGGTGTGGAACCCGATCCGGAGAGGGCGCGCCTGCACCTGACCAGGGCCGCCGAGGCCGGTGACGCCACCGCCATGTGCAACATGGGCTTCCTGTGCTCCTCCGATCCCGGGGAGTCCGTCGGATGGTTCAGGAGGGCCGCCGAGGCGGGCAGCGTCAGGGGGATGAAGAACCTGGCAACCGCCTACGC
>JAFTYV010000057.1 GCA_017461225.1 Candidatus Methanomethylophilaceae archaeon
GCCCACAAGATCAACAACGTCATCGGGCAGTGCCTCCTCGCCAAGAGGATGGGCAAGACCCGTGTCATCGCCGAGACCGGCGCGGGCCAGCACGGTGTCGCCACCGCGACCATGGCGGCGTTCCTCGGTCTCGAATGCGAGGTCTACATGGGTGCGGAGGACGTGGAGAGGCAGCTCCTCAACGTGTACAGGATGGAGCTCCTCGGCGCCAAGGTGCACCCCGTCACATCCGGTTCCGCGGTCCTCAAGGACGCGGTCAACGCCACACTCAGGGAGTGGTCCGAGCGCATCTCCGACACCCACTACGTGATCGGGTCCGTCGTCGGTCCCCACCCCTTCCCCCAGATGGTCTGCGACTTCCAGAGCGTCATTGGACGCGAGATCAGGCAGCAGATCATGGAGGCCGAGGGACGCCTTCCCGACTACCTCGTCGCATGCGTTGGCGGAGGATCCAACGCGATGGGCATGTTCCACGACTTCGTGGACGACGAGGGCGTCGCCCTCATCGGATGCGAGGCCGCCGGCAAGGGTGTGGACACCGATCTCCACGCGGCCACCGTCTGCAAGGGCTCCACAGGCGTGTTCCACGGCATGAAGACCCTGTTCTGCCAGGACAGGTACGGTCAGATCGCACCCGTGTACTCCATCTCCGCCGGACTCGACTACCCCGGCATCGGGCCCCAGCACGCCTACCTCAAGGCCATCGACCGCGCCGAGTACGTGCCCGTCACCGACGACGAGGCCGTCGCCGCCTTCGAGTACCTCGCCAGGACCGAGGGCATCATCCCCGCGATCGAGAGCTCCCATGCCGTCGCGCACGCCATGAAGCTCGCACCCACGCTCGGGAAGGACAAGATCCTCGTGATCAACCTCTCCGGACGCGGGGACAAGGACGTGGCCGCGATCGCCCGCTACAAGGGGGTGGACCTCCATGAGTGACCTCGACAGGGTGTTCTCCAGGAAGGCCCTCATCTCCCACATTATCGCCGGGTACCCCGACATCGAGACCACCGGCAGGCTCATACCCGCCATGGCAGACGCGGGCGTCGACATGATCATCGTGGAGATCCCGTTCTCCGACCCCATCTCTGGAGGTCCCGAGATCCAGGGCGTCCACGCCACCGCGCTCTCCGCCGGTGTGACAACCGACTCCATATTCGACATGATCGAGGGCATCAGGGGCACCTGCGACGTCCCCATCGCCGTGATGACCTACTACAACCCCGTGTTCGTGTACGGTCCCGAGGCTTTCGTGGACCGCTGCGTGTCCGCCGGCGTCTCGTCCCTGCTCGTCCCCGACCTCCCCTTCGAGGAGAGGATGGAGCTCAGGCCCATCTGCGACGCACGGGGGGTGCACATGGTCTCCATGATCGCCCCCACCTACGAGGACAGGATGAGGAGGATCGTCTCCGAGTCCACGGGGTACGTGTACATACTCAGGTTCGTCGACCAGGCCGGGTTCCCGGAGGGATACGTCCACGACCCCGAGGAGATGGCCGCCATCTGCCACGAGGCCGGACTCAGGTGCATCATGGACACCGGTACCGGCGAGGCCGGATCGGTCCTCGCGTTCGCCGACGGCGCCGTCGACGGCACCGACGTGATGACCCTCGTGCTCAGGCACGGCAGGGAGTGCGTGCAGTTCGTCGCGGACTACGCCCGCGGTGTCAGGACCAGGATCTGACTTCGTCCCGAACACCGTTTAACCGCGGATGGCCCCCGATCGGGGACCATCCATTTTCTTCCATTGATTAATTAAACAGGTACTTTTACAGCGATGTGCGCCGGGGCACCTCCCTGAGGGCTCTGGCTATCGGGGGAGGAACATGGATGGATTATACATCCATTACATGTTCATCCAATAACATCCATCCAGCGAACCACTTAAATGGCGGCCCCGGTTACGGAGACCGGCGGGGCGCCCGACGGCGACCCGTTATTCGGAGGGAGAAAATGGAGATTCAGGAGTGGCTCGGAGAAGACAACCAGCTCGGCATGGACATCTGGACGAAGAAGTACTGCCACAAGGACGAGACGTTCGATCAGTGGCTCGACCGTGTCAGCGGCGGCGATGCCGAGATCAGGAAGCTGATCGAGGAGAAGAAGTTCCTCTTCGGAGGGAGGATCCTCGCCAACAGGGGTCTCCACAGGGACGGCCTGAAGATCACGCTCTCCAACTGCTACGTCCTCACACCGCCGGAGGACTCCATCGAGTCCATCTTCGAGACCGCCGGGAAGCTCGCGCGCACGTTCAGCTACGGCGGCGGCGCGGGGATAGACATCTCCAAGCTGGCACCCCGCGGTGCCAGGATCAACAACACCGCATCCCAGACATCCGGAGCGGTCTCCTTCACGGACCTCTTCTCCATGGTCACCGGCCTCATCGGCCAGCACGGACGCCGCGGCGCCCTCATGCTCACGATCTCCTGCGAGCACCCCGACCTGGAGGAGTTCATGTCGGTCAAGACCGACCTCGAGAGGGTCACCAAGGCCAACATGTCCATACGCATGACCGACGAGTTCATGGAGTGCGTCAGGGACAGGAGGACGTTCGTCCAGAGCTTCGACCGCCCCGAGAGCAACCAGGTCATAAGGAAGGAGCTCAACGCGGCCGACTTCTTCAAGAGGATGTGCAGCGCCAACTGGGACTACGGCGAGCCCGGATGCCTCTACTGGGACAGGATATCGAACTGGAACCTCCTCAGCGAGTTCCCCGACTACAGCTACGCCGGCACCAACCCCTGTGCGGAGGAGCCCCTCCCCGCCGGAGGGTCCTGCCTCCTGGGCAGCATGAACCTGGCCAACTTCGTCACCGACGGCGTCTTCCAGAAGGAGGAGTTCGTAAGGGCCGTGAGGGTCTGCGTCCGCGGACTCAACGACGTCCTCGACGAGGGCCTGCCCCTGCACCCCCTCCCCGAGCAGAGGGAGTCCGTCGGCCAGTGGAGGCAGATCGGACTGGGCATCATGGGTCTCGCCGACATGCTCATCGAGCTCGGCTACAGGTACGGCACCCCCGAGTCCATCGACTTCTGCGACAAGCTGGGAAGGCTCATGGTCGACACCGCGATGAACGAGTCCGCGATCATGGCGAAGGAGTCCGGCATGTTCGAGAAGTGCGTCCCCCAGCAGATCGTCGACTCCGAGTTCTTCAAATACAACGCGTCCCCCGAGACCGCCGAGCTCGTCTCGCAGTACGGTCTCAGGAACTCCCAGCTCCTGACCATCGCACCCACCGGCACCCTGTCCACCATGATCGGGATCTCCGGCGGAATCGAACCCATCTTCGCGATATCGTACGAGAGGAGGACCACCTCTCTCTCCGACCACGACGACTACTACAAGGTCTACACCCCCATCGTCCAGGCCTACATGGACTCCCACCCCGAGGTGGGGTCCGAGGACGACCTGCCCGACTTCTTCGTGACGGCGCAGAACCTGGAGTACAGGCAGAGGATCGACATGCAGGCCACCTGGCAGAGGCACATCGACGCCTCCATCTCGTCCACCGTCAACCTCCCCGAGGAGTTCCCCGAGGACGACGTCTACGACATCTACATGTACGCGTGGGAGTCCGGATGCAAGGGAATCACCGTCTTCCGCGACGGATGCAAGCGCCTCGGCATCATCTCCACCAAGGAGTCCGAGAAGAAGGAGGAGCCCGTCGAGGCCAAGCCCGCGAAGCCCGCCGCCGAGGACAAGCAGAGGGGTGTCGTCGAGACCGTCGAGGACAACGTCATCGGCAAGAAGAGGAAGCTCATGACCGGATGCGGAAGCCTGCACTGCACCGCGTTCTTCAACCCCGTCACCGGGGAGCTCGTCGAGGCCTACCTCAACAAGGGTTCCACCGGCGGATGCAACAACTTCATGGTCGGACTCTCCAGGATGATATCCCTCGCGGCCAGGTCCGGTTGCGGCATCGAGAACATCATCGACCAGCTCAAGTCCTGCGGTTCCTGCCCCTCCTACGTGGTCAGGACCCACACCAAGAGGGACACGAGCATCGGATCCTGCTGCCCCATGGCGGTCGGATGGGCGCTCACCGACATGTACAACGAGATGCAGGCGCAGATCAAGGGCATGTCCGGCGAGGATGGCGGCGACAAGAGGAGGGAGGTCGTGAACCCCTGTCCCAAGTGCGGCGCCGAGCTCGAGTTCCAGGGCGGATGCAACATCTGCAAGTCCTGCGGTTGGACCAAGTGCGACTGAGCCGGTGCAACCGTTAAAAACAACTTCCCAATAACCTTCTACGAGATGGGTAGCGAGTAAGACCTGTTCCTGTTACGCACGGAGACGACTGAGCTCCTTCAATAATGAATCGGACGGGCCCGCGTCGGACACACCGTCCGCCCATCTCACCCCTTCTCAACATCCCCGTACATCATCCATGCCAGCACCATCGCGATCCCCGCACCGGACACCAGTGCCGTCGCGAACCTCGCCTCCGGCATGTCGCCCGCGACGTGCTCAGCGCACCATTCCACGAAGGTCACCGTGGCCAGGAGGATTCCGAGGTGCAGCACCCTCCTGTTCTCCAGGTGCTCCGACAGGGGGACGCAGATCAGAGTCCCGGCCGTGAACCCGATCAGTATCCCCACATCCCTGATGCAAAACGGGAGCTGCGATCCATTGAGGGAGAAGGACCTGCCCATGTCCTGGTGGCACAGGAGGTCCCCGAGGAGGTACACCGCACCGGGCGCACCGGTGCCCGACCAGACGTGGTCGAGCATGCCGGGTCTGCCGTCGAGGTGATGGAACGCACCGGCGGGTGCGTACAGGGGTACGGTCACGACGGCGGCGAGGGCCGCTGCCGCCGCGAACCCGATGATGAGCAGTGCCGTGCGCCTCTCCATGGCCACCGGAACGGCAGCGGCGGTAATACCGTTTGCCGTCAGGGGAGGATCCCGGCGCAGACCGAGAACACCAGGAGGGAGACCGGGCACATGCAGCAGAACCTCCACAGGATCCCCGAGGACCCGTCCCCGCGGCCGATCACGGAGGTCATCAGCGCCACCACCGCGCACAGCTCCACCAGGTACACGCCCATCACCAGCGACGACCCCTCCAGCGGGATGTACCCCGGGATCCCGGAGAGCGGCTCCATCATCCCGGTGGTCAGGCCCAGTACCATGGGTGCGAACACCGCCGCCGTCCCGAACATCATATCGGTCATGGACCTCAGACGCGTCTCCATCCCGTTCATCACCGACAGCCTGCCCCTGTGCTGCCTGCCCAGGGACATCGCCAGCCTCCCGGCACCCTCCAGGTCCCCGGTGGAGCACGTCCACACATCCCGCA
>JAFTYV010000058.1 GCA_017461225.1 Candidatus Methanomethylophilaceae archaeon
AAGAAAGTTAAGAAGTGATTGCAATGGCAAAGAAGATTATTGCAGGATCGGCAAAAGCCTCGAGGAGGAAGTCCAGGAAGAAGGCGTCGGCAATCCAGGCAAGGAGGAAGAAGGAGTTCCTCTACCGTGGATTCACGCTTGAGGAGCTTCTGGCAATGCCCTTCGACGAGATTCTCGGACTCCTTCCCGCAAGGGCAAGGAGGACGTACCTCCGCGGTCTGAACTACGAGCAGCAGCTCCTGTTCGACAAGCTGAAGGATGCGACCGAGCCCGTCAGGACCCACCGCAGAGACCTGCCCATCATCCCCCAGTTCGTGGGAAAGACCGTCAGCATCTACAACGGTCGCGAGTTCAAAGACGTAGAGATCAAGCCCGAGATGATCGGTTGCTTCCTCGGTGAGTTCGCACTCACAAGGAAGGCGCCCCAGCACTCCGGACCCGGAGTCGGTGCAACCAGGTCCTCGAAGTTCATGCCGCTCAAGTGAGGTGTAAGACATGGTTTCAGGATATACTACAGTTGCAGACCCGGACACCACCGCCAAGGCACTTGGTAAGGAGATGCCCGTCTCCCCCAAGTTCGCCCGCGAGGTCGCCGGAATGATCCGTGGAATGAAGGTCGAGGTCGCCCAGAAGGCACTCGAGGATGTCATCGACAAGAAGAGGCCCGTCCCCCTCAGGAGATACAACAAGCGCGTCTCCCACAAGGCCGGAGTCGGACCCGGAAGGTACCCCGTCAAGGCCGCCAAGGCCATCCTCGGAGTCCTCAACAGCGCTGCATCCAACGCCGAGTACAAGGGACTCGACGTTTCCAACATGGCTATCTCTACGATCTCCGTCTCCAGGGGACGCGTCATCCCCGGGCACATGCCCAGGGCACACGGACGTGCCACCCAGTGGAACCAGGAGACCGTGAACCTCGAGGTCATCATCGAGGAGGTTGAGTGAAATGGCATCAGAGAGAAAATTCGTCGCTGAGAACGTCCGCAGGGTCCTTCTCAAGGAGTACCTCATGAAAGAGGTCAGCCGTGCAGGATTCGGAGGACTCGACGTCCAGAGGACCCCCATGGGTACCCGTGTCATCCTCACGACCGAGAGGCCCGGACTCGTCATCGGAAGGCGCGGTCAGACAATCAAGAACCTGACCTCCGTCATCGAGGAGCGCTTCGGATTCGAGAACCCCCAGATCGAGGTTCAGGAAGTCGAGAACGCGAGCCTCAACGCACAGATCATGGCAGAGAAGCTGGCCTTCTCCCTCGAGAGGGGATGGCACTTCCGCAGAGCAGGACACTCCACGGTCCGCAGGATCATGGATGCAGGTGCCCGCGGATGCCACATCATCGTGGCCGGAAAGCTCACCGGACAGAGGCACAGGACCGAGAAGTTCAAAGAGGGCAACATCAAGTTCTGCGGTGAGACCAAGGAGCTCTTCATCGACCACGGATACGCGGTCGCGAAACTCAAGATGGGAGTCATCGGAGTCACCGTCGAGATCATGGCAAAGGATGCGAAGATGCCCGCAGACATCGCTGTCCTCAACAAGACAGAGGCGTCTGCGGTCCTTCCCGACCTGTTCGCCGCGCCCGCCGAGGCTGCACCCGCAGTCGAGGAGGCCCCCGCAGAGGAGGGACAGTGATGGCAGCACTCAAAACAGCAGACATCAGGAACATGTCCGTCGAGGAGCGCAACCAGAAACTGAAAGAGCTCCGTGACGAGCTGATGCACGAGAGGGGAGTCTCCGCCATGGGCGGTGCCCCCTCGAGCCCCGGCGCGATCCGCGCCCTCAGGCTCAACATCGCACGCATCCTGACCGTCCAGAAGGAGGAGGAAGAGATCTGATGGCTGAGATCTGCCCAGTATGTGGATTGCCGAAGGAACTCTGCATGTGCGAGGAGATCGCACGTGAGCAGCAGACCGTTAGGATCTCCATCGACAGCCGCAGGTACGGTAAGACCGTGACCGTGATCGACGGTATCGACGAGAACGACATCGATATCGGGGATCTCGCGAAGCAGCTGAAGAACAAATGCGCCGCCGGCGGAACATGCAAGGACGGCCGCATTGAACTCCAGGGGGATCACAAGAAGAAAGTGAAGGCCGTCCTGGAGGAGATGGGATTCCGTACAGAGGTAAGATGAAAGACACTCTCTTCATCAGAACTGAACTCATTGGATTGGACGTGGAAGTGCTGTCTGCACCATACTCGGAAATCTCCGGTAAGGTGGTCGACGAGACGAAAAACACGTTCACCATCGAATCGGCCGGAACTGAGAGAATGGTACCCAAACCAGGCAATGTGTTCAGATTCGCATATGAAGGCAGAACCATAGACATCATCGGATCAGAGATACTGCACCGACCAGAGGACAGAATCAAGAAGGTTAGGTGAATTAAATGACAGCAGAAATCAGAGACATCGGAATCGACGTCGTCCCTCCTACCTCGGAGTGCAATGACCCCAACTGCCCGTTCCACGGCAGCCTCCCGGTCAGGGGACAGACGATCGACGGAGTGGTTGCGACAGTCAAGATGAACAAGACCGTCGTCGTTGAGCGCAACTACCTCAAGTATCAGCAGAAGTACGAGAGATACGAGAAAAGGAGCAACAGGTACTCCGCACACGCCCCCGCTTGCCTCGGCCTGAAGGTCGGGGACAGGGTCAAGATCGCAGAGTGCCGCCCCCTCTCCAAGACCGTGTCCTTCGTAGTCATCGAGAAGAAGGAGTGATCGCAATGAAGGGAATTGCTGGAAACCAGACAAGAGGACTTCAGAACGGATCCCGTCTCGATGTCATCGACAACACTGGAGCCAAGGTCATCGAGATCATCACCGTTCCCGGTTACCACGGCGTAGCAAGAAGGGTCCCCTCCGCAGGAGTCGGGGACATCGTCATCGCTTCCGTCAAGAAGGGAACCCCCCAGATGAGGAGGCAGATCGTCTTCGCAGTCATCGTCCGCCAGAGGCGCCCCATGAGGAGGCCCGACGGAACCATGGTCTACTTCGAGGACAACGCCGCCGTCATCACCACCGAGACCGGTGAGACAAAGGGAACCGACATCAAGGGACCGGTTGCAAGGGAGGCCGCCGAGAGGTGGCCCCGTGTGTCCGCTACCGCGAACACTATCGTGTGAGGAGTGAGAGACATGGTTAGTAGCAAAGCAAGGGTCCAGAGGAAGAACCAGGCCAACGCGGCCGCACACGTCAAGAGGAAGATGCTCTCCGCACACCTCAGCAACGACCTCCGTGAGAAGTACGGGGTCCGCACCGCAAGGGTTTGCAAGGGAGACACCGTCATCGTCGTCCGCGGAAACCAGGACATCAAGAACATCGAGGGCAAGGTCCTCGCAGTGTACACAAAGACCGGTCGTGTGTCCATCGAGGGCATCACGATCAACCAGGCGGACGGAACCGCCGCAGAGCGCCCCATCCACGCATCCAACCTCGTGATCACCAAGCTGAACACCGAGGACCCGTGGAGGGTGGATTCCCTCTCCAAGAACAAGGAGGCTAAAGAATGAGCGACCACATGAAGAGACTGGCAGCACCCAGGTCCTGGCCCCTGAAGAGGAAGGCCAGCGTCTGGATCACCAAACAGTCCGCCGGAGCACACTCCGTCGAGGACTCTATGTCCGCAGTGACCGTCCTCAGGGACATGGTCGGGGCATGTGACACCGCCAGGGAAGCAAAGAGAATCATCGGAAACCGCGAGATGTTCGTCGACGGAAAGGCCGTCAAGAACCCCAAGATGCCCGTTGGATTCATGGATGTCATCAGCATCCCCAAGATGAACCTCAACTACCGCATGCTCCTCACCGACAAGGGAAAGCTCACGCTCGTCCCCATCGACGAGGCAGAGGCGGCATGGAAGATCTGCAGGATCGAGGACAAGACCATCATCAAGGGCGGAAAGTTCCAGCTCAACCTCAGCGGTGGAAGGAACGTCCTCCTGGATGCCAACGACTACAAGTGCGGCGACTCCGTCAAGATCGCGTTCGAGGGTCAGGCCATCGTCGAGCACTACGCACTCGCAGCCGGCAACACCGTCATGATCAAGAGCGGTTCCCAGAGCGGAAAGGTCAAGACCGTCAAGGACGTCGAGATCATCCGCGGATCCGCACCCAACATCATCCTGTTCACCGACGGAACCCAGACCATCATGGACAACTGCTTCATCATCGGAGGAGCATCCTCCGCAGTCAAGCTCCCGGAGGTCTCCGAATGAGCAGCATGAGGGAAGTCCACGTGGAGAAGGTCGTCGTCAACATCGGTGTCGGCGAGGCCGGAGAGAGACTCGTCAAGGCAGAGAAGGTCCTCGAGATGGTCACCGGTCAGAAGCCCGTCGAGACGATCTCCAAGACCGTCAACAGGGACCTCGGTATCCGTCAGGGCATGCCCCTCGGATGCAAGGTCACCCTCAGGGGCGAGTCCGCAGAGGAGTTCATCAGGAGGGCACTCGTCATCAGGGAGATGCGCGTCCCCGAGTACTCCTTCGACCAGGAGGGCAACATGTCCTTCGGTATCTCCGACTACACCGACTTCGATGGTATGAAATACGATCCCGAAATCGGTATCTTCGGAATGGACATCAGCGTCGTCCTTAGGAGGCCTGGAAACAGGATCACCCAGAGGGCACTCCTCAAGAGGAGGGTCCCCAAGAAGCACCGCGTCGAGCGCGGCGAGGCGATCCAGTTCATGAAAGACAAATTTGAGGTTGAGGTGGTTCAGTGAAGCCCAAGAAGCAGTTTGGAAGGTCGATCGGCTGCACCCGTTGCGGACGCAGAAGAGGAATCATAAGGAGGTACGGGATGCACCTGTGCCGCCAGTGCTTCAGGGATATGGCCCCCGAGCTCGGTTTCAAGAAGTATTCGTGAGGTGTCATAAATGCAGAGCGATCCACTCAATGACGCAATGTGCGTTATCAAAAATGCAGCCCTCAATGGAAAAAGCGAGTGCGTTATCCAGCCCTCCTCCAAACTCATCGGCCGTGTGCTGAAGGTTATGCAGGACCGCGGATACATCACCCAGTTTGAGTACGTGGAGGATGGAAAAGCAGGAAAGTTCCGCGTCATGCTCGATGGAGCAATCAACGACTGCGGAGTTATCAAGCCCAGGTATTCCGTCAAGGTCACCGATGTCGAGAAGTTCGAGGCAAGGTTCCTCCCTGCCCAGGACTTCGGACTCCTGATCATGACGACAACCGCCGGTGTGATCACACAGGACCGTGCCAAGGAGCTCGGAATCGGCGGAAAACTGCTGGCATATGTGTACTGAGGAATAAAGATGACAATTGCAGGGAAAATCGAAAGCACCATCGCTATCCCCGGTGGGGTGTCCGTCACATTCGACGGGAACATCATGAAGGTCTCCGGACCTAGGGGTGAATTAAGCAGAAACTTCGCGCACCCTGGCATAGATATTGCCGTCGGAGAAGAAGAGGTCAGCGTCAGCTGCGAGTATCCTAGAATCAAGGATAAGGCAATGGTCGGAACCTATGTGGCCCACGTCAGGAACATGATCAGGGGAGTCACAGAGGGTTACACCTACACGCTCAAAATCGTGTTCTCTCACTTCCCGATGAAAGTAGCCGTCAAGGGCGACCGCGTCGAGATCAACAACTACATGGGAGGACGTGCCCCCCGCTACGCGAACATCGCGAAGGGATGCACAGTCAAGGTCAACGGAAACGATGTCACCGTCGAGGGTAACGACATCGAGGCCGTCGGTCAGACCTCCGCCAACCTCGAGAGGGCAACCTCCAGGCTCGGATTCGACAAGAGAACGTTCCAGGACGGAATCTACATCGTCCACAAGTCGCACAAGGTGAAAGAATGACCGTGAAAGCACTCACAGACCTTCAGGGTCTCAAAGACAAGAATGTCGATGAGCTCGCACAGATCGGAATCACATCCGTCCCCGAGCTCGCCGAGGCGATCAACGACGATGCAAAGGTCAAGGAAGTCATCAAGGCTCTGTCCGGAGTCGGACCCAAGACCGTCGCAGCCTGGAAGGCAGCCCTCGCAGAGGGGGATGTCGCAGAGGCGGCTCCCGCAGAGGAGAAGGCCGCAGAGGTCGTCGAGGTCTCCGAGCAGCAGTACGTCGTCAAGGCAAAGCCCGAGCTCGATGATGAGACCGCCGATGCACTCGCGAAGAGGGCAATCATCTCCGGAAGGAGGCCCGCCTTCAAGAGGCAGGAGTGGTTCAGATACTCCAAGCTCGGTGAGATGTGGAGGAAGCCCAAGGGAATCCACTCCAAGATGAGGAGGCACGAGAAGAGGCGCTCCCCCATGGTCGACATCGGATTCCGTGGCCCCGCAGCCGCAAGGGATCTCCACCCCTCCGGATTCGAGGAGGTCCTCGTCTACAACGTCGATGGACTCGAGGGTATCGACCCCAAGAAGCAGGCGGTCCGTATCGGTGGAACCGTCGGAACGAAGAAGAGAATGGCAATCGAGGACAGGGCCGACGAGCTCGGTATCAGGGTCCTCAACAGGATGGTGTGACCATGGCAGACCTGAAGAACCAGAGAAGGATGGCCGCAGAGGTCCTGAAGTGCGGTGAGAACAGGGTTTGGATGAACCCCGACAAGCTCGACGAGGTCGCCGAGTGCATCACCCGTGCCGACATTCGTACCGCAGTCGCCTCCGGCCTCATCAAGGCGAAGGCGAAGAACGGAACCTCCAAGGGAAGGATCAGATACGTTGCCGGACAGAAGGCAAACGGAAAGAGGAAGGGACCCGGATCCAGGAAGGGTACCGCGAACGCACGCGTCCGCGACAAGGAGCGCTGGATGGCGACCATCAGGCCCATCCGTGACGAGCTCAAGACCCTCAGGGCCGACGGAACAATCACCCCCTCCATCTACAGGCTTTACTACAGGAAGGCCAAGGGAGGCATGTTCAAGTCCCGCAGGCACATGAGGCAGCACATGATCGCTGCCGGACACCTCAAGGAGGAGATCTGATGGCAACAGGACCTAGATACAAAGTTGCGTTCCGCAGAAGAAGAGAGAACCGCACGGACTACTACGTCCGCCGCAAGCTCCTCAACTCCAGAGAGGCAAGGGCAGTCGTCAGGAGATCCAACAAGAACATCACCATCCAGTTCGCAGAGTTCGACATGGAGGGTGACAAGGTCATCGCAGCGGCCAACACGGCAGAGCTCAAGGACATGGGATGGGAGTACTCCTGTTCCTCCATCCCCGCAGCCTACCTGGTCGGATACCTTGCAGGCAAGAAAGCAATCAAGGCAGGAATCGAGTACGCAGTCCTCGACATCGGCATGCAGAAGGTCCAGCACGGCGGAGTCCTCTTCGCAACCGTCGCCGGAATGAACGATGCCGGACTCGAGGTTCCCTACGGCGAGGATGTTCTCCCCGAGGAGGACAGGCTCTACGGAAAGCACATCGACGATGCCATCGAGGCTGCAGTGAACAGCCTCAAAGAGAAGATGGAGGCTGAGTAAAATGGCTGACTGGGTCCCCAAGACAAGACTCGGACAGATGGTCCTCAACGGTGAGATCACCACCATGAGCGACGCACTGGCAACCAAACTGCCCCTCCGCGAGCCCGAGATCGTGGACATCCTCCTCCCCGACCTTAAGGACGAGGTCATCGACCTCAACATGGTCCAGAGGATGACCGACTCCGGAAGGAGGGTCAGGTTCGCCGTTACCTGTATCGTCGGTAACGGTGACGGATTCATCGGAATCGGAAGGGCAAAAGGAAAGGAAGTCGGACCTTCCATCAAGAAGGCAATCGACAACGCGAAACTCAACATGATCGAGATCAAGAGGGGCTGCGGCTCCTGGCAGTGCGGCTGCGGACAGCCCCACTCCCTCCCGTTCGAGGTCGTCGGATCCACCGGATCCGTCACCGTCAGCCTGAAACCCGCTCCCCGCGGAGTGTCCCTGGCTGTCGGAGATGTCGCGAAGAGTCTCCTGACCCTCGCCGGCGTCCGCGACGCATGGGGTTTCGCAAGAGGAAACACCAAGACCAAGGTCAACTACGCTATGGCCACCTACGAGGCACTCAAGATGACCTCCCGCATGAGGGTCACCGACGAGCAGGCGAAGAACCTGAACATCGTGTCCGGTCCCACCGGCATCAACTATGCCGAGACCGATGTCGATGCACAGGAGGAGTGAAGATGACATACGCTGTAATTCGTGTACGTGGACAGCCCGACGTCAACTACGACATCGAGCACACCATGGGCCTCCTCGGCCTCACCAAGGTCAACCACTGTGTCGTCGTCCCCGAGAACCCCTCCACCAAGGGAATGCTCCAGGTAGTCAAGGACTACTGCACCTGGGGAGAGGTCGACGAGGCAACCCTCGCAGCGATGATCCGCGCCCGCGGAAAGCTCGCTGGAGACAAGGACATCACCGACGATTACCTCAAGGAGAAGTCCGAGTTCGCCACCGTCGAGGACATGGCAAAGGCCATCATTGAGAACAACTACAAGATGAGGGATGTCGAGGCAGCAAAGCCCGTGTTCCGTCTCCACCCCCCCGTCAAGGGATACGAGGGCAACAAGCGCTCCTTCCAGAACGGCGGTGCACTCGGATACAGGGGAGCTGCGATCAACGACCTCATCAACAGGATGCTCTGAGGTGTAAGAAATGCCTAGCAGAACCAAGAAATTCAGAGGATACAGGACTCACGGACGCGGAAAGAAATCCGGTCGTGGAGCAGGTATCATCGGTGGTCACGGTCAGGCAGGACTGGGAAAGACCGGCAAGATCGGTATGCTGAAGTACGACAGGGACCACTTCGGTCGCCACGGCTTCAAGAGACCCCAGTGCATGGTCGAGGCCAACCGCACCATCAACGTCGGAGAGCTCTGCGAGCAGATCGAGAGGTTCGTCTCGATGGGATTCGCATCCAAGGAGGGTGACGCATACGCCGTCAACCTCACGGATGCGGGCATCGACAAACTTCTCGGTAACGGCAACATCGACTTCGCGGTCAATGTCGTCGTCGCAGAGGCATCCGAGAAGGCCCGTTCCAAGATCGAGGCCGTCGGCGGATCTATCGCTGAGTAAACAATATCGGGAGAGGTAGATAGGGATGGAAGAAACACCCAGCCTGTTGTACAAGATCAAACCCTTGTCCGACAGGCTCCCCTCCGTCAAGAGGCCTGAAGGGCACGTGCACTTCAGGACCAAACTGATGTGGGTAATAGTCGTGTTGGTCGTCTACTTCGTGATGACCAACGTCTATCTGTATGGTTTGGACCAGTCCGAATCATTGGATCTGTTCGCACAGTATAGGACCATCATGGCAGGAGCTTCCGGATCGCTACTGCAACTCGGTATTGGACCGATCGTCACAGCTTCGATCATAATGCAGCTGTTCGTCGGTGCGAAAATCATCAAACTGGACCTTGGAAAGCGCGAGGACAAGGCATGCTATCAGTCTGTGCTGAAGCTGTTGGTCATCGTCATGATCCTGTTCGAGTCCATCCCCCAGGTGTTCGGGTACCTCGTACCCTCATCTGGTGCGGAGGGACTCCTGGGATCCGCCGGAGCCAAAGTGCTCTTGATCGCCCAGCTCTTTGCAGGGTCCTACATCATCTTCATGATGGATGAGGTGGTGTCCAAGTGGGGTATCGGAAGCGGTATCTCGCTGTTCATCGCCGCAGGTGTGGCCCAGGCACTGTTCACGGGAGCCCTCAACTGGAACCCCATAGACATGTCCGAGGCCATGAGCCTGAGCAACCCCCCTGGAGGAACCATCCCCAGGGCCCTGTACTACGTCTTCACCATGTCCCCTGCGGAGATGGCAAGCGGAGGATACGAGCAGATCTTCCTCGGTTCGCCCAACCCGATGATCGCCCTGGTCGGTACCATAGTGATCTTCGCAATAGTGGCGTACCTAGAGTCCACCCGTATCGAGCTCCCGCTCTCCCATGGAAACGCAAGGGGTGCGAGAGGACGCTATCCGATCAAACTGATGTACGCAAGCAACATCCCCGTCATCCTGATGTCCGCACTGCTCGCCATCGTGAGCATGTCCGCACTGCTGCTCTACAGCAACGACTTCCTCAGTCAGATACCCCTGATCGGAGGAAACGCGGCCATCGGATACTTCGAGGAGGGATCGACATACGCGGCGGGAGGTATCGCATGGTATCTGTCCGCCCCCCAGGGACTCACGTCCTGGCTCATGCCGATCCTCGACCCCGTCGCATACGGCAACGGACACAACGCAATCCAGAACCTGGCGCACGTGGCGATCTACTTCACCGTCATGGTGATGGGATCGATCCTGTTCGCCAAATTCTGGGTCGAGACCACCAACCTCGGTCCCGAGGCAGTGGCCAACCAGATCCAGAGGAGTGGAATGCAGATGCCCGGATTCCGTCGCGACCCCCGTGTGCTGAAGCGCGTGCTGGAGAGGTACATCCCCACCATCACCGTGCTCTCCGGAGCCCTCGTCGGAGGACTCGCGGCATTCGCGGACTGTGTCGGAACCACCGGAAACGCTTCCGGTACCGGAGTGCTGCTGTGCGTCGGAATCCTGATCCATCTGTACGAGGCCATCGGCCGCGAGCAGATGATGGAGATGAACCCTGTCATGAGGGGTTTCTTCGGAGGAGAGTGAGCTGAATGCCTAATCCAGGTAGCCCGCAGAGCATGCAGGCGGCGCAGCAACAGGCGCCGCCCATGTCCAACAAGACAATGATCGGCATGATGCTGACCATGTTCATCATGATGGCCGTCATGATGTTCAGGGACGCCATCGGTCAGGCACTGGATTTCGTGTTCAGGTACATCTCCTTCGACGGGCAGTACCCCGTGCTGACCCTGATCATCGCCGGACTGGTGATGATCACCGTCAGCACCCTGATCAGGTCCCTGATGTCCGATCCCATCGAGATGGCCCGCAATCAGCAGATTCAGGCGGACTTCAACAAGGAGTTCCGCCAGGCGAGGATCGAGAACAACCTGTTCAAGCTGAAGAAGCTCCAGGAGGAGCAGCCCCAGATCATGGCGATGTCCATGGAGGCCAGCACGAGTCAGATGAAGGTCATGCCCATAACCATGCTCTTCATCATCCCCGTGTACGCCTGGGTCTACTACTTCCTCATCGAGGGCGGTGCGTACTTCAACGAGGCCGCGGGGACACTGGACCTGCTCCATGTCGCCATGCCCTGGGGAACGCTCGACCTCAACACGCTCCTGATGGGATTCTTCCCCGCGTGGATCGTCATCTACACGATGGTGAGTCTCCCCATAGGTCAGATCGAGAACAGGTTGATCAGGTTCATAGCACTCAAGAAGCGTCTGAACGAGCTCGACCGCGAAGTCAAGAGAGCTGAGATCGAATGAGAATAACCATAAGCGGTCCTCCCGGATCCGGGAAGACGACCGCCTGCAGCAAGCTTTCGGAGGCACTCGGCATGGAGGCCGTGGTCTTCGGCAAGATCTTCCGTCAGCTTGCTGCAGAAAAAAACTTAACACTTGGAGAGCTCGGCGAGTTGGCCGAGAAGGATCCCTCCATAGACGAGATGATCGACGGCAGGATACTGGAGATCGCGAGGTCCAACGAGGACATCATTCTTGAATCCAGGTTGTCCGCCTACATGCTCACCCGCAACGGCATACCCGCGTTCAGGATCTACCTGGATGCGAGTCCCGACGTCCGTATGGCCAGGGTGGGTCTGCGCGAGGGCGAGACCTTCGAGGAGGCCCATGCTAAGACCGTCGAGCGCCAGAGGTCCGAGGCCAAGAGGTACATGATGTACTACGGCATCGACATAGAGGACCGCAGTGTCTACGACCTCGTGGTCCTGACCGACGACCTGACCCCCGACGAGGTCCTCGAGACCATCCTCGGTGCAATCGGGTGTTCGAATTGATCGTGAGGGACCCGGACGCGCTCCCCGACAGGTGGGGCAAGAGGCCCTCCGACCGTTCCGTGGGGGAGCTGCTCCGGGGAGGCGTCATCATCCTCGACAAACCCTCCGGGCCAACCTCGCACCAGGCGACCGCCTGGGCACGCGATGCCCTGAAGGTCGACCGCATAGGCCACGGCGGCACATTGGACCCGTACGTCAGCGGTGTGCTACCCGTCACCGTGGGGAAGGCCGTCCGTCTCACGGACATCGTCCTGTCCTCCGACAAGGAGTACATATGCCTCATGCGCCTCCATGCGGACCGTCCCGAGGAGCGCATCAGGGCGGTCATGTCCCGTTTCACAGGAAAGATCTATCAGCTGCCCCCCGTCCGTTCCGCAGTGAAGCGCCAGCTGAGGATCAGGACCATCCGCGAACTGGAGATCTTGGACATCAGGGGGCGCGACATCCTGTTCAGGGTCTCGTGCGATGCCGGCACCTACGCCCGTACGCTTTGCACGGACATAGGGGATGTCCTGGGCTGCGGTGCCAACATGGTCGAGCTTCGCCGCACCCGCTCCGGGAAGATGACGGAGGCGCGTGCGGCCAGTCTCCAGGACCTGCGCGACGCTTACGTGTTCTGGCAGCAGAACGGGCGCGAGGAGTGGCTCAGGAGCCTCATCCTCCCGATGGAGGTCCTCGTGGAACCGCTTCCGAAGGTCGTCGTCAAGGCCACCGCCGTCGATGCCGTCTGCCATGGTGCGGATCTGAACATCTGCGGCATCCATATGCTCGACGAGGACATACGCAAGAACGCACTGGTGGCGATGATGACCGCCCGTGGGGAGCTGATAGCTCTCGGCAGGATGGCGATGTCCACCTCCAAGGTGATGTCGACCTCCAAGGGCAAGGCCGTCGAGACCGAGCGTGTCTTCATGGAACCCGGTCATTATCCGAGGATGTGGAGGTACTCCACCGATCTCGATGACATCGATGCGGAGCCCGTGTTCCCCGAGTGACCCGTCAGGTTATATCCGTTGAATCCATCCTCCGGGCAGGTGAGGTTGTTTGTCCCTCTTCGATAAGAGATCGCAGGTGTATGGTCCGGAGACGTTCTCCATGGGCGAGTTCGATGTGAATGCCGACGGGTACTACCGCAACGTCGTGACCGTGCCCATCGACACCAAACCGCGCAGGATGCTTTATGTGAAGGTCGCATCGGATGCCCCGGTGGACGTCGTCGTGGCAAAGGAGGACCGTTCCTCCGCGATGCACAAGGAGCATGTCGCCGATGCGGTCCTCGGCCCCATCCCCACGGAGAAGTCGCACAGCATGGGCGTCATCATCGGTGTCTTCAGAGGGGACAGGGCGAACGTGACCCTCGAGGTATGGATGGATCGTTGATGTCCCCGTCCGCAACCGGTTCCGCCATCCGCAACCGGGGTACCCGTCCACTCGCCCGGGAGCAGGACGCCGTCGCCCTGCGCCTGTTCTCCGTGATGGCCGTCCTGTCCCTGGTGACGACCGTGGCCATCTTCCTGACCACCGATGCGGGGTACCAGTCCATGGCCGTACTGGCGGTGCCGTTCTTCGTCTTGGGTCTGCTGGACTACATCGTCAGCCGCCGTTGGGTGGCCGTGGCGTTCATTTCCGTCGCATCGGTAGCGGTGTACGTCCTCGAACCCGTCCTGGTGCCATTCATCCTCTACGTGCTGGTGTGTGCGGAGGGGGTGGTCGTTATGGTGGAGGTGATCCAGCGTCTCCTGTTCTTCAGGATAGTCCGTTCCGTGGAGGGGATGAACATCAGATCCGAACAGACCCTGTTCGACAGGGCTGTGAGGTTCCTCTTCAGCATACCATGTGATCTGGACACCCGCAACCTGGTCCTGGATCCGGATGTCCGCAGGGACCGGATACCGTGGGGGGAGATGCTCAGGACCATGATGCTGGCACTGTGCCTCTGCACGTTCCTGTGGATGTACATGTTCCTCAACCCGTCGTTCTCGGTGCCGACATCCGGTGCCCTGATCTACACGTTCACCATCGTCCTCTACGTGTCCATGGCGGTGATGCCGTGGAGCGTATTCGGATCGCTGGATGTGAGGATAGCCACGGGCTACCGTGACTTCAGGCTGTTCGACGGCCTGTTCGAGACAATGAAGAGGATGTTCCTCCCCGCGGGCATCGCCCTCCTGTTCCTGGTCCTCGCACTCTCCAGCGACGGCTACACGTTCTACTACGTGTGCCTGTCCATAATGATGATCGTCATAACGACCGTGTTCTCCTCCGTGATGTACTACACCCGCAACGAGTCGTCCGTGGTCGGCGACATACTGGTGGAATGGACGGAGCACCATCCCGTCGACATATACTCGGGATACGGGATGGGTGGGGAGGGTACGGGACACGACGTCCCCGGCACCCCCCGCAGGGATCCGGACTCCTGCTTCCAGGAGCCCGGGGATCAGAAGTACTGAGACTCGAACTGCTTGTTCAGTCTGCCGGGGCCGTCGAGGCTCTGGATGATGGGTTTGAAGACCTGTCCCGATGACATACCCTCGGTCTTGTTGAGTCCGATGATCTCGGGCTCGTGCCAGTTGGTGATGATGACCTGGTACTTCTGGCGGGTGTCCTCGACCTCCACACAGGGGAAGTCGATGTCCTTGAGGATGCCCAGGGACACGTCGGCGAGGATCTGGATCTCCTCCGGTGTTATCTCGTCGGACACCCTGATGAAGAACGTGTGCTCCTCGGTGGTGCCGTTGAGGAGGTACGTGACCTCCGATGCCTCCACGATGGTCTTGAACTTCACCGATGCCTCGTCATCGCCCGCAAGCTCGAGCATGCGCTCCTTCCAGGTCCTGGCGATGTCGAGGTATATCGTCTGCTTTCCGAGAATCTTCCACATGAGCCGATGATTGTCCGCCTCGTAGTAATATGTTATTATGGATGGACATGTGCGCACGTTCCTAAATAACCGCACGCGCGCGCCCGAGAAAAGTTATAAGACATGGTCGCCGTTGCGCCCTCGGGTATTCTATGCCAGAGGATTTCAAGGTCACACCATGGGAAGTAACGGGGGACATCGATTACGACCTCCTCCAGGAGAAGTTCGGGACGACACCTATAGACGACGCGCTCAAGGAGAGGTTGTCCAGGTACGGCGAGCTCCACCCCATGATAAGGCGCGGGGTCTTCTACTCCCACAGGGACATGGTGCCGCTGCTCGACATGTACGACAAGGGCGAGAGGTTCGTCCTGTACACGGGCAGGGGCCCCTCCGGCAACACGCATCTCGGTCACCTCATGCCCTGGATCTTCAACAAATGGGTCCAGGACACATTCGGAGTGGACATGCTGTTCCAGATGACCGACGATGAGAAGTTCCTCTTCAAGGACCTCACCCTCGGGGACACATCCTCAATGGCGTACGAGAACGCCCTCGATTTCATCGCACTCGGATTCGATCCGGCGAAGACCAGGATAATCCTCAACACGAAGAACATCGACAAGCTGTATCCGATGGCCCTCAGGATATCCAAGAAGGTGACCTTCTCCACGGCCAAGGCCGTCTTCGGTTTCGACAACTCGACCAACATCGGATCGATATTCTACACGACGCTCCAGTCGGTACCCGCGTTCATCCCCTCGGAGGAGGCCGGCAAGCAGGTGCCCGTGCTCATCCCCTGCGGTATCGACCAGGACCCCCACTTCAGGGTGACCAGGGATGTCGCCCCCGGTCTGGGCTATCCCAAACCCTCCCTGATGTACTGCAAGATGTTCCCCGCACTGAACGGCGGGGACAAGATGTCGTCCTCGGACGAGAACGCCACCATATACACCACCGACACCCCCAAGGCCGTCAAGAAGAAGGTCGGGAGGGCGTTCACCGGAGGGTGCGTGTCCGTCGAGGAGCAGAGGGAGAAGGGCGGCAACCCCGAGGTCTGTGCCGTCTTCAAGTACAACTACTACCTGTTCGAGCACGACGATGAGGCCCTCAACGAGATGGCCACCAAGTGCCGCAACGGGGAGATCCTCTGCGGTGAGTGCAAGATGTGCCTGACCGAGAAGATCAACGTGTTCCTCGAGGGACACCAGGACCGCAGGGAGAAGGCCAAGGATGTCGTGGCCGGCATGACCTACGACGGTTTCGAATGGTGATCACATGATAGGTTCGGATATTCTGGAAGGATTGAGCCACAACGAGAAGAGGCTCCTGCTCGCATTGGACGAGGTCGGCGGTTCCGCATCCCCGGTGGATCTCATCGGCAGCGGCAGGTTCGACCTGGAGGTCGAGATCATGGGTGCCGCCTCGTGGCTGGAGTCCAAGGGCATGGCGACCCTCACCGAGGTCGTCGAGAGGTTCTACGTGGTCTCGGACGCATCCGTCCTCGAGACGGGGCTCCCGGAGCGTGTCGCGATCAGGTGCATCGATGCCGCCGGCGGTAGGATGGACATGAACGCCCTGGCCGAGGCCATGCCCGGTGGAGCGGACAAGATCGCCGTGGGATGGCTCAAGAGGAAGGGTCTCGCCGACATCGTCAAGGACGGTGACGTGAAGGCCCTGGTGCTCACCGACAGGGCGAGGGACCTCCTGGATTCGCAGATGCCCGACGAGGAGCTCCTGGCCAGGATGGCCGCGGGACCGGTCCCCGAGGCGGAGGCGGATCCCGCCGTCGTCAAGGACCTCAGGGGACGTCAGGGCATGATCGCCGAGAAGGTGGTCACATCCAGGACCGTGTCGCTCACGGACCTCGGTACCGAGGCCGCCCGTTCGGGCATAGAGCTCAGGCCCCAGGTCTCCGACATCACCGACCGCATGATCCAGAACGGGGAGTGGAGGGATGCCGAGTTCCGCAGGTACGACATCCAGACGTTCGCCCCCACGATCGCCCCCGCCAAGAAGCACCCCCTCTCCAGGCTCGGTGCCCAGGTCAGGAGGCTGTTCACGGACATGGGGTTCACGGAGATGTCCTCCGAGTACGTGCAGCCCGCGTTCTGGAACCTCGACATCCTGTTCACGCCCCAGGACCATCCGGCAAGGGACCTCCAGGACACGTTCTACCTCGAGACCCCCTCGAAGATAAGGGTCGAGGACGAGGAGCTCGTGGAGGCGGTCCGCAACATCCACGAGAACGGTTGGACGACCGGTTCCACCGGATGGGGCGGGGAGTGGTCCAGAGAGAAGGCGGAGGCCGCACTCCTCAGGACCCACAGCACCGTGAGCAGCATAAGGTACATCGCCGAGCATCCGGATGCCCCCCAGAAGGCGTTCTCCATATCCAGGATCTTCAGGAAGGAGTCCATCGATGCCACGCACCTGCCCGAGTTCACCCAGATCGAGGGTATCGTCATCGACGAGAACGCGGACTTCAACATGCTCATCTCGATCATCAGGGAGTTCTACGCCAGGATGGGTTTCGACCAGATCCGCATCCGTCCCGCGTACTTCCCTTACACGGAGCCGTCCCTCGAACTGGAGGTGTTCTTCAACGGCAAGTGGATGGAACTGGGTGGAGCCGGCATATTCAGGCCCGAGGTCCTCGCGCCGTTCGGTGTGAAGCACCCGGTCCTCGCATGGGGATTCGGTTTCGAGAGGTTGGCCATGCTCAAATGGAACATCAGGGACATCAGGGACCTGTACATATCCGACCTCGACAACCTCAAGGCCAACACCATACTCTGATCATCACAGGGGTCCGGTGCCGGACACGGTCCGCCCGAGCCCCTCCCTTCTCACCTCGTCCCTCGTTATGCAGGAGGCCAGTTCGGCCAGCGCACGGGCGCGCTCGTCGAAACCCAGTCCGACGGATGCCTCCGACTCCATCTCCAGCACCTCGTCCAACCTGAACGTGCACCTCTCGGCCACCATGAGCTCCCGTGTCCTGCCGAGGAACACCAGGGCCTCCTCGTAACGGCCCGCCATGAGCATGCTCTTCCCCAGGGAGAAACCCGATACGCGGTCCCCCCGGTACGTCTTCAGGGAGAGCTCCACCGCCTCGTCCGGGAACCCCTCCCCCGCCATGAGCTCCGCCCTCAGGGCATCGTTCACCGGGCCGTCGAACCTGTCCAGGACGGTGTGCGCGGATTCGAACCTGCCATGCCGGATGTCGACCATCGCCGCCGCGATGTGCACCCATTCGTCGGCGCAGTTCCCGGACAGGGTGTCGAGGGTGACGGACATGTCCGTGTCCCCCGTCTCCACTATGTCGAAGAAACCACTGTTCACGAGGGTGACCGCCTCATGGTACCTCCCTGCGTTCACCAGATGGTACAGCCTCTCGTGTTCGTTCCCGCGACCGACCCACCAGTCCGCCGCCCCGCTGTGCCACCTCCTCAGGGACCGGTCGTCCGCCCTGGACAGCACCCTGTCCCGTGCATCCTCCCTGATCCTAACGTAACCCCGGACGTCGTACTGGATCATGGGTATCCCGTCGGGGATCTCGTCACGATGGATGTCGCACCGGAGGACGCAGAGGGAACCTATCGTGTCCCGGTCCTCCTCGCCCAGGTCGTCGAACGCATCGGAGCTGCAGTGGTTAATGTTGGGGCGTGGGCGCAGCTCCTCCTCCGAGTACCCGTCGTCGAGGAGGCTCTTCACCATGCGGTCATGCTCCATGCGTCCCTTCACGGTGAGGAAGTAGATCTTGCGCTTCAGCTTGGATCCGGATCCGCGTATCGTCGACAGTCCCGTCTCCACGATCCCGTTCTGCTCCATGCGGCCGAGTATGAGTGATGCGTACGAGCGCGAGATGCCGAGTTCCATCCCGACCCCGTCCTGGGTGATCTCGTACGGGGCACCGAACCGTATGCAGTGCTCGATGTGGTTGTAGCCGTTCAGGTGGATGAGCACCCTGTTCCTTAGCGTGAGGGGGTTCATGCGACGGTTCTCGACGGGACGGCACTTAACCGCTGACCCGCAGATTAACCTTTATAAGGGTTAATCCGGGGAAACGTAGTTAACCGATCGTCCGGATTCCCGGGATATGACTAGATTGCTCGTGTGCAGCGAACCGGATCTCCCATCCGTCAACATGAGGTCCAGCCTCCTGTCCATGCATGATTGGGAGGACCTCGGGGACGACGGCGTCAACAGGTACTGTGCCCATGGGGACACCGTCATGGTGTCCATCCCGGACACGCATATCCGCCACGAGTGCCTGGATGAGACGGTCGCGGGGTTCGGGATCCATCCCGACGAGGTCGTGTTCATGTCCCGGCATTCGGCGAAGAGCGGCACACCGGCACTGACCGTGCATCCGATCGGGAACTACCATGAGAACGACTTCGGCGGGAGGGAGCGCACACTGGTCCCGGCGGCATCCGCGACGATGACCGATGCGTTGCGTCGCATCGTCGCGTACAACGACATGCCGGGGACGCAGACCTGCGTCGAGGTGACCCACCACGGCCCGTGGCTGGACATCCCCACGTTCTTCATAGAGATCGGAAGCGACGAATCGAACTGGGGGAACATGCACGCTGCGGAGGTGCTGGCACATGTCCTCTCGGACCTGGATCCCGACACAGGGTCGCCGGTCGCAGTGGGTCTGGGCGGAGGCCATTACGCGCCGAGGTTCACGGACATCGCACTGAAGTACAGGCTGAACTTCGGGCACATGATCCCCAATTACCAGCTGGAGGGCCGTGACGACGAGGATGTCCTGCGCATGCTGAGACAGGCGTGTTCCGCATCCGGGACCAGGCTGGTGTACGTCCACCGCAAGTCCATGAAGAAGCCCGAGGAGAGGCGCATGGCGGAACTGATCGCGTCCGCTGGGTACGAACAGGTGACCTCGGCGGACCTGGAACCCCTCAACGTGAACTGACGGATGTTCCGGAGAACGGCTCACCGAGGATCGCGTTGCGGAGTTCGGTCAGGTTGCGGCCGTCGACGATGCTTATGTCGATGCCGCACTCCGCGGCTATCCTCACACCGAGCGGGTCGAAGACGCTGGACCTGGATGCCCCGTGCTCCTTGTAGACTATGTCGCCGAGTTCGGTGATGGTCATGGAGGGTATCCTCACGGCATCCTTGTTGACACGGGGGTCGTCGGTGTAGACCGCATCCACGGATGTGGCGTTGACCACCCTGCATGCACCGAGCTCCCTGGCGACCATCATCGACACGGCATCGGTGGTGTGTCCCGGGACGGTCCCGCCCATGACGACTATCCTCCCCGGTTCGGACCTGTCTGCCGTCTCCTCCGCGGTGGTCGGGACGGTATCTGGCATGTCCCCGAGTGCCAGGGACAGGAGCTGGGCGTTGAGCCTGGTGGCACCTATGCCGAGGATGTCCAGCTGGTAGGTGTCCCCTCCGAGCCCCCTGCCGACCTCCGCGTAGTACCTGGCGGTCTTGCCGCCGCCGCAGACGATCGCGAGCTGGACCCTGTCGGAGATGCCCTTCAGCATCCCGGCGAGTTCGGAGATGTAATCAGCATCATTCTCTCCGGGTACGAGGATCGACCCGCCAATAGAAACCACGACCTTATCCATGGGACTCACTGCGCGTCCCTATGGTCAGCGTGGATATGAACCCACCGATTACGCGTGCACCCGCGCCACCGATATGTTTAATATAAAGGGAGCCTGACATGGAACCGGGTGGACCATATGGGTGAAACCAATTCGATGGATAAAGCGAAATACGATTTCAAGAAGGATATGCAGGAGATCACAGGTTACAGGGGAAGGGGAACCGAGCTCATCTCGGTCTACGTCCCCGGCAACAAGCAGATCTCGGATGTCATGGCCTACCTCAGGAACGAGCAGTCCCAGGCATCCAACATCAAGTCCAAGACGACGATGAAGAACGTCACGAGTGCGATCGATTCCATCGCCGCTCGACTCAAAACGTACAAGACGCCTCCGGAGAACGGAGTCGTGATCTTCTGTGGGGAGGTCCCCCGTGCAGGTGACCAGACCAAGATGGTCCAGTATGTCATCAACCCCCCGGAACCCATCACCGCGTTCCTGTACAGATGCGATGCCCAGTTCTTCACCGAACCCCTCGAGGCGATGCTCCTCGACAAGAAATGCTACGGTCTCATAACCATCGACAGGTCCGAGGCCACGATAGGTCTCCTCAGCGGGAGCAGGATCCAGGTCATGAAGCACTTCGACTCCCTGGTCCCCAGCAAGCACCACCAGGGAGGTCAGTCGTCCGTCCGTTTCGAGAGGCTGATCGAGATCGCCGCCCACGAGTTCTTCAAGAAGGTCGCCGACAACGCGACCGAGATATTCCTCAACAGGCCTGAGATGCTCGGACTCCTGATAGGCGGGCCCGGAGCGACCAAGGACTTCTTCGTGAAGGAGGAGTACCTCCACCACGAGCTCAGGAAGAAGGTCTGCTCGCCCCTCGTGGACACCGGGTACACCGACGAGTCCGGACTCAGGGAGCTCGTCGAGAACGCCAAGGACATCATCACCGACATGCAGCTCACCGTGGAGAAGGAGTTCATGCAGAGGCTCTTCGCCGAGATCAGGAAGTCCGACGGAGGGCTCTCCTGCTACGGGGAGGACGAGGTCAGGGCCGCCACCGACATGGGTGCCGCCGACATACTCCTCCTGTCCGAGTCGCTCAGCAAGAGGCGCGTCACGGTGCAGTGCTCCTCAGGACACACGCACGAGCTGACGGTGAAGGATGCCGACGAGAGGATCAACTGCCCCGAGTGCGGCGGCTCCGCCACCGTCATCAAGGACGAGGACCTCATCGACGACTTCTTCCTCAGGGCGGACGCGTTCAACACCCGCGTCCAGATCATATCCCCCGATTCCGAGGAGGGGGACATGCTCCTCAAGGCGTTCGGAGGCATAGCCGCGCTCCTCAGGTACAAGGTGAACTAAATGTCTGTAATGGATGATTTCACAGCGGAGGTCCGCGCAGCGGTCTCCACGGCGCTCGCGGACATGGGCGCCGACGGCACGGAGTTCGCCGTCGAACCCTCCTCCATGGAGAACGTGGACCTCGCGGTCCCCTGCTTCACGATGTCCAAGGTGCTCAGGAAGGCCCCCCAGGCCATCGCCGACGACCTCGCGTCCAGGATCGCCCCCTCGGGACTGATCTCGGCAGTCGCGTCCGTCAACGGGTACCTCAACTTCAACATAGACCAGGCCGCCATGGTCGGCGGTGTGGTCGGTGAGATAGTGGCCAGGGGCACCGGGTACGGGCACCACCCCTCCACCGGGCTCAGGGTCAACCTCGAGCACACCTCGACCAACCCCACCGGCCCCATCCACGTCGGACGCGCGCGCAACCCCGTTATCGGAGACACCCTCGCCCGCTGCCTGAAGAGGTGCGGCCACGAGGTCACCACGGAGTACTACGTCAACGACGTCGGTAAGCAGGTCGTCATCCTGACCTGGGGTGTGAACAACGTCTCCGACGAGGAGGCGGCCGCCGAGGCGGAGGAGCACGCGAAGTCCATCGGACAGAACGAGAAGGAGCGCGACAAGACTGACCACAGGCTCGTGGCCAACTACCGTGTGGCCAACAAGAGGATGGAGGCGGAACCCGAGGTCCAGGCCTGCATCTCCGACATGCTCAGGAGGTTCGAGGACGGTGACGCCGAGGTCATCGGCACCGTCAGGCACACCGCCGAGATAATGCTCGACGGTCTCCGCGAGACCCTCTCCAACATCAACGTGACCCTCGACAGGTACACCTGGGAGTCCGACTTCATCGCGGACGGTTCCGCCAGGGATGTGGTGGAGAGGCTCAAGACCTCCGACTACGCCGGACAGACCGACGACGGCGCATGGTACCTCGACCTGAAGGACTTCGGCATCCAGGGGAAGAACACCAAGTTCACGTTCACCAGGTCCGACGGGACCACCCTGTACACCACCCGCGACCTCGCGTACCACCTGGACAAGTTCACCAGGGCCGACCGTGTCATCGACGTCCTCGGGGAGGACCAGAAGCTCGGATCCAAACAGCTCTGCTCCGCCCTCGAGATCCTCGGGAACGAGAAGATGCCCGAGCCCCTGTTCTACTCCTTCGTCTCCCTTCCCGAAGGGAAGATGTCCACCAGGAAGGGTGTCGTCGTCTACCTCGACGACCTCATCGACGAGTCCGTCTCCCGTGCCTACGAGGAGATCAGGAGCAGGCGCTCCGACATGCCCGAGGAGAGGATGCGCGAGATCGCATGGACCGTGGGTGTCGGTGCCGTGAGGTACAACATCGTGCGCGTCCAGCCCGAGAAGCAGTTCGTCTTCAAGTGGGAGGAGGCCCTCAACTTCGACGGTAACTCCGGACCCTACCTCCAGTACGTCCATGCGAGGGCGTGCAGCATGCTGAGGAAGGCCGGCGAGTACTCCCACGACACGGACGCATCCAAGCTGACCGACGAGTACGAGGTCAGATTGGTCAGCGCGCTGTCCCGCTACTCCGACGTCCTGGACGCCGCCGGGAACGGCGGACGCATCCACATGCTCCCCGCATACGGACACGAGGTGGCATCCGCGTTCAACCAGTTCTACGCGGCGGTCCCCGTGCTCGATGCCGGTCCCAGGAGGGATGCGCGCCTCACACTCGTCGAGTGTGCGAAGACCGTGTTGGCCGATGTGCTCGACTGTCTCGGAATGGGTGCTCCGGAGGAGATGTGATGGAGTACCGTCCCATGAGGATCAGGGACATCGAGGGCGTGCGCGAACTCGAGGTCAGCTGCATCCGCGAGTACTTCGCGGAGACCCTCGAGAACAAATGGGACGAACTCCCCCAGGATTGGAGGGACGGCCTCGGCGCGAGCAGCAAGAGGCACTTCAAGGCGTACCTGGACAGCGGGCTGAGCTTCGTGGCGGAGGAGGACGGCGAGATAGTCGGCTTCATCTTCGCACAGATGCTCCACCATGTCTTCGACGAGGACAACGTGCTCTGGATCGAGAACATGGGCGTCCACCCGTACTTCAGGCGCAACGCGATCGGCTACAAGCTCCTCAGGGAGTGCGTCAGGAAGGGTCGCGAGATGGGTGCCACGGTCGCACACAGCATGATCCAGCCGAGCAACGCGCCGTCGATCCTGCTCCACAAGAAACTCGGTTTCTTCATGGACAGGCGCGAGGTGGCGCTCCTGGATCTCAGGGATCCCAACCTCGGTTTCTGAGATAAAACACAATGAAAGAGGGGGAGGGCGACCCCTCCCCGGTTTCCTTTTTTCAATCCTTCTTACCGGAGTACTTCTTCCTCTCGGTGGTGACGGCCTTCTTGGCCTCCTTCCTGGAACCCTTCTCCGCCATGGCGGCCTTCCTCTGGGCCTCGAGCTCCTCGAAGGTCATGGTGTTCTCCTTCTTGGGTGCATCGCGCATCTTGAGGTAGACTATGACGGCGATGGCGATGATCGCCACGATCACGACGACATAGGTGGTCCAGTTGGAGAGTATGTTCTCATCGACCGTGACGGTCATGTTGAACTCCGCGAATTTGAACTGGTCCGCAGGTTCCATCGTGACGACGAGGTCGTGGTTGCCGGCGCTCTTGAGGTTGGGTAGTTCGATGGTGATCCTCTGCTCCCCGTACGCGATGGTCTGGGCCCCGCTGTACAGGACCTTGCTCCCCTCGGTGACGGTGATCTCGGCCTCGAACGCCTTGGTGTCGTTGAACAGGTCGAACCAGATCTTCCCCCCGTTGAGGTCGTCCAGGTCGTAGCCCCTGTCGGAGATGGTGGTCTCCCCATCGGCACCGGCGACGGGGATGATGCAGAGTGCGGCGACGAGTGCCGCCACGACGAGCATCGTTGCTTTCATGCCCCTCATCGGATCGCCTCAGGTGATGATCTCCTCGATGCGCTCCTGTTCGATGGCCTTCCTGACCTCCATGGAGAGCCTCCTTCCGGAGGACATCTCCCTCCTCCAGAGGGTGTTGCCGTAGGGGTGTCCGACGGACATGTGGACGTTGGTTCCGCCACCGATGCGGGGTGCGACATCGTAGATGTAGAAGTTCAGGTCCTTGTCGACACAGGTCTGGAGACAGAAGGGTCCGATGATACCGGGGTCGTAGAACTTCTTGGATGCGGCGATGTACTTCTCCGCCATCTCGAAGGCCTTGTCGAGGAGGGACTCCCTGAGCGTGGCGGAGTTGTGTCCGCACACGGTGTACTCGGGGATGATTCCGTCGTTCTCGAGCTCCACCTGCTGCTTTCCGGGGAGCCTGCAGTATCCGTCGAGGGAGCTCTCGAACCTCCAGTCGACTCCGAGGAGCTCCAGCCTCTCGCCCTTCTCCTCCAGAGGGGAGTAGAAGAAGTCGAGGTTGAAGACGGGGCCGATGATGTACTGCTCCATCCTGGCGTGCTCGAGGAAGTTCTCCTCGATGACGCCCTGCTTGATGAGCTCGGTGGACTTCTCGACGAACTGGTCGTAGTCCTTGGCGGTGAAGAAGCCCCTCTCGAGCTTCTTGACCTTGTGGTGGACCTTCACGATGGTGAGTCCGTCGATGTCCTCGGGCTTCTCGACCTTCTTGGGGAAGGGCATACCTGCCTGCTCGAGGATCCAGTAGTAGTCCCTCTCATCCCCCCTCTCCTCGGACCTGAGCAGGTTCCTGCTTCCGACGATGGGCATCTTGAAATCGTTCTCGACGGCATCGATTCCGCAGTACGAGACGAAAGACCTGTTGGGGACGAAGAGGACGTTCTTGTCCATCAGGCTCTGCTGGACCTCGGGTTTGAGGATGCTGTTGAACCTGTCGAGGATGACGGGTTCGTCGACGACTCCCCTGATGATGTTGCCCTGTGCGTCCCTCTGCGCCTTGAAGTACCTGGAGAAGGTGGCATCCCTGCCCTGCTGGCAGATCGCCACGGTCTTGAAGCCCTCGGATATGGCTCCGTCGCAAGTGTCGAGTGCGGAGTGGGATGCGACCACTCCGATCTTGGCATCCTTGAGGTTGTACTTCTCGAGGTTGCCCAGAACTTCGTCTCTGCTGATCATGATTAATCCTCTGGTTCGGTATTTGGTGTTCGTATATTATATTTTATTAAACACGCGCGCGGAACCAGATGTGACGGGATGGTACCGGTGAAGATGGAAATGGAAAAAGTGGTAGCCTCGCGCAGATTCGAACTGCGGTCGCAGGATCCAGAGTCCCGCATGATTGACCACTACACTACGAGGCTATCAAGACCCCTGATTCAATCCTCATTAATAAACTTTTTCAATTGAACTGAAACGGTCGGCCTTATTGCCAGTACCGCATCGCGCCCTCCCCAGGTTGTGGACTATGCTCGATGCGCGGAGGAGCAGTTCGGACACCTCGGCCCCCGCGGGCGTTAGTTCCCATATCCTGCGGTTGTACAGGTGCCTCTCGTCGTCCCTGACCGTGACGAGCCCCATCTCGCAGAGGTCGAGGGCCACGTCCCTCACAGCGGGGTAGTTGCTACCGACCTCGTAGAGGTCCTGGGACACTATGGCACCGCGTTCCATGATGAGGAGCAGGATGCCGACGGCGTATTTCCTGGTCAGGGGGTTGTCAGCCATGACACAGCGAGTTCACGGGATGTATAAATCTGATATCTGGGTGAACGGTAGGGACGTTCACCAAGGACAGTGGTTTGTGAAAATGGCAGGGAGGGGCCGGACCCCTCCCATCGGTCTCACTGGACCGTCTTCTTGACTTCCTCGAAGATGTCGTCGATGCTGCCGACACCCTTGATGGTGACGAGTGTGCCCTTCCCGGCGTAGTAGTCGATGAGGGGCATGGTGTTCTCGCGGTAGACCCTGAGCCTGTTCTTGACGGTCTCCTCCTTGTCGTCGTCCCTCTGGTAGAGCTGGGATCCGCATTTGTCGCAGGCACCCTCGGTCTTGGGGGGGTTGTACACGAGGTGGTAGACGGCGTTGCACTGGGGGCAGGAGCGCCTCTTGGTGAGCCTGGTGACGAGCTCGTCGTCATCGACGTCGAGGTTGAGTGCGAGGTCGACGTCGAGCTGCTCCGCGAGCGCGTCCGCCTGCTCCACGGTCCTGGGGAAACCGTCGAGGATGACCCCTCCGTCCGCCTGTGCGATCTTCTCCTTCATGAGTCCGATGATGAGGTCGTTGGGGACGAGAGCACCGGCGTCCATGAACTCTTTGGCCTTCAACCCGAGTTCGGTCTGGTTCCTGACTGCCTCACGGAGCATGTCGCCCGTGGAGAGTCTGATGTAACCGAGCTCTTCGCTGAGTTTCTCTCCCTGGGTTCCCTTTCCGGATCCCGGGGGGCCGAGAAGTACGATCGTGGATTTCATGGAGCTTCGGATTGTATCCTCATATAAAACGAGTCCGCCGGTTCCAGTCCCGGTCAATCCAGTCGGTTCCGCACACGGTGATGCGTACAGGTTTCACATGACTTAACAATCGTCAAAAAGACACGTCACTTATATATCGAAAGATACCAATCGTGCGAATAGGTGTTCATATTGGAACAGAGAATCATCGACCAGATCGAGGCCGTCGTAGGCAAGGAGGGCTATTCCGTCGAGCCCGCCGTCCTCTACACGTACGGTTTCGACGCATCCATATTCCACAACACTCCGGACATCGTGGTCCAGCCCAGGACCACCGAGCAGGTCTCGGAGATCATGAAGATCGCGTACGCCAACAAGATCCCCGTCGTCCCCAGGGGTGCGGGAACCGGACTCTGCGGGTCCGCCGTCCCGATCAAGGGCGGGATCGTCATGGCTATGCAGAGGATGAACCAGGTCAAGAACATCAGTGTTGCGGACCTGTGGGTCGATGTCGAGGCGGGTTGTGTGTACAACGACCTCAACAACGAGCTCTCGAAGTACGGCTTCTTCTTCCCCCCGTCACCCGGATCGGCCGAGGCCTGTCAGATCGGTGGCATGGTCGCCACGAACGCCTCGGGCATGCGCGCCGTCAAGTACGGCGCCACCAGGGACTTCGTCCTGGGACTCACGTTCGTGAAGGCGGATGGGGAGATCGTCCGCTGCGGCACCAGGACCATCAAGGACTCGTCCGGATATCAGCTCGCACGCCTCCTCTGCGGATCCGAGGGTACCCTCGGCATCATCACCGAGGTCACGCTGAAGCTGACCACCAAGCCCAAGAAGTCCGCATCCTGCCTCTGCTGCTTCAAGACCGTGGAGGATGCCGGAAGGTGCATCTCCGCGATCATCGCGAAGCCCCTCATCCCCGCATCATGCGAGCTCATGGACAGCGTGAGCATCAACGCGGTCAACAAGGCCCGCGGCAACCCACTCCCCGACTGCGGTGCACTCTGCATCGTGGAGGTCGACGGTGAGACCGACGAGGTCATCGACCGCGATCTCGCGATCGTGGACGAGGTCGCCAACGAGATCGGGGCCGTGTCCGTCATCCCCACCAAGGACAAGGCGCTCATCGCGCAGTGGACGGATGCCAGGAAGTCCGTCATGACGTCCCTGTCCGCACTCAAGCCCGGTTGCTCGTCCGTGTCCCTCGCCGATGATATGGGCGTGCCCGTGTCCCAGGTGCCCAAGGCCGTAACTGCGTTCCAGGAGATCGCCGACAGGTACAGGGTCACCATAGCGACGTACGGTCACGCATCGGACGGCAACCTCCACACGAAGATGGTCCTCGACCCCACCGACAAGGACGAGTGGGAGAGGGGTATCGCAGCCGTCAACGAGATCTTCGACGTCTGCATTGAGCTCGGCGGAACCGTCACCGGGGAACACGGCGTGGGCATATCCAAGGCACCCAACTACATGAAGGAGAGGGAGTCCGAACTCTCCTCCATCAGGGCGATCAAGAAGGCCATGGATCCCGAGAACATCCTCAACCCCGGCAAGCTCGAGCAGTGGGAGGGGACGATCCTCAGGAACCTCAGGTACCCCTGCCAGGGTTGCATGTGAGCGGGACGGGGTCATCCCCGTCCCCGGAAACATCTTACATCCACTTTTCGGTCCCTCATGCCCAGTACAGTGCGGGCATGAACCCTCCCATGAGGTACACGAGTTCCAGCGCGGCGGCACCCATCGCGCAGACCCATACGGCCTTGTTCCAGGTCAGGACCTTGGAACCGTCCAGTGGAGGGATGGGCAGCAGGTTGAACACCGCCAGGAACGCGTTGAGGTTCGCCAGCATTATGAAGACGAACACGAGGGGCGTGTGGTTGGTCGCGAAGCAGCCCGCTATGCCGATCCCGGCCAGGACTATGTTGACCACCGGTCCAGCGATGCTGACCCTCCCGTTGGTGCGTGCGTCCATGTTGCCGTGGATGTACACCGCCCCCGGCGCCGCGAACAGGAACCCGAGGAACGACATCACCAGGGACAGGACCAGTCCCATGGGGTACATGCGGTACTCGGACCACAGCCCGGCACGCTGCGCGGTGAACTTGTGACCGAACTCGTGGAAGAGGAAGCTGACCACAACCAGGAGCGCGGAGAGTCCGAGGAGGCATGCGAACGCCGCCGTCTCCGAACCGGTCCTCCATCCGAGGTAGTCCATGACGGATCCCGAGCGGTAGATCAGCGCGAACGCTATCGCGAGCACGGCGACGGAGATCAGGATGTCGCGCAACTCCAGTCTGCTGAACCTCGGTCTCCCGTATCCGGTGTTCACCCGGGTCAATCCATCGTCGAAACGGTCCATGCCCTTTGTTAGATGCTCATGGATTATAAAGATGGAGTCCGTTGGTGCGGGCGATCCAATGGTTCAGAGGAACATCGCTCATGGGAAGGAGATCCGCAGGTGGTGCGACACGTGCGGGACGCTGCTGTTGGGTGAATCGTGTTCGGAATGCGGTTCGCCGGGCAGGGAGTTCGAGATCAACAGTCCCGGCGACATAAGACCGTGCATGGGCGACAGCATCGGGATGGTCACAGGACTCTTCAGGGAGGCCTTCGGCACATCCTCCCCCTTGGACGGCAAGGCGCTGTTCCTCAACAAGGTCGCGGGAGAGGACCGCACGGACGAGATCGTCGCACACGGTGCCGTCCTGGGGATCGTGCGCTTCGACATGAGGTCGGACCGCATGGTCCTGGAGATCAGGCAGCCCGGTGCGGACCTCTTCGCCGACGTGGCCGTGAAGAACACGATCATGTTCGGCCGCATGTCGGGTCACCTCAAGGGGAAGACGATCCCGGGCGAGAACATCGCCGATGTCAGGGGCGAGTTCTCCGCTGGCGACACGCTGATCATCCGCAAGGGTCAGAAGGTCGGCCCCGGAATCGCCCTCGCAGACAGCACGGACCTCCGCAGTGTGGAGCGCGCCGTGAAGATACGCGACCTCAACGCCCCGTCGGACCTCCCCAGGTCGCCCGATTCGGACCTGGGCGCGTTCGTCAGGTCGAACAGGGACCACGTCCGCCGCATAGGCAGGCGTGCGGTCCGCGAGATAAGGCGCTTCATGGACGAGGGCAATCCGAAGGGACTTCCGGTGACCGTCTCATTCTCCGGAGGCAAGGACTCCCTGGCCGCATACGCACTCGCGAGGGAGGCCGTGGGGTCCCCGGATCTCCTGTACATAGACACGGGTCTGGAGTTCCCCGAGACCGTGGAGTACGTGCGCAGGTTCGCCGAGTCGCACGGGAACAGGCTGCATGTGGCCGAGGCGGGCGATGCGTTCTGGCAGAACGTCGGGACGTTCGGCCCTCCGGCCAAGGACTTCAGGTGGTGCTGCAAGGTGTGCAAGCTCGGCCCGATGACCGATATGATCTCGCGCAGGTTCCCGAAGGGAACCGTCACCGTGGAGGGGAACCGCTGGCTCGAATCCTACGCCCGTTCCGGCATAGGCTTCGTGACGAAGAACCCGTTCGTACCCAACCAGGTGAACCTGAATCCGATCAGGTCGTGGTGCGCCGCGGACGTGTGGGCATACATACTGTACCACGGGCTGGAGTACAACCCCCTGTACGATCTCGATTTCGAGAGGATAGGGTGCTACCTGTGCCCGTCGTGCCTGTCGAGCGAGTGGCGCAACACAGGACGTCTGCATCCGGACCTGTACGCCCGCTGGGAGGAGCATCTGCACGCATACGCCGCGGACCGCGGACTGCCGCCGGAGTTCGTCGACATGGGTTTCTGGAGGTGGAAGGTCCTGCCTCCGAAGATGGTGCAGCTGTCCGAGGGTCTGGACCTGTGCATGACCCCGCGCGACGTCCACGGCCCGTCCATGGACGTGCTGAAGGGGGCGTCCCCGTGCACGGCCGGAGGCTACTCCATGGAGGCGGTGGTCAGCGTCCAGAGGAACAGGGACTTCTCGTATGTGGAGGATGCCCTCCGCACGGTCGGGGATGCGAAGTACTCCCCGGATTACGAGATCGCGCTCCTGAGGACCCCCGTCGGCCGTGCGAAGCTCTTCGGAGGGGGACAGGTGTCCGTGACGGCGCAGGACCAGAAGGGTGCCAGACTGGTGTTCGAGAAGGCGGTGAAGGCACTCATCCGCGCGGAGATGTGCACGGAATGCGGCATATGCGTCAAGAGGTGCCAGAGGAAGGCCGTACGCATCGCAGGGGGTATGCGCGTCGATCCCGATCGCTGCAACTCGTGCGGCAGGTGCATCCAGTCCTGCATGGTCGTCCACTACTACGACAAGCTGATGGAGTCGGTTCCCGGGGGCGTCCCTCGCAAGGATTAATAGACCACAGTCGATCCCCCGTGCATGGATATCCTCTTCGGATTGGCGATGGTCCTGGGAATAGGGCCCGCACTCGCACTCATGTACGTGGTCGTGAGGAAGTACACCTTCCCCCGTGTGGAGCAACCCTTCTTCAGCGACCCCACGTTCTTCGGACTGTTCATGGTCGGTCTGGTCATAGGATCGGTCGAGTTCTTCGCCATGTCCATGCTGAGGCTGTCCAGCAACATGATCCTCATGGTGCTTCTGTCGGTCATCCAGATGATGGCGTTCCTCCTGGTGATGAACCTCAGGAGGTTCCGCGGCAAGTCCGATTCCGTGTTCTACGGGTACGGTCTCGGTCTGGGGACATCCAGCGGTCTCGCGACGGGGATATGCTTCACGACGACCAGCGTCATCTCCCAGTCATCGGCCTTCGATGCGTCCGTGCTGGTGCTGGTGGTGATCTCCGTGTCCCTAACGATGATACTCGGTGCCTGCGGGACCAACGTCGGGGAGGGTATCGCGAGGAACAGGCCCACGGAGTACCTCCTCCAGGGGCTCCTGCCCCTTGTCGCGTACAACATGGTCCTGACGGTCCTGTTCTCCGATGCATCCGCGGTCGGCGACATCGTCTACTACGCATCCGCGGCCGTGGTCATGCTGCTGTCCGCTGCGTACTTCTACTACAGCATGTACGTCAGACTGCCCGGTGTGGTCAGGGACGTGCTGAGGATGGAGGGCAAGAGGCGCGACGACATCCCGCGTTGAGTCGTCAGGCCCTGTACACGCCGGGACGCACTTCCGCCACGATGCAACGGTCGAGCATGGCCTCCAACAGCTTCTCGGCGTTCCTCTCGTCGATCTCGCGCACATCCTCCAGGGTGAACGTACCCTTGATCGAGGTCAACCCCTCCGCCAGTATCTCCATGCGTTCCTCCAGGTCGCGGCTGTGCTCGTACCTGTACACCATCGTGGAGTACGGGTCCGCATGCGAGATCCTGCGTCTTTTCTCCGACGTGTCGGGTGCAGTGAAGCCGGTCGCCTGGTCGAGGGCCGCCCGGACAGTCTCCTGATCCGCCGATTCGAAGTAGAACACCAGGTTCCTGGTCTTCTCCCTCGCGCCGCAGTACGGGCAGGAGGACGTCGCTTGGGACTTGTCCGCGATGCGCGGACGTCTGCAGACGCCGCAGAGGGCGAGGCCGTACAGACGATCACCTGTACTCGGTGAAGACCAGGGCGGCGATGCAGCATCCGTAGTGGTCCATGGGGATCTGTAGCTCCTCTGTGACGAAGTTGATCTCCTCGAACTCCACCCCGCGGATGCGCGACATCTCGTCCATCTTCCACTTGAGGATCTCCTTGAGGGACTCCGCGGAGCCGTGCATGTGGCCTTCGGCGACGTAGCCCCCCTTGCCGTCCTTCCTGTAGGTGTATGCGATCCCTGCGGAGATCGTCTCTCCCTCGCATCCCCTCATCTGTGCGAGGACGCAGTGGGTGACGGCACCCATGGGCATCTCGCAGATGTCGATGCACTCGGCTCCGACGGGTATGACGGACGACACGGAGACCAGGTTCTGCTCTCCGATCCCGGCGGTGATCAGTGCCCTGTCGAACGCGTTGAGGTCCGAGACGGTGCTTACTGCGGAGCTGTGCGTTATGAAGAACTTGGAGGGGACGAGGTTCATGTCCCGTCCATGCCGACGTTCCTTTAATTACTATCGACGTTCAGCCGTAGTACTGGGCCTCCGACCCCCTGTTGAGGGCCTCCTGCTCGTCGATCCTCCTCTGGATCTCGTCGGCCTCCGCCAGAAGTGGTTTCGTGTCCACCCTGAAGCCGGGGACTATCTTGTTGACCGGTGACATGAACATTATGGCGGATCCCGGGTCGGGCACCGCCTGGTTGGCGGGGCACATGAGCGACAGGACGGTCATGCCCGCGGACGGTCCGTCGTACAGGAGGATCCCCGTGATGCCGCGGACCATGCCGTTGTCCATGACCTTCAGCTTGGTCTTCCTCAGGAGGCTCCTGGCCCTGGGGCCGGATCCGAAGGCGACCATCTCGTCCTCGTCCGTGAAGCGGGGGACCCCCTCGAGGCATATGACCTCCTCGCAACCGAGGCCCCTGAGGTAGTCCAGGATGGCATGTGCCAGATCGTAGCAGCACTCCGGCTTGGGGGTGTACTCGGACATGCAGACGACGACGTCGCGCCCGGTCTTCCCGGTCCCCTTGCGTCCGAAGAACCTGACCGGCGGGAGGGCCATCCCGTTCCCGATGAGGCAGTACGGCGGCATGTCCGCCGACGACATCCCGGCGATGGGGGTCATCTCGAGCTGCGTTATGTAGAAGTTCGCTGCGATGGAGCTGACGAGTCCAGCGGTCGGGAACCCTATGACGGCGACAGGCCTGTCGAGTTCCAGGTCCGTGTACTTCGTAGTCTTCACCTTCATGGACGGGTGATTGCCATTAGGATAATAAGGGGTTTCCATCTACGGTCGGTCCATGAGCGGTCACACCATCTCGGTATCGAGGACATCCGGGGGCATCCCGGTAGTTGTTGAACAGATTCCAGACAGTCAGAGCGTCGGATACATGATCGCCGTCGCCACCGGGTCCAGGGACGAGACCGAGGACGTCCTGGGTATCTCGCACCTCCTGGAGCACACCGTATTCAGGGAGACCGGGACGAGGGACTCGTACCAGATGGCCAAGGAGATGGAGGGTGCCGGTGGCGAGATGAACGCCTTCACCGGGAGGGAGATGACCGCGTTCTACGGGATAACGATCCGCGAGACCGCCGATGTGGCCAGGGAGCTCGTCGGGGACATCGTGGCAAATCCGCTCATAAACGAGAAGGGCACCGAGCTCGAGAAGAAGATAGTCCTCCAGGAGCTCAGCATGATCCGCAACGAACCCGACACATACATCCACGACCTCTTCGAATCCACCCTGTGGAGGGGGCACAAGCTGTCCCAGGACGAGGGCGGGGACGAGGACCTCGTGAGGGGCATGACCGCGGCCGACCTCAGGGGTTACTACGAGGAGAAGTACAGGGTGCCCAACCTGGCCGTGTACGCCGCCGGTTCCGCCAACATCGAGGAGACCGTCGCGTGGGCGGAGGAGACCCTGGACGGGATGTCCGGAGGCCAGAGGAACATCAGGTCCGCCCCCGGGACCCCCGTCTCCGAGTACCGTTTCGTCAAGGGCGATGCGGAGCACTGCCATGTAGCCATGGGATTCCCCTCCTACGGTGCGTCCCATCCCGACCGCATGGCCGTGTCGATGCTCAGCGCGGTCCTCGGGTCCGGGACGAGCTCCCGCCTGTTCCAGGCCGTCAGGGAGCAGAAGGCACTCGTGTACTCCGTCTACACCACCGTCGCCCAGTGCAGCGACGCCAGCTCGATGACCACGTACATGTCCTGCACGGACGACAACGTGATCGAGGCGATGGAGACGACCGCGGGCGTGTTCGCGGGCCTCCTGGAGAACGGCCTCGAGGACGGCGAGCTGGAACGCGCCAAGAGGCTCATCAAGGGTGCGAACGTGAGGTCCATGGAGTCCACGGAGCACAGGCTCTACAGGCTCGGTGTGAACCACATGCTCAACGGGAGCACGGAGTCCCTCGAGGAGCGCCTTGCCCGGATCGACGCCGTCACCGAGGACGACGTCATGCGCGTCGCGGGGGACATCCTCCGCGGAGACCGCCTCAACACCGTGGTCCTGGGCAAGGGCAACCGCAGGATCAGGAACTACGATCCGGCGGCGCTCGCTCTCTGAAACCGGATATGATGTGGAGGACCGCGTTGCACGCGCTCTCCACGGACACCTCCACCGCGGGGGTCATGGTCTCGGTGACGGTCATGATGTCCTCCACCTCCACCGCCACGAACATGACCTCACGGGGCATGATGTCCGGGTCCATCTGACGACCGATCTTCATCGCGGTGGGGAGGTTCACGTCGTGTGTGGACGCCTCCGTCACCGTGCTGTCGAAGTCCGCCTCCCTGAATATCATCACCGTGCCCGGTTCGTACTGCGAGGTCTGTATCGCATCGGCTATCACGGCGTAGTCGTACCCGTGGATGACCGGGAGGATGTCCAGTCCGCCGATAGCCTCCTGGAAGCAGTCCACGTCCGGGAGTCCCATCGACTCTATCCTCTCCGAAATCCTGAGTCCGACCGCATCGTCACACATAATGGGGCTGCCGAGGCCCACAACCGCGATCCTGCATCCCTGGTTGCCTGTCATCGGACCCCGTAGCGCGTCGGGGGTTATTTACCCCGCAGTCCGACGGGATGTATTATCAACGCGTAGGTCCGTCGGAGTGCCGTGGAAATATCCGTTCAGAGTTCCCAGACCATCAACGGCAAGACGGTGACCAGCCGTCAGCTGGAGGCCCTGCTGGCGGTGCAGGACACGGGCAGTCAGACCGCGGCCGCACGCAGACTCGGCATATCCGTGCCCGTCCTCCACAAGTACCTGGCGGCGGTGGAGTCCGCCGCAGGGGCGCCCGTGGTCCACGCCACCCCCGCCGGCACGACGCTCACCCCGGAGGGGACGGAGATAGCGGACCTGGCCCGCACCATGGCCTACCGCTGCGACACCGGGCGCGGGTTCACGGTGTGCTGCAGCCCCGTGACGGAGGACCTCATGATGTCCGTGATCTCCTCGGTCAGGATCCCTGGGGCGAACCTGGTCGTGTCCAACGACGAGTACAACATCAGGATGATGAGGGAGGACCGCGCGGACCTCGCCATCATCGACGACCCCCTGTACCTCTTCGACGCCGAGGAGTTCGAGATGGAGGAGATAGGGTACATGGGGATGGTCTTCGTGGACAACGGCCCGACGTTCATACGCTACAAGTACGGGGCGCAGAGGGTCGCGTTCATGTTCCTGGATTCCGAGGACAGGCAGTACACGATAGACTCCGAGACCTTCTCATTGCCGGAGCTGCTCGGATCCAACAAGAGCTTCTTCATAGACGAGTTCATGCTGACGCGCAGGAACCTGCGTCTGAAGAGCGCTGTCGACCCCAAGATGCTGAGGCATGCGATCACCGCGATATACCGCAGGAGGGACCGCAACGTGGAGAAGGTCATGCGCGCGGTCATGAAGAGGAACCTGTGAGGGACCGCTGAAAACGGTATTATCCAATCGGGTAACACCCTGCGGCCATCTACGGTCCCTATTAAATATGGTAAGTGCGTGACAAGGCCGATTACTATGGTAACGCCGAACCCCGAATTCGCAAAGGAGATCGCCGCCGCCGGTGGCGAGGAAGTCAAGATGTGCTTCCAGTGCGGTACCTGCACTGCAGGATGCCCCTCCGGAAGGCAGACCTCCTACAGGGTCAGGAAACTCATGAGGATGGCCCAGCTCGGAATGAAGGAGGAGATCATCAACTCCGATGAGCTCTGGGAGTGCAGCACCTGCTACACCTGCGTCGAGAGATGCCCCCGCCAGGTCCCCATCGTCGACATCGTCATCTCCCTCAGGAACATCGCTGTCGCAGAGGGCCACATGTTCCCCGCTCACAAGAAGACCGCATCCAACCTCGTCGCATACGGACACACCGTTCCCGTCCAGGACAAGATCACTGCACTCAGGGCAGAGCTCGGACTTCCCGAGGTTCCCCCCACAGTCCTTGCTAACGACGCTGCGAAGGCAGACCTTGAGAAGCTCTTCAAGGCAACCGGATTCGACAAGATCGTGGAGTGATTAGAATGGCAAAGTACGCATTTTTCCTTGGTTGCATCGCACCCCTCAGGTACCCCGGAATCGAGAAGTCCACCAGAGAGGTCTGCAAAGCGCTCGACATCGAGCTCGTTGATCTGACAGACGCATCCTGCTGCCCCGCACCCGGAGTCATCAGGGCATTCAGCAAGAAGACCTGGCTCGCAGCAGCCGCCAGGAACCTCGCACTCGCCGAGAAGGAGGGTCTCGAGATCGTCACAATCTGCAACGGATGCTACGGATCCCTCTTCGACGCAGCCCACGAGCTCGCACACGACGCGGAGCTCCTCGCAGAGGTCAACAAGGTCCTCGCAGAGATCGGAATGGAGTACAAGGGAACCACCAAGGTCCACCACTTCGCAGAGGTCCTCTACAAGGAGGTCGGAGTCGAGGCAATCAAGTCCAAGATCACCAACCCCCTCGAGTACCAGGTCGCAGCATTCTACGGATGCCACTTCCTCAAGCCCAGCAACATCAAGGAGCTGGATGACCCCGAGGACCCCAAGATCCTCGACGAGCTCATCGAGGCCACCGGTGCAAAGAGCATGCCCAGGAAGCAGAAGACCCTCTGCTGCGGAGCAGGAGGAGGACTCAAGGCCGCATTCGGAGACGTCGCAAAGAAGTTCACCCAGACCAACCTCGAGAACATCAAGGAGTCCGGAGCGCAGTTCATCGTCGATGTCTGTCCCTTCTGTCACCTCCAGTTCGACGGAACCCAGGGAGACCTCGGATACAGCATCCCCGTGCTCCACCTCTCCCAGCTCTACGGTCTCGCGATGGGCATGGACGCGAAGGACCTCGGTCTCTCCGCTCACATCACCCCTGTGAACCTCTGAAACACCAAATCCAGGAGGGGGCGACCCCTCCAACCTTCTACCCTCCATTTCACACACAGGCACCGATCCGTCGCATCCACGATGCGCTCCCGCGGTCCCGGCGGCATCATCCGACCCTCCGTCCCGGCGGCGTCTAATTCGAAGTTTTTTAGAGTCAACTTAATATAATAGCGGTACTATTTTTTTCAGGATAAATTTATCCTCTTTGTGATAATCAAAAACTGTCTGGCTATGTATTTTTTTCACGGCGTTTATAAAAAATCGGAATTGCGAACCTTTTAATATGACCATCGAATCCCAAGCCCCAGTAAAAGGAGCTGTGAAAAATGGCACCCGGAAGAAAAGCAAAGGCAGCAGCAGGCCGCAAGGTCAAGGACAAGTGGAAGGCAAAGGAGTGGTACAAGATCCACGCACCCCGTATGTTCAACGAGGCCGAGATCGGAGAGACCCCCTCCGCAGATCCCGAGTACGTCATCGGACGTACCGCAGAGGTCACCGTCCAGGACCTCACCGGCGACTTCTCCAAGATGCACATTAAGCTGAAGTTCAAGGTCGTCTCCGTCGACGGATACGATGCGAAGACCGCATTCATCGGCCACGACCTGACCAGCGACTACGTCAGGAGGCTCACCCGCAGGAGAAAGACAAAGACCGACCACGTCGTCGATGTCGTCACCAAGGACGGATTCACCTACAGGATTAAGACCATGTCCATCGCCGAGAGGCGCATCCAGTCCTCCCAGGAGGACGGCATGAGGAGGATCATCGCCGAGACCCTCGTCCAGATCGGACAGGAGAGGACCCTCTCCGAGATCGTCAAGGACGTCGTCTCCGGTGACCTCGCAAAGGAGCTCGCAAGGGCATGCCGCATCGTCATCCCCATCAAGAGGATCGAGATCCGCAAGTCCGAGGTCCTCGCAATGGGCGAGGGCGAGCCCGAGTCCATCCTCCCCGCAGCAGAGGCACCCGCAGAGGAGCCCGCGGTCGAGGAGGCACCCGCAGAGGAGCCCGCAGAGGCCCCTGCAGAGGAAGCCGCCGAGTGATTCTAAAGGCCCCGGTTCCGGGGCCATCACAAACATTTTACCCTTTTTCCCATCGTTTCCCTTCTGGTGTCAGGTCCCAGGCATCCCATTGGATAGAAATGCCTATATACCATTAGCTAATCCACTGGTTACCAAAGGCCGGGGTGGCTCAGCCTGGTGGAGCGTCGGACTCATAGGGTTCTGGTCATATAGACCTCTTCCAGGGAAATCCGAAGGTCATGGGTTCGAACCCCATTCCCGGCACCATATCTTTTCTCGACAACCACATCGAAAGAACTCCTGACTGGATTATATACTCCCGAGGCACTGGGTCGGTTCATGAGGCTCATAATATTCACAGGGAAGGGCGGTGTCGGGAAGACATCGACCTCCGCGGCCACAGCGTACAGACTGTCCGAACTCGGTTACCGCACCCTGTTGATGAGCACGGATTCAGCGCATTCCCTGGGGGACTCCCTGGACATGAAACTCGGTACGGAGGTCATGAACGTCGCCGAGAACCTGGATGTCCTGGAAGTGGACATAATCCACGAGATGAGGACGCGCTGGTCCACGATCCAGGACTACATCTCCGCGTTCATGCTGTCCCAGGGGATGGGGGAGATTTCCGCGGAGGAGATGGCCATCCTGCCGGGGATGGAGATGATCTCCGCACTGTTCTACGTCAACCAGTTCAACAGGGAGGGCAGGTACGACGTCATCGTCATGGACACCGCCCCCACCGGTGAGACGCTGAGGCTCCTCAGTTTCCCGGATGTGACCAACTGGTACATCGACCGTGGTTTCGGGGTCATAAAGAAGCTCCTGGGCATAGCCCGTGCCACGGTCGGGAAGATCATGGACATGCCCCTGCCCTCCAACGAGGTCATGGAGAGTGTGGAGGACATCAAGAGGAACATGGAGGATGTGAAGGAGATCCTGGAGGATCCCGAACGTACCACCGTGAGGCTCGTCCTCAACCCGGAGCGCATGGTCATCAAGGAGACCATGCGCGCGTACACCTACCTGTGCCTGTACAACAAGAACGTGGACACCCTGATCGTCAACCGCGTGCTCCCCAAGGAGGCGGGCGACGGGGACTACTTCAGGGAGAAGCTCGGGGAGCAGGAGGGTTACCTGGACATGATCCACAGCGCCTTCGATCCGATGAAGATGAGGTTCTGCAGGACCATGCGCACCGAGCTCAGGGGCACGGACAAACTCAGGCTCATGGCGGACGAGGTGTACGGGCACGACGACCCGTTCCAGATCCATTCCAGGAGCAGCCCGATGCGCTTCACGCACGAGGGCGGCATAGACAACCTGGAGATGAGGATGCCGTTCGTGGAGGGCGGGGACGTGGAGCTGTTCAGACTCGATCCCAGCTCCATAATGGTCCACGTCGGAAGCCAGAAACGCAACATACAGCTCCCGGACACGCTCATCAACGCGGATATCGCCGGGGCAGAGTTCAAGGATTCGAAACTCATTATCAGGTTCAAGAGGGATTGAAATGTCGGGGTTCGATGAAGAGGAGTTCCAGAGATTCGTCAAGCAGAACAGGGATCTTATCGAGAGGATGATGGCCCTCCAGAAGGAGGCGGTGAAGGGTGTGGTCACGGATGCCGCATCCATGGGGAGGGATTTGACGCACGATGCGGTCTCCCTCGCGTCCGAGACCACCGGGAAGATGAGGGAGTCCGCGGACGCAACCAAGGAGAAGGCCGAGGAGTTCGCCAGGACCACCTACGGCATGTTCACGGATCCCACGGTCCAGAAGCACTTCATGACCATGGGCATGGAGTTCATGATGGGGCTGTCAGCGATGATGCAGAAGGCGCCGATGCCCGACTTCATGAAGGATGCAGCATCCGGTATGGAGCAGAACTGGAAGCAGAGTGCATGCAGGAACAACGACGAATGCGCCGCACGCAAGGCGAAGGCCAGGAAGGTCAACATAGACGTCGACACCCAGCCGGAGACCAAGACAGGTGCGCAGGAGATCGTAGTGACGGATGCCAGGGTGACCGAGTGAGTCACGACGGGGCGGCACGCGACCTGGTCGGTTACGCCAGGGCGTGTGCGGCCCACGAGGTGTGCGGCGGGATGGCTCCGCCCGTTCCCGACAATGCGGTCATGTCCGAGGTCCACGGGGTCTTCGTCACCCTGAACCTCCATCCGTCGGGCGATCTGAGGGGCTGCATCGGGTACCCGTACCCGGTCATGACCCTGGCCGATGCGGTGGACGGGGCCGCGCGTGCCGCCTGCCACGACCCGCGTTTCGCAGACCTGTCCCCGGAGGAGCTCGATACGATCACCGTGGAGGTCACCGTGCTGACGGTGCCACGGAGGATGGTGGCGGACGGTCCCGCGGACATCCCGGGGAGGATCGTCATCGGACGCGACGGACTGATCCTGGAATGCATGGGTCGTCGCGGTCTGCTGTTGCCGCAGGTTCCCCTGGAACAGGGTTGGGATGCGGACGAGTATCTCGGGCATCTGTCCATGAAGGCCGGTCTGCCCCCTTCGGCATGGACGTGGTCGGGTACGGAACTGTACACCTTCGAGGGGAAGATATACCGTGAGGTCATGCCCCATGGTGACACCGAGGAGGTGTGAGGGACATGGATCTGGATACGGTTCTGATGGGTAGGGCGTTCGTGGACGGCGAGCTCACGTACGCAGAGATCGGTATAAGCGAAGGGCGTATCGTCGCGGTGGCGAAGGACCTGCGCGGTGGCGAACGCAGGGTCGACATGGGTTCCAGCAGGATAATCCTGCCCGGTTTCATGGATCCGCATGTCCATTTCCGCGATCCGGGGATGCCCTCCAAGGAGGATTTCTCCACGGGTTCCCTCGCCGCGGTCCATGCCGGCGTCACCTGCGTGCTCGACATGCCCAACACCAAGCCCCCGGCGGCCGACGTCACCACCGTGATGGAGAAGAAGTCCAGGATCAGGGGCAGGTCCCATGTGGACTACGGGGTGTTCGCGGCGGTCACGCCCGGTGTGAACGCACGCCTCCTGGCCCCGTTGGTCCCCGGTTTCAAGCTCTTCATGGGTTCCACCACCGGGAACATCCTGCTCAACGACGATTCCGAGCTCGTGCCCGCCGTGACAGATGTCCTGTCGACCGGGAAGCGCATGAGCGTGCACGCGGAGGACGATTCCATGATGGGGCGCGAGATGGAGACGTGCACCCGCGACCATCTCCGCAACAGGCCCGCGGCGGCGGAATGGAACGCCATACGCAGGCTGGCAGACAACTTCGCGGGACGCGACATCAACATCTGCCACATCACGACCTCCGAGGGACTGGACCTCGCACGTGCAGCCGGTTTTACGACGGAGGTCACGCTCCACCACATGATGTTTGACGTCGACCGCTGTCCGGGCCAGGCGTTCAAGGTGAATCCGCCGATCCGCGACATAGGTTGCAGGGACAGGCTGTTCTCGAGGTTCGCATCCGGGGACATCACCATGTTCGGCTCCGACCACGCCCCACATACCGTGGAGGAGAAGGCCCAGGAGTTCGACGCCGCGCCAGGCGGGATGCCCGGTGTCGAGACCACGATGCCCATCGTGATGGACCTCGTCCGCAGGGACGTGGTGCCGCTGTCACTCGCGGTGCGCATGGGCACCCAGGCTCCCTCTGACGCGTTCGGCGTCAGGAAGGGCCGCATAGCCGTCGGGTACGATGCCGACTTCGCGGTCTTCGACATGCGCGGTTCCTCCCGCATAGATGCTCGCTCCCTCCACAGCAGGTGCGGCCACAGCCCGTTCGAGGGCATGCAGGCCGTGTTCCCCGATACAGTAATAATCAGGGGAGAGGTACAGGTCCACGGAAGAGAGTTCTGCGGAGAGCGGAGTGGAGTTGACATCTGTGGTTGATTACGAGGTAGATTATTCAGAGGTGACCGGTAAGAAGATCGAGTGCCCCGCCGAGTGCGGGATGTGCTGCCTCTGCCAGCCGGAGGTCCTTCCGGAGGAGCGTGCGTTCTTCAGGAACAACCATCCGGATGCCCTCGTGAAGTCCAAGGGTCCCATACCGTACTTCGCGCTCGCGCTCAAGAAGGGCAGGGGGTCGTGCGTGTTCCTCCAGAACAGGAGGTGCGCCGTCTACGACCACAGGACCGCCTACTGCAGGCAGTACCCGTTCCACCTCTACGCCAGCGACAGGATCCACATAGAGCTGGACCTCTCCTGCAGGGGCGCATGGTACGGTACCGGTAGCGATGCCGTGGCGGAGGCCAAGGACCTCGTCGCACGCGCCGACCGCAGGATCGTGGCCGCCCTCGAGGAATCCAAGGCGGTGTACAGGGAGTTCTACTCCAACTGCAGGGAGGCCGGCGTGTACCAGGACCCGTCCATGCTCCGCATGAGCGTGTCCGAGAACATCTCCATGTTCACGGACCTGGCGTACCTGAGCCGCATAATGGACCTCTCTCAGATCGAACCCGTCATGTCGCTCCAGGGGCTCCAGCCCGAGACCCGCCTCGACATGGATGCTCTGGAGGAGGCCGGTCGCGACCTGGCCATGGACTCCATGTCCTCCGACGATCCCCTCAGCGTGCCCGTGTACTGCGACAGCGGATGGAACTGGAACATGTTCATGGCCGTTGACGGCAAGATCGAGTGGATGGTCATGGACGACGAGGGCGAGCTCCACCACAAGGCCTTCGCCGATGCAGCCGACATAAGGCTGAGGGCCCCTGACGCATCCGGTGTCCGCGTCCTCGCGGACTACGTGAAGGTGCTCAACGGAAGGGACAGCTTCATGGGCAGCGTGTTCGCACTGGTGGACCAGAACGGGTACGAGGACGACCTCGCCAACGCCTACTACGGATGCATGGCCGTCACCGTCATGGACCTCCTGTGGAGGATGTCCATGCTGGATCATTTCATGGGTATCGGATGTGGCGAGGACGCCGTCCGCGAGGCCATAATATTCTACGACATGGATCGTCTGGACGCCCCCGCCATAGGGGCCTTCGTCTGATATCCCAATCAGATACCTTCAAATAGTACATCTATAATGGAGTCTGAGGTACCACTTATGATGAAACCTTTAACTGTCCTCAGCCAGGCGGCGAACAAGAACGTCATCGTGGAACTCAAGGGAAAAAGGGAGTACAGAGGCGTCCTTGATGGGTACGATCCCCACATGAACGTGGTGCTCCGCAACGCCGAAGAGTATCATGAGGGTCAGTTTGTAAGGAAGCATAACGTGGCGATTGTCCGCGGGGACAATGTAATTTACATATCACCATAAGGAGAGATTGATCATGGGAAAGGGAACACCTGCACAGGGAAGGCACAACAAATACAAGACGCACATCCCCTGCCGCAGATGCGGAAAACGCTCCTACCACGTGAGGAAGGGAGTCTGTGCATCTTGCGGATACGGAAAGACCGCAAAGATTAGGTCCTACAACTGGGCCAAACTCCGTGACTGAGGTTCGGTTCATGTCTGGGCCGGAGCACAGTTGCGGGGTCGTAGGTATAAGTGCCGATTTCGACGTCGCATCAGCGATGCACACGGCCTTGATGATCATCCAGCACCGCGGGCAGGAGAGCGCGGGGCTGTCCACCTTCAACGGTCAGACCATCGAGTCTGTGAAGGGTAATGGACTGGTCACCGTCGCTCTTCCGAAGGAGGAGGTCAAGGGCCTCCTCGGTCACGTCGGTATAGGGCACGTCAGGTATGCCACTGCTGGAAACAAGAGCATAGCGTATGCTCAACCCATCACGGTCACCACGAATTTTGGTCCCGTGGCGGTTGCCCACGACGGGGAGATCACGAACTTCGCCGAACTGAAGGAGAAGTGCATGAGGGGCGGTTCCACGTTCCTCACCGAATCCGACGGCGAGCTCATCATCAAACTCGTCGCGAAGTACATGAACCAGTGCAACGACCCCGTGAAGGCCATCCGTGCCGTCATGGGGGAGTTGGACGGTTCCTACGCCCTCGTCGTGATGGTGGGCGGAAGGCTGTTCGGTGTCAGGGACCCCTACGGGTTCAAACCCCTCTCCATCGGCAAGGTCGACGGAGGGTACATGGTCGTATCCGAGACCGCCGCCATCGATTCGCTCAGGGGCGACTTCGTCAGGGATGTGGAACCCGGTGAGATCTGCGAGATCACCAGGGACATGTACAAGACGTACCCGAACCCGGTCCAGCACCCCCGTGCGACCTGCATGTTCGAGTGGGTGTACTTCGCCAGGCCCGATTCCGTCATCGACGGGGTGGGTGTCTACGAGGTGCGCAGGAACATAGGCAGGGTCCTCGCCAGGGAGTGTCCCGCGGATGTGGATTTCGTCATGCCGGTCCCGGACTCCGGTCGTGCCCATGCGATCGGATACGCCTGCGAGGCGGGAATCCCCTACGAGGAGGGGTTCATGAAGAACCGTTTCGCCGACAGGACCTTCATAATGCCCACCCAGAAGGAGAGGGAGTTCGCAGTGTCCATGAAGATGAACCCCATCAAGAAGACCGTGGAGGGCAAGCGCATCATGATCGTGGACGACAGCATCGTCAGGGGCACCACGTTGAAGAAGCTGGTCGCAATGCTCAGGAAGGCGGGTGCCAGGGAGGTCCACGTCCGTATCGGATGTCCTCCCGTCATCGCTCCGTGCTACTACGGTGTCGACATGAAGACCAGGGACGAGTTCATCGCCAACCATTACAGCGTCGAGGAGATATGCGGCATCATAGGTGCCGACAGTCTCGGATACATAAGCTACGATGGACTCATCGAGGCGATCGGGATCAGGGAGGGTGACCTCTGTCTCGCATGCATCAACGGGAAGTATCCGACGATCATCCCGGGCGAAGTGCACAGGTCCCAGTTCCAGTCGACCCTCAACCATGATTTCCAGTGATCATCAACCGGCGGTCCGATCCGTGTGTATCGGCTCGGACCCCATCTTTTCCACTTTTCATCCAGATTCAGCACCCCATCGGAGTGGTTCGAGATCCCGCCCGATAGAAAGTTTTAATTACATGGAAATAATACCTCATTTTGCCGGGCAGGTAGATCAGTTGGAAGATCGTTACATTGGCATTGTAGAGGCCGCGAGTTCGAATCTCGCCCTGTCCACCACTACTTCTTCTTCACACCTCTGATTCATCGTTTCTTCGTCTCCATCGGTTCGGGAAGTACATCCTGTTCATGCCGATGCCCATCGAGAAGAGATCCCCCTCGTCCTCCATGCGTGACAGGATCTTCCGGGTGTAGTAGGGGGTCATCATGAGCGATGCGGATATCCTGCGTTCATCGGATCCACGGAACGTCCTGACGAAGGTCAGTACCTGTCTCCTCCGCGATTCGAAGTCCCTGTAGTCCCTCGTCAGCGCCGGATAGTTCACCACGAACCACCTCTCGTCCCTGACCACTGTGGGCATGAGTCCGGTGCCGGTGTAAGGTTCCCTCATCGCATGCATCCCGTGGCCCCTGAGTCCCGCACGTCCCCTCTCCAGCATCAGATTGCCCAGGTTGCGGTTGCGTGGCCTGGTGCCGCTCCCGGACCCCAGCAATCCGCCCTTCCACACCCCTCCTGGAGAGATTATGGACAGAACGTCCGGATCCACGAGGACCGTCACATCCCGTCCCAAGGACAGGTCGCAGTGGATCACCGCGTTCACCACCCCCTCCTCCAGACCCTTTCGGGGGAAGCGCCTGCAGAGTCCCGTACGTCCCTTGATGTACATGCGGGGGTTCATGCAGTCCAGGACATCCAACACGTCGTCCACCTGGTTCATGATCGGTCCGGTGGTCCTGTGGACCTGTCCGTAGTGACTGGACACGACCGTGAAGCCCCAGGGACACTGATCGGACAGCAGCAGTGCTAGGTTGTTGTACAACCCCTCCTCGTTGCGAACCCTCACATCATCCATCATGTGCGGGAAACGGTCGGAGATCCCCTCGAAGGAGAGGTCCTGATCATACGAGGTGAGGTACTCGTAATAGACTGTCATGGGCACGATGAGGTGTTACACGGTAAATACTGCTCATTCGAACTATTAGAAAAGTAGACCTCTAGGTTACATCCCTGATACCGATTGTACAAATACGTTCCACAGGATACCAAGGTAAGGTGAATTCAATGGTGGATATACCCGCAAACGTCATGGAGAAGATGGCAGACCCCGCAACGACCAAGGTCCTCGTCACAGCATCCGAGAGTGGAAGGCCCCACGCGATCGTGTGTGGAAGCATCGTCGCACCCTCCCCCGACAAGGTCATCGTCGGAGAGGTCCTCATGAAGAGGGCGGCGGCGAACCTCGCAGCCAACCCCAAGGCGGCGTTTCTCGTCTCCTCCGGCATGGAGTCCTACGAGATCATCGTCAGAAACCCCGTCCGCATCGCAGAGGGCCCCATCCTCGAGCAGATGAACGAGAACCTCGCCAAGATCAACCTCAAGGCGGCCGCCGTGTGGGCATTCGATGTCTGTGCCGTCTACAACGAGGGCGCCAACCCCCAGGCTGGAACCCAGATCGCCTGATGCCGGTGAAACCGGGGGCACCACATGCCCCCTCCAAACCTCTTCCGGTTTTATACATACGATGTGATTCACCACCATGGATACGAATGATATCACCTCGTGGGTGGATTCCAACCTCCCCGAGACGATACTGCTCCTGGGTGGTGTGCTGATTGTTGCGATAGCACTGTCCTATGCGACCAACCGCGAGTCCCTCAAGTACAAGTTCGTGACGTTCCTCGGCCTCATCTTCGGTGCCGTGATGGCATACGAGGCCATAACCCTCTACGGGGAGTGGCGTCTCGTCACATCGGTGATCGTGGCGGTGGCCGCGTTCGCCCTCATGATCAGACCGTTCCGTGATGTGCACTTCGCAGCGATCCTGTCCCTCCTGGTGATGGTGATAATCTACATCGCACTGGGTGAGCTGGCGGGCGTCATGCTCTTCGACAACATAGATCTGACCGTTCTGTCCGAAGGTTGGCCCAGACTGATCATCGCGTTCATCTTCGGTGCGATCGTCTACATGTTCACGAACTTCGCCGAGGAGATCGTGAAGCTGTTCGGGAAGTTCCTGAACTTCTGGCCGGTTCTCCTGGTTCTCGGACTCGTCTGTATAGTGGAATCCGTGTTCATGTTCATGGGTTACGGCTCCATTGCGGACTACATCGACACCAGTCAGTTGGCCCTGTATCTAAAGCTTTAAATCATAGTAGGCAATGGGGGGATTTAGAGTGGGCTCGTGGCTTAGCCAGGATATAGCGCTGGCCTTCTAAGCCAGACGCCCCGGGTTCGAATCCCGGCGGGCCCGCCAAGGATGCATCACCCTCGGTGATGACGCATTCAAGGAAGGAAATCACATGAAGAGAGGCTCACGCGCCTGGAAGAAACGCGGCAACCAGCGTTGGAAATGGCGCAAGAAGAAAATGAGAAGAAGAAAGAGAGCAGCAAAGATGCGCAAGAAGTGATCCTGATATCACACTCCAGGGGGTATAGGCTAACCTGGCAGACTGGCGGGCTCCAGTTATTGAGCGTGATTGTAAATGGGTTTGCTGACAGTTGATGATTAACTGGAGCGATGACTCATTGATTCCGCGGGAGGTAGCTCCTCCCGTAGGTGGAAACCCGCTGACGGGGGTTCAAATCCCTCTGCCCCCACCTTGCGTATCTTTACTGAACTCTTTGGCACCTCGAGTGCCGTCAATCCTTTTTCTCATTTTTTCTATTATAATCCGGTTGTATTTCGAATCCGTTCGCACGTGTGGATGTCCGGGATTCGAGTTGAGAAAAAAGTAAGTCCGGGGCATGTGCCCCGTGTTTGCATCAGTTCTTGAAACTGTGTATGGGTGCAGGGATCCTTCCGCCACGGTTTACGAAGCCGGCACATCCGTATCTGTTCACGGGCATGATCTGCGCCTCCCCGAGGAGGCCTCCGAACTCCGCGAAATCTCCGACACCCTTGCCTATCACGGGAATCAGCCTGACCGCGGTGGTCTTCTGGTTCACCATGCCGATCGCCATCTCGTCGGCTATGATTCCGGATATGGTGGTGGCCGGTGTGTCCCCGGGTATGGCGATCATGTCCAGGCCGACGGAGCACACGCACGTCATGGCCTCGAGCTTCTCGAGGGTGAGCGCACCGATGGCGGCCGCCTCGGCCATGGACCTGTCCTCTGTCACGGGGATGAATGCTCCACTGAGCCCACCCACGTAGGAGGATGCCATGACTCCTCCCTTCTTCACCTGGTCGTTGAGGATCGCAAGCGCGGCGGTGGTGCCGGGCGCCCCTGCGTACTCGAGTCCCATCTCGTGCAGGATGTCCGCGATGCTGTCCCCGACCGCCGGTGTGGGGGCGAGGGACAGGTCCACGATGCCGAACGGGACGTTCAGTCTCCTGGACGCCTCCTTGGCGAAGAGCTGGCCCACCCTGGTGACCTTGAACGCGGTCTTCTTGATCGTCTCGCACAGGACCTCGAAGCTCTCTCCGTGGACCTTGGAGAGTGCCGTCTTCACGACACCGGGTCCGCTGACACCGACGTTGATGATGCGGTCCGCCTCGGTCACGCCGTGGAACGCGCCCGCCATGAACGGGTTGTCGTCGGGCGGGTTGCAGAACACCACCAGCTTGGCACATCCTATGGAGTCCGAATCGCGGGTCTCCTCGGCGGTCCTGACGACGATGTCCCCCATGAGTCTCACCGCATCCATGTTTATCCCGGTCCTGGTCGAACCCAGGCTTATGGACGAGCAGACGCAGTCCGTGCAGGCCAGCGCCTTGGGGATGGACTCTATGAGGTTCCTGTCGGCCTCCGTCATGCCCTTCTGCACCAGTGCGGAGTACCCGCCTATGAAGTTGACTCCGACCTCCTTGGCGGCCCTGTCGAGGGTCTTCGCCAGTTCCACGAAGTCGTCGGGGCATCTGCATGCGGCGCCCCCGACGATCGCCGCGGGCGTGATCGAGATCCTCTTGTTTATCACGGGTACGCCGTACTCGAGACCGATCGAATCCCCGACGGTCACGAGATCCCTCGCGGATTCGGTGATCTTGGTGTAGACCTTCTCGCACAGTCTGTCCAGATCGGGGTCTATGCAGTCGAGAAGACTGATACCCATCGTGATCGTCCTGACGTCGAGGTTCTCGTTGGAGACCATCTCATAGGTCTCCAGGACTTCTCCCAGTTCTATCAAGTGCGGCACCTCAGATCCTGTGCATCATGTTGAAGATGTCTTCCCTGTGCGCCTTCACGATGCATCCGATGGATTCTCCGACGGATTCGAGTCCGGATGCGAGATCGGAGAACACGCCCTGGAAGCCGTCTATGTCCACTATCATCATCATGTTGATGTACTCCTGGACCGTGGTCTGTTTGATATCCAGGATGTTTATGTTGTTCTGGGCGAGGTAGTTGCACATCGTCGCGATGAGTCCGACGCGGTCCTTCCCCACGAGTGTGATGATTATCCTGTTCATGTCTTCACCTTCCTTTGTATCGTTACCTTATCAGTGCGTACTCTATCGAATCCACCAGGGCTATCAGACTTGCCTCTATGACGTTGTCCGAAACCCCCACGGTGGTCCAGCTGTCGACTCCGTCCGACGACCTTATCAGGACGCGTACGGTGGATGCCGTGGCGCTCTTCCCGTCCAGCACACGGACCTTGTAGTCGGTCAGCCTGATGTCCCCGAGTTTGGGGTAGAATCTCAGGAGGGCCTTCCTGAGGGCGTTGTCCAGCGCGTTGACGGGTCCGTTGCCGTCGGCGGCCGTGTGCTCCACGTTGCCCTCCCTGTCACGGACCTTGACGCTGGCCTCGGAGTCCATCCCGTCGGCGGAGTGCTGGTCGATGTATATCCTGAACCCGGGGACTTCGAACATCGGTTCGATCTCCCCTCTGAGCCTCCTCACGATGAGTTCGAAGCTCGCATCGGCACCCTCGAACTGGTACCCCTCCGCCTCCATCCTCTTGATGATGTTCGTGATGTCCGGGCTGTCGTCGCCGATGTCCATGCCCAGTTCCCTGAGCTTCTCGGACACGCTGGCGTTCCCCGCCATCTCGGAGATCAGGATCCTGCGGACGTTGCCCACGGATCCAGGTTCGATGTGCTCGTACGTGCGACTGTCCCTGGCGAGTGCGGAGACGTGTATGCCGCCCTTGTGTGCGAACGCGCGTTCGCCTACGAACGGGGTCCCCGGAGGTGCCGGCATGTTCGCGATCTCCCCGACGAACCTGGACAGCGGCGTCAGGTCCTCCAGGGACGCATCGGTGTCGTAACCCATCTTGAACACGAGGTTGGGTATGACGGAGCAGAGGTCGGCGTTGCCGCACCTCTCCCCCAGTCCGTTCACCGTGCCCTGCACCATCGTGCATCCCGACTCCACGGCCGCCAGGGTGTTGGCCGTGGCGAGTCCCGAGTCGTTGTGGCAGTGGATCCCCAGCGGTGTCCCCACGGACAGGAGGACCTCGCCCACGGCCTCGGAGATCTCGGAGGGCAGGCTTCCCCCGTTGGTGTCGCAGAGGATCAGGTACTCGGCCCCTCCGGACTCGGCCGCCCTGAGGGCGTTGATGGCGTACCTGCTGTTCGACCTGTACCCGTCGAAGAAGTGCTCCGCGTCGAACATCACGTGTTTGCCTGATTCCACGAGGAAGCGCACGCTGTCCTCGATCATGTCCAGGTTCCTGTCCAAGTCGATGTTCAGTGCATCGGTCACCTGGAAGTCCCATGCCTTGCCGAATATGCAGCACCATTCCGCGGGGCATCCCGCGAGAGCCACGAGGTTGGGGTCATCGGACGGTCTGTTGGCGGACCTGCGTGTGCTGCCGAACGCCACCAGCTTCGTGTGCGCGAGCTCCAGTTCCGCCGCACGGGTGAAGAACTCGTCATCACGGGGGTTGGAGCCGGGCCATCCCCCCTCCACGAAGTCCATCCCGAACGAATCCAGCCTGCGGAGTATGTCCAGCTTGTCCTCGGATGAGAACAGGACCCCGTCGGTCTGGGCTCCGTCGCGGAGGGTGGTGTCGTAGATCTGTATCCTTCCCGCTTCCTCTGTCATCTGCGCGCTTCCATTATTGCCACGAGATCGCTCAGGATGGCGGATGCGGTCTCCATGCGTCCGGCACCGCGTCCCTGCACGGTCACCGGTCCCGCGAGGTCGGTGTTGATCTGGGCGGTGTTCAGTGTGCCCGAGAGTCCGAGGGCGTGTCCGCGTGGGATCAGCCTGGGCCCCACGGAGAGCTTCGTGTCGGACACCTCCCCGATGAGCCTGATGACCATGTTGCGCGATTTGGCGAGTGCGATCGCACCCTCCGTGATGGAGGTGATGCCCGTGATCTCCACGTCGTCGAAGGTGACGTCCCTGCCGAACACAGAGTTGGCCAGGATGACGACCTTGCAGGCACTGTCGTAACCCTCTATGTCGTTGGTCGGATCCGTCTCCGCATAGCCCATCTGCTGGGCCTCCTTGAGGGCCTGCTCGAAGGGCTGTCCGTTGTCCATCTTGCTCAGGATGAAGTTGCACGTACCGTTGAATATGCCGCGGATCGATCTGATGTTCTCCCCGGCGAGGTTCTCCCTGCACAGGTTTATGATCGGCATGGCGCCTCCGACCGAACCCTCGAAGCGCAGCATGCACCCCTTGGATTCCGCCAGGTCCATGAGTTCGCGGAACCTCAGCGCCAGGGGGCCCTTGTTGACGGTGATGACGTCCTTCCCGCACTCCAGTGCGTGTCTGATCGTGATGAGGCCCGTCCCCCCGGTCTTCACATCGGTGGGGCTGACCTCCACGAGGATGTCGTAGTCGACGGAATCGAGCACCGCCAGGGGGTCGTCGTACCCGTCCGGTCCGACCCTGCCGTTCTCCGCCTTGCCGATGACGATGGACATCGGATCGAGCCCGTCCTGCGACGTCACGTACGATCTGGAGTCCATGGCACCCACGATGGTGACATCCTCCCCGAACCTCTCCTCGAAGAATCCCTTCCTGGAGGCGACGACCTCCGCGAAACCCTGTCCCACGGTGCCGAAGCCGCATATGAACAACCTCATCTCACACACCCCTCACATAGACGATTCCGGATTTCCTGCAGACATCGTTGAGGAGACCGTCCAATCTGTCGAGGTCCTCCTCGCTGCGGGCCTTGACCGAGATCATCCCGGTGCGTTTGCTCGGGTCCACGGTCTTGGAGGAGTACCTCACATCGACGGCCTCGAGAGATATCGTCTTGGAGGCCTCGTCGATGATGCCCTCGATGTAGGAGGCATCGAGGTCCCCGATGAGGAGGTAGTCCATGGTGAACGTCTCGTACACCGATCCGATGCGGGATATCACGATGTCCCTGGACTTCCAAATGTTCTTGAGGCCCTCCACCTGGGAGTTGTCATCGACCTCGAACGTGATGTTGATGCAGATCCTATTGTTGATGATCTGTTCACGGTTGTGGACCACACCCATAATGTTCCCGTTCACCATGGAGACGGGTTCGAGCGATCCCACCAGTTGTCCGGGCAGGTCCTTTACAAACAGTTCTGCGTTCACTATCATGTGCGCACCAGTGTCACGGTTATTCCTGCCACGTGTATTTAATGAAATTGCGCGCGCGACTACATGATGCACGGGAACGTGTGCAGGAACAACGCTTGAAGAATGGGAGAAGCGCCGAGAGGGAGATTTGAACTCCCGAGGGAAAGTTCCCACGAGCTTTCCAGGCTCGCGCCTTACCGGGCTGGGCCATCTCGGCTTATTAACCGGGGGATTTAGTAAACATATTAATAATTTTTGTTCACCCAATCCACGTCGGATCTGAAATCCTCGAGGTGACGGCGCGTTTCACGGCATTCCCTGAGCATTTCACCATCCACGGTGAACGTTGCGAACCCCTCGTCCGCTCCGCATTCCGCTATCGTCGCTCCGAACGGATCCAGGGCGCGTGAGCATCCGTGCATCCGCAGGTCTCCGACCGTCCCCGTGTTGTTCACGTACGCCGTGTATGTGACGTTCTCCAGGGCGCGTGCGGGCAGGACCGTGTCGAGGAACCTCTTCGACTGCACCGCCGAGGCGGCGACGCATATGTTCACGGATGATCCGCCGAGCGAGCACCCGTGGAGGATCTCGGGGAAGAACACGTCGTAGCATATGCACATCCCGAACCCGATGCCGTGGTAGCGGCCGATGGCCGGTCCGGAACCCTCCGAGAAACCGTCCTCCGAGTAGATGCCGAACCTGGCCAGGTGGGCCTTGTCGTAGTGGACGTCCCCGTCGGGGGACAGGAACGCGAGGCTGTTGAACACCTCCCCGTCCCCGTAGCGCGGGGTCCCGACGGCGACGGCGCGGTCCGATTCCCTGCATGCGTCCGATATCATGCCGAGGCATCTCCCGACCTCCGTCTCCATGCCGGTCGGGTCCACCCCGTATCCAGTGAGGAACGATTCTGGGAAGATGCAGACGTCCGCGGGTCCCGAGGACAACTCCTCGAGGATCCTCCGTGCGTTGGCATCGGGGTCCCCCATCACGGGGATGAACTGGCAAAGGCCTACAACAGGGTCCATGTGCGCGGATGGCCGCATGCTTAGAAAACAGTTGCCAAGGATTATATCCGAACCATGCGATAGCCAGACGATGTCAGTGACCAAGCTGCCCAACATTACCGAAGAGGATGTCCAGAACCTGGTGGGATTCATCAGGACGACCGTGGAGGGTGCCGGTTGCGACGGCGTGGTCATAGGCATCAGCGGCGGTATCGATTCCGCCGTCGTCACCAAGCTGTGCGTGGACGCACTCGGATCGGACAGGGTCCTCAACATCTTCATGCCGTCCCGCGTCACACCCGCCGAGGACTACAAGACGACCTCCGAGCTGTGCTCCGGATGGGGCACCGAGTACAGGGTGGTCGACATCCAGCCCGCGGTGGATGCGCTCGCCGCGGTGCTGCTCACCGGCGAGGAGACCCCGCTCGAGAGGGGGAACATCTCCGCCAGGTGCAGGATGGTGGTCCTGTACAACTTCGCCAAGAAGAGGAGGTACCTCGTCGTGGGGACGTCCAACCAGAGCGAGATCATGATGGGCTACTTCACCAAGTTCGGCGACGGTGCCTGCGACGTCACGCCGTTGGCCAACCTGTACAAGACCGAGGTCCGTCAGGTGGCCCGTCTCATAGGGGTGCCTGAGGACATAATCGTGAAGCCCCCGTCCGCCGGCCTCTGGGAGGGGCAGACCGATGAATCCGACATGGGGATCAAGTACGCCGATCTGGATGCCATCCTCTACGATCTGGAGCACGACATGACCGTGGCTCAGATCTCCCAGGACACGGGCATCCCGCGCGAGAAGGTCGACGAGATCCGCAGACAGGTCGAGTCGATGGAGCACAAGAGGCTTCCCCCGGTCCGTCCCAGCGATTTCTGAACCAGATCGCGGGAATCTTGATTCCCCGTGGGTTCGGAGAATAGAAAACTATATAAACAAGTGATGTATCACGAGGTTTGTTGCTCCTGTAGTGTAGCGGCCAATCATGAAGCCCTCTCGAGGCTTCGACTCGGGTTCAAATCCCGACGGGAGCACTATTCTCATCTTCTACATTCATGATTTCGATATCGCGTCCGCATTCCGAGTCAATCGCTGTTTTTCCTGATGCCGGATCCGTTCGCGACGGTCATGTGATGGGGCGGATGCCCCGTCTCATATCTTGGAGAACTGCTGGAGGACCTTGGAGAACTCCGCGATCGTCTCGTCCGCATCCCCGTTCTCGATACCGTCCCTGACGCAGTGGTTGAGGTGTCCCTCCAGGACGATCTGTCCGACCTTGTGTATGGCGCTCTTGACCGCGTTTATCTGGATCATGATCTCCTCGCAGGGTACATCCTCGTCGATCATGCGATCTATCGCGGAAACCTGTCCGGAAATCCTGTTGAGGCGTCTGTGGAGGTTGTCCGTGTCCATACACTGTCTCATGGACGGTGGATACACGGGGTCGGATAAAACCTGTGCGAAGGTAAGTTCGGTACGGGGGCACTGAACGGCCCCCCGTACGTTTCAGGCGGTGCCACGGGCATCCATGCGGTTGCGCACCATGGAGGCCACGACCGTGACGGCCAGGGTCCCGAGGATGATCCCCAGGGACACGAGGATGGGGATCTCGACGAAGTCCGCAGCCATGAGCTTGAAGGCCACGAACAGCAGGATGACCCCGAGTCCGTACTTGAGGTACCTGAGGGAGGCGAGTCCGCCGCGTATCGCGAAGTACAGGGACCTGAGTCCGAGGATCGCGAAGATGTTGGATGTGTACACGACCAGCATGTCGGTGGATATCGCGAGCACCGCGGGGATGGAATCTATCGCGAACACTATGTCCGTGAGCTCGATGACCAGGATGCACATCAGCATGGGTGTGATGACCTTCCTGCCGTCGATCCTGGTGGTGAGCTTGTCTCTGTCCAGCGTGGGGCTGCAGTTGAGGTGCTTGCTGAGGAAGTCGGCGATCTTGCTGCCGCCCCCTTCCTCCTCCTTCTTGAACATCGTCTTGAGGGCGGCGTAGATGAGCAGCACCCCGAAGATGTACATGACGACATGGAACCTCTCCAGGAGCTCCACTCCGGCCACGATGAACAGGGCGCGGAACACGACCGCTCCGATGATCCCGTAGTAGAGTGCCTTGTGCTGGTACTCGTCGGGGATCGCGAACATCGAGAATATTATGATGAACACGAACAGGTTGTCTATGCTCATCGCCTTCTCTATCACGTACGCAGTCAGGTACTCCGTACCTGTGACCGGGCCGAACTCGTAGAACATGAATGCGCCGAAGAGCAGGGCGATCCCGATCCACATCGCCGTCTCCAGCAGGGCCTTGCGTGTGCTTATGTGATGGGCCCCGCGGTTGAAAACGAACAGGTCCAGAGCGAGCAACACGACGACCACGATGCCGAATATGATCCAGACCATCATTTCGTCCATGCGTCATCCCATGGCGGTTACTTATTAAAAGTGTTGTAAGGGGTTTTGAGGATGTTCCGCGGCATCACAGGATGCCCATGATGACGAGCTCGTGGGCGTGCACGTGTGCATGGGGGAACACGAGCGTCATCAGGAGGATCAGGACGATCCCCAGGACGATGAGGGTGAACGACTTCACATCGATGTTCTTCCTGTGGAACGCCTCGGGCAGCATGTCGCACAGTGCGACGTACATGAACGTGCCCGCCGCGAATGCCAGGGGGATCCCGACGAAACCGTCGATGTGGATCCCGTTCAGGACGAGGAAGAACAGGATCCCGGCGACGGGGGTTATCAGGGAGAATCCGAGGAGGCGTCTCAGTGCGGACGACCTGTCCATGTTGGTGAGCAGCATGGTCGAGGACAGGGAGAACAGGACCACGAACTTGTGGATGCACATCCCGACGGTCGCCATCAGTCCGACGGTCTCCCCCGCGAGGAAGGTCGCGGCCAGTGCGAGTCCGTCGCATGCCGCGTGCACGGACAACCCGATGAACGATGACATGGATGTGATCTTGTGGCTGTGGGCATCCTCGCAGCACTGGCAGCTGCACTCGCACATGTGCCTGTGCTTCATGACGACCTCCACGACCATCATCACGACGAATCCGGCGAGGATGGCGTACATGGCGGTGTCCATGTCGTGGCCGCCGTGCTCGACCTGTTCCATCGCCTCGGGGAGGAGCATGAGGAAGAGGAGTCCGAGGAATATCCCGGTGCTGAGCGCCACGAGGAGATGGGCCTCCTCGTCCCTCAGCTTCTTGACATGTGGGAGGAACGCCCCGGCCATCGACACTATGACCAGGATCGCGGCGTACAGCAGGAACGTCATTAGGGAATCCATGTGTGCGAGTCCGGGATTATGTATTAAAATATTGGTGCAATGTTAATAACATATGCCGTCCGGGACGGCTGAAGTTAATAAGTGGTACCATGGGGATAGTGAGCATATCATTGAACGAGGACAATCTGACCGCACTCGACCGCATCCAGGACACGTACGGTCTCAGCGGCAGGTCCGAGGCCGTGCGCATGTCCATCAACGCCGCCCTCGCCGACATCCGCGAGCTGGAGAGCATGGACGGTGTGGTGGAGGGGGTCCTCGTCATCGTGCGCGGCAACCATGCGGACCCGTGGATGATCCAGATCCAGGCCCGTTACGAGGAGAACATCAAGACCCAGATGCACTCGCACCTCAGGAACCACAAGTGCCTCGAGGTCATGGTCGTCTCCTGCCAGGCGGAGGTCCTGTCGGAGATGATGCGGGCGATACAGGCGGAGGGCAAGGCGGACTACGTCAAGTTCGTCCGCAGCTGATCCCCCGGAGGGATGCGGAATCCCTCCGAAAACATCCAAAAACGGGCATGAAACGGCGTTTTACGTCTGTTTTATAAAGTAGTAAGGTGTAACTCCCCGCGGATGGGATGGCATGAGTGATTCAAACTCGCGCACAATTAGCAGCGGCAGTGCTCGCAAGGGCATCTTCGGCCGCATAACGCTGCCGAAGTTGTCGGGAAACGAGGCGGCGGATTCGTTCAAGAAGAAGATCAACCAGTTCTCGGACGCCACTCGCAGCATGGGCACCACGATACAGGGAGCGTTCGGCAACGGCAAGAAGGAGTCCAACCCCTACTCCAAAGGTATCGGGGAGCTGGACGACTACGGCTATGAGAAGTACAACATAGCCGAGGACACCGAGATCTTCATCTCCAAGGTCCCCGAGAGGGCCCTCTTCAACGAGGGTGAGCCCATGATGATGAGGGCGAGCAGCGGGGCGTTCATAGGTTCGAACGAGGTGGTGCCGGAGGCACCCGTGGACACGTCCGATGTTGTGGCGGAGTCCAAGCAGAGCATCGCCAGACTGTTCTCCAATGTGGAGGTCGGTCCCGGCAACGACGGTACCATCGCAGGGTTCACAGGTCCCGTGATCGATGGCAGGGTCGAGGTCGAGAGCAGATCCGAGATCGACAACGCCTTCCTCAACAAGGTGTCCAGGCCGTCGGTGTCCTACCCCAAGGGTGACGTCGTCGGGGACGTCGCTGCAGAGGATCCCGAACCGATCGTCCCCTCAGAGGTCCCCGTCGAGGAGGACGACAGCTGGATGTACCGCGATGACGACGAGGCACAGGCCATCCTGGAAATGCACAGGGACTCGATCGATGCGATCGTGGACGGTTCGTCCATGGGATCCACATCCATAATGTGCAGGGAGGTCCCCATCGCGGAACCCGTCCCCGAGGTCGATGCACAGGTCCAGCCCACCGAGGAGGTCCCCGTCGAGGCACCTGTCAGTATCGAGACCGCCGAGGAGGTCCCCGTGGATGAGGTCCAGCCCACCGAGGAGATCCAGGCCGTCGCAGACGTTCCCGTCGAGGAGGCCCCCGTGGAGACGATGGTCGCCAAGCCCGCGCTCCCGACCATCGACATCCCGAACGACGGTGTGTTCACAGAGGCCGCGACCGAGCCCGAGACAACCGTGTCCACAGACGAGGCCGCGACAGTCCTGAACGCCGAGGCCGCCGCGACATCCGCGGCCGTCGAGGTCCCCGAGGCCCCCGCACGCATCCTCCCGTCCAACCTGGACGAGGACGGTTCGTCCTGCCTCGCACCCATAGCGGACCCCGTCAGGCGTCGTCCCAAGACGAGGACGTACAGGTTCGGTAAGAACGGCGTCCTGCAGAACGTCGACTCGGAGAAGAAAGAGGAGTCCGCGGAGGGGCTCCGTGGCCCTTTTGATGTGACAGTCGGGGAGACTGTCGCCCGGGTCGAGACAGAGGAGTCCGAACCCGTCACCACCGTTCCCCCAGTGGAACTGTCGGACGAGGTCGCGGACGTGATGAGGCTGGTTCTGCCGGAGCTGGACCTGGACGAGGACTCGTCCACCGTCCCGTTCGACGATGTGCAGATCCCGGCCGACGGTATGGAGTCAATTTGCTTCGAGCGCATCGCGGACGATCCCGTCGATGCGACCGGGGAGGAAGTCGCGACGATGCAGTTGCCCGAGCCGCCGGTGGCGGCGGAGGTGCCCGTGTCGCACGCACCGGAACAGGGTGCCGCACCCATCCATGAAACGCAGGCACCCGTCGACGGTCCCGGGTCCCCGGTGACGGATGCACCATCCCACGGGGTGGTGTTCTCGTTCGGAACGGGGGGCACGGCCATGGGGGGATCCATGGTCTGCTTCTCGTTCTGAAACCCCTTAACGCCCTTCCGTTCTGAACTACTGCGGTTAAATACGGTACTGTTCATCCATCTGTCATGGAATTAATGATGCAGCTGTTGTTCACGATGGCTGTCCTCTTCGTCCTGGCCCGTTGCGGATCCGCACTGGTCAGCAGGTTCGGCCTACCCGGACTGATCGGTGAGATCGTCATCGGTATAGTCGTCGCCAACCTGGCATTCGGTGACTGGTCCCTCATGGAGGCCCTGGGCCTCGCCGTGCCGGCACCCGGTATGGATGTGACCACGGGCAGCGATCTGTACATGATAATCTACACGTTCGCCGAACTGGGGGTCATATTCCTCCTGTTCACAGTCGGTCTCGAGACCAAGGTCGGTGACCTGCTCGGTTCCGGCAAGGCCGCACTCCTCACCGCCGTGATGGGAGTCATACTGCCCTTCATCGCCGGTTTCGCGGTCATCATGGCCACGGAGGGCCATATGAACCACGCCCTGTTCATGGCGGCCGCGATGGTGGCGACATCCGTCGGAATCACCGCGCGCATCATCAAGGACATGAGGCTCATGGACACCCGCGAGGCCCGCATCATCATCGGTGCGGCGGTCATCGACGATGTCCTGGGCATGATCGTCCTCGCCATAGTCAAGGGCATGGCGGATTCGGGCGAGGTGTCCATCCCGAGCATCCTCAGCATCACCCTCCAGGCTATCCTGTTCGTCGTGGCGGTCCTGCTGGCCTGCAAGTTCGTCGTACCGCGTATATACGACTACTTCGATGCCCGCAAGAGGCGCGCGGAGGCGGAGGGCAGGGTCGTCGGATCCGTCAACAAGCTCATCCTCGCCATAGTCGTGTGCCTTGCGATGGCGGCACTGGCGGAGTACATGGGTCTCGCCGCGATCATCGGGGCGTTCCTCGCCGGGATGCTGTTCGCAGACTACGCATGGGAGTGGGATCTGGAGCACAAGGTGGAGTCGATCACCTCGTTCTTCATATCGTTCTTCTTCCTCAACGTGGGTTTCCAGGTGGACATCTCCACGCTCACGGACACCTCCGTCATCGTTCTGGCGGTCTTCATCATCGCCTTGGCCCTGGTGACGAAGTACATCGGATGCGGCGTCGGTGCGAAGATGGGTGACAGGAGCATAGACAGGTCCTCGTTCAACATCATCGGAGTCGGTATGGTGCCCAGGGGCGAGGTCGGAATAATCGTGGCGTCGATAGGTCTCGCATCCGGTGCCATGTCGCCCGAGCTCTATGCTGTCGTCGTCCTGATGTCCGTCTCCACGACGATCATCGCGCCGCCAATCCTGTCCAAGATGTTCAGGAAGAAGTATCCGGAGGATTACAGGATCCTGCCGGATGACCAGGTCTGATGAAAACAGGGGCTCGGCCCCTTCTTTTTTCTCCTATCGCTTCCCCGGAGTCCGGATGTCGGAGGCGATGTCCGTGTCGCGGAGTAGCGCCCAAGCTGATGCTGTGTAAAATCGATGGAACCCCTGTGTTCAGAGGGGGAACAGTGTGTTCGCCAGGAGGACGATGACCACGAGTCCGACCGCAAGACCTATGACGGCCCTGGGGCTGATCTTGAGACCCTTCTCGTTCTCGGAGTCGAAGTACCTCATGAGACCTGCAGAGGACTGGAATCCACTGTCGTTCTTCTTTGCCATGGTGTGGCGAATCGGAGGTACATATAAAAACGTTATCTGGGTTGGGCCAATGCGTTCCCCGGATGCGACATCGGCCCGGACCCCTCCCGCATCAATGTTTTATAATCCAGTATCATCGCGTCCCCATAGACGGGCCGTATTGTGCCCGAGAACGGGAAGTGCGTTGCAATGGTGTCGAACAGCGGTCTCACGATCGGATCCGGGTTGCCCGAACTCCTGGCCGAGTCCCTCGGTCGGGATGTCGGTGACGTCCGCCCGTTGGGCCGCGTCTGCATGTTCGCGTTCGGCATCTCCTCGACCGCACCCGAGATGCTGTCTTCCTATGCTGACGAGTGCCTCCCCGTCCCGTTGCCGTTGGTCATGGACCGCAGGGTCCCCGGGTGGGTGGGATCCGATGTGGATGCGATCCTCATCTCGTGCTCCGGCGACGAGCCGGAGCTGATGGAGGTGTACCACGAGGTCCGCCGCAGGGGATGCCGCATCCACTGCGTGACGTCGGGAGGTGGACTGATGGATGCCGCCGTGTTCGACGGGGTCGACCTCGTAAGGATCCCGGAGGGCCTCACCCGTTCCGGTTCCACCGGCGCGATCCTGGGATCGATCGCATCCATCCTGCGCAGTGCGGGTGTGTGCGACATAGTCGGCAGGTTGGGGTCCGAGTGTCCGGATCTGGTCAGGTACCGGGACTCCCTGTCGTCGTCCGACACCGTGTCCCTGATCGCCTCCGCACTCACGGGGAAGGTCCCCGCGGTGTACGGCACCGCCGACGTCCGTGCGGTGACCCGCAGGTGGAAGATGGCCATGAACGAGTCCGTGGGGACGCTCGCGTTCTTCGGGGAGCTCCCAGAGTTCGACCACAACGAGCTGGTCGGGTGGTTCGATCCCAACCCGCACGCACCGGAACTGGCGATAGTGGTCCTCCGCGGCGACACGCGTTCAGACCTCCTGAACTTCATAACCGGTTCCATGGTCGAGATCCTCCGCGAGGAGGGCAGACCGGTGACCACCGTCGAACTGGAGGGGGATGTGATAACCCGCAACCTCCGCGGCATAGTCCTGGCCGATACCGTGGCCGAAGCGATGGCAGGTGGCCGCAGATGACCGATCCGACGACACTCGAGCAGCTCCACAACTTCGTGGACGACCTCGGCAACACCCTGGACACGGTGTTCCCCGGCGACATCCGGTGCGGGAACATCATACTCTGCGGCATGGGCGGATCCGCGATAACCGCCGATGTCGTCGCGGACTGCTGCTCCCCGTCCTCCGTGAAACCGATCACCGTCGTCAAGAGCCCCGTTCTGCCGTCATGGGTGGGCGGGGAGACATTGGCGATAGTCTCGAGCTACTCCGGGAACACCGCGGAGACGATCGAGATGTACCGTTGTGCGTGCGACGCGGGATGCACCGTCGTGGCCATAACGTCAGGGGGCGTCCTCGGACAGCTGGCGGAATCGGACGGCAGACCGATCATGGTGCTCCCGAAGGGCCTCCATCCCAGGCACTCGATAGGCTACATGATCGGGTACACCCTGGCCGTGATGCGTGCCGCGGGATGTCCCGACGTCTCGGACGAGGTCCGCAGGGTGCTCCCCGAGCTGAGGGCCTACAGGGACTCCCTCGAGGGGGAGGGGTCCATGGCCGTCGAGCTGGCATCCCTCTACATGGGGCACGTCCCCGTCGTCTGTTCCGACAGCGGTCTGAAGTCGGTGGTCCTCAGGTGGAAGACGCAGTTCAACGAGAACTCCAAGTACGTGGCGTTCTGCAGTCCGATCCCGGAGTTCAACCACTGCGGTCTGGGCTCCTGGCTGGACGACCACAGGGACAACTACGCACTCACGGTCCTGGTGACCGGCGTGGACCGTGCATCCGGTCCGGTCGCGGACGCGATGTCCCGTCTGGACTCCGCGGGGGTCCCGTACAGGCGCATCGACATGGACGGTTCGTCCCCCATGGCGGACATGCTCATGGCCGTGATGCTCGGCGACTACACGTCCGTCCGCATGGCGGAGATGCGCGGAATAGACCCTGCCGAGGTGAAGCCCGTCATGCTGATGAAGGAGAGGCTGTCCCGCAGGCATCCGGTCGGCTGAGCTCAAAGCATATTTTTACCGCCGTGGCGTTCCGCCGTCCGATAACGATGAAGATGTTCGGCACCAACGGAATCCGCGGGGTCGCGAACGGCTACCTCTGCAGCGAACTGGCACTCAAGGTCGGAAAGGCGATCGCGACCGTCCTCGGTCCCGGCCCGGTGGCGATGGCGCGCGACACGCGCGTCTCATCCCCCATGGTGTCGGCCGCCCTGTCCGCGGGGCTCATGTCCATGGGCGTCGACGTGGTGGACCTCGGGATGGTCCCCACTCCCGCGCTCCAGTACTACGTGAGGACGCATTCCGACGTGTCTGGCGGTGTGATGGTCACGGCATCCCACAACCCCCCGGAGTTCAACGGCATCAAGTGCATCTCCGCCGACGGGACCGAGTGCTCCCCCGAGGAGGAGGCCGCCATCGAGGACGCCTACGACGGCGACCTCGCCTGCACATGCTGGGACCGCATAGGGACCATACGCCACCACGACGACGCGGGCGAGGAGTACATCGACGCCGTGGTCTCGAAGGTGGATGTGGACGCCATCCGCTCCGCGGGCCTGAGGGTCTGCCTGGATTGCGCCAACGGTGCCGCCGTGTCCACCACCCCCCTCCTCCTGAGGCGCCTCGGCGTCCGCACGATCACGATAAACGGGAACCCGGACGGGTTCTTCCCCGGACACGACAGCGAACCCACGGAGGAGAACCTGGACGACCTGAAGAGGATGGTCAGGGAGCTGGATGTGGACCTTGGCATCGCACACGACGGCGACGCCGACCGCTGCGTCTTCGTCACCGGTGGGGGAAACTACGTCCCCGGGGACCAGAGCCTCGCCCTCCTCGGTTCGCTGATGGTGCGTGCCAACGGCGGCGGCCTCGTGGTGACCACGGTGGCGACATCCTCCCTGGTCGAGGACGTGGTGACATCCGCCGGGGGCACGGTCGCGTACACCGCCGTCGGATCCCCGGTCGTGGCGAGGAGGATGATGGAGGACTCCGGGCTGTTCGGCGGTGAGGAGAACGGCGGACTCATATTCTCCGACCACCAGTTCTGCCGCGACGGCGCGATGGCGGTCGCCCGTATGCTGGAGGCCGTGGTCAGGTACGGTCCCCTGGAGGACCAGGTGTCCGCACTCCCCAGGTACCACACCGTCAAGGGCGCGGTCATGTGCACGGACGAGGTCAAGGGGGTCATCACGGACCTCATCGCGGCCAGGCACCCGGACCTCAGGATGAACCGTCTCGACGGGCTCCGCATAGACTACGACGACGGCTGGGTCCTCCTCCGTCCATCCGGTACGGAACTGAAGTACAGGATCTACTCCGAATCCCGTGACAGGGAGGTCGCGGAGAGGCGTGCCGCGGAGTTCAGGGCCGAGTTCGAGGAGATAGCCTCTGGGTTCGGGGGCAGTTGACCCCACCGAAAGTGCTTTTTATATAATGTGGATACGAGCCCGATTAACATGCACTGGGCCGATGTAGTCGCAAAGGAGGTGGCGGATACCTGTGAGCATCCGCTCATCGCAACGGGTATCAGTCCCACAGGGATCATCCACGTGGGAAGTCTGAGGGAAGCAATCACGGGGGAGTCCGTCCGCAGTGCCGTCGAGGGCATGGGCAAGGAGGTCAAGCTGATCTACCTCATAGACTCGTTCGACCCCCTGAGGAAGAGGTACGACTTCCTCCCCGCGGATTTCGAGCAGTACGTCGGGATGCCCATCTCCAGAATCCCCTGTCCCTGCGGGAAGCACAGGAACTACGCCCATCATTTCGTCCAGCCCTTCCTCGATGCCGTCGACTCGCTCGGTGTGGACTGCGAGGTCATCTGGACCCACGAGCTCTACGAGCAGGGGAGGTTCGCCGAGTGCATCGACAAGACCTTCGAGAAAAGGCAGGAGATCATCCAGATCCTCCACGAGGTGACCGGCAAGGAGGCCAAGGACGATTACGCGCCCTACAACCCCGTCTGCGAGAAGTGCGGTCGCTTCACCAGCCCCATCTTCGACACCTACGAGTTCCCCTTCGTGGAGTACAACTGCACATGCGGTCACCACGGCAAGGCGGACATCCGCAAGGGCGAGGGAAAGCTCACATGGAGGCTCGAGTGGCCCGCCAAGTGGGTCATATTCGGAACCTCCGCGGAGCCCTTCGGGAAGGACCACGCGGCAGCCGGCGGATCCTACGACTCCGGAAAGAGGATCGTCTCGGAGATCTTCGGTGGGAAGGCCCCCCATCCGATACCCTACGAGTTCGTCCAGCTGAAGTCCGGCGGGGTCACGCAGCAGATGCACAAGTCCCTGGGATGCTCCGTCACGGGACTCGATGCCATCGGCATGACGCCCCCCGAGGTCCTCAACTACCTGTTCCTCAGGGTCAACCCCTCCAGGGCGATCGACTACGACTACGGCATGGGGACGCTCGACATGGCGGATGAGTACGACCGCATGGAGAGGCTCTTCTTCGCCGGTGAGTGGAACGAGTCCGAGGAGAACTCCGTGCGTGCGTACGAGATCGCCCAGCACAACCACGTCCCCTCCAAGCTCCCGCTCCAGATCCCCTACAGGCACCTGGTCACACTCTCACAGATGGCCCCCGACTTCGAGGGTGTCATGGAGATCCTCTCCAGGACGGAGGACATGTCCGTCGCCACGGAGGAGGACATCGAGAGGCTCAGGCGCAGGGTCGAGTGTGTGAGGTACTGGCTCAACGGGTTCGCACCCGACCAGGTCAAGTTCTCGATCCAGCAGTCCATCCCCGCGGATGTGGAGCTGACCATGAACGAGAAGGTCTTCTTCCAGGCACTCGTCGTGCGCATGAACGACTGCAACTGGGACGCCGAATCCATCAACTCCATCATCTCCGAGGTCGCCAAGGAGTCCCCTGTGGGATCCAAGGGCGCCTACAAGGCCATGTACAGGGTCCTCATCGGCAAGGCCGCCGGACCCAGGCTCGGTGCGTTCCTGGCATCCATGGACAAGAAGTTCGTCATAAACAGGTTCGTCCAGGCCTCCCAGTGAGGCACGAGGGGGTCCGACCCCCTCTATTTTTATTACCGACCACGGCCATCCACCATCATGGATGAAAGGGTCCCCCTCGTCGTTTCCGCATCCGGAATACTGGTGATGATCGCATCGTTCGCGTCCTACGTCGTGAACCCCTCGGACCTGGGGGTGGCGACGTTCATAGCGGGTCTGGTCCTCATGGGCGCGGGCTATCTGCTCACCGTCCTCGGGAACGGGGCGTCCGGTGGACCGGAGGGTACCGGATCCGACGGGGATGAGTGACCATGCCGTGCCTCAACCCGAACATCCTGTACCTGTTCTTCAACTCCGCCAACATGCACAGGTGGAACGACCATCTGACCCCGGTGGAGCTCACGGAGATGGACAAGCAGGCCCACAAGGCGGCCATCGCCTGGATCCTCGCCAAGTACGAGGAGCTGGACGGCAACCGGATGGATTGGAGGAGGTTGATAGAGAACACCATGTACTCCTTCATCCAGCGCTCCGTCCTCACCGACCTCAAGCCGCAGGTGTTCCACCGGATAGTGGAGGAGAGGAGGGAGCAGGTCAACGCGTTCGTCCTCTCGGAGTTCGACCGCATGGTGCCCGATCCCGGGGACGGCTTCAGGGACAGGTTCGTGGAGTACATGCGTTCGGAGAAGGACACCCGGGAGGATGCGGTCATACGCGCGGCACACTACCTCGCGACACGCTGGGAGTTCAATCTGATCTACGAGTCGAACCGCTCCCTGTACGGGATCGAGAAGACGCGCACGGAGATCGACCAGCAGATCTTCCAGCACCTGGACCTCAGGGGTGTCAGGGAGATGCTGTCCTCGTCACGTGAGACCTTCGATTTCATAGACCTCGTCGGCCAGCTCAGGTTCCAGAAGCGCTGGGCACGTACGCCGCGCGTCCCACGTACGGCGGTGCTCGGGCATTCCCTCATGGTGGCCAACTCCATGTACCTCCACGATCTGGACGCGGGTGCCGACGACCGTCGCATCTACAACGACTTCTACACCGGTCTGTTCCATGACCTGCCCGAGGTCCTCACGAAGGACGTGATAACCCCGATCAAGGTCAGTGTGGACGGTCTGTCCGAGATCCTGGAGGAGTACGAGCGCGACCTGGTGGATTCCGATATAATGCCCCTCCTGGATCCGTCCTGGAGGGACGAGTTCCGTTTCATGGTCCACGATCCGTTCACCGATGCGGACCACCCCGTGTTCGGGACGAGGTGCGGCACGGACCTCAAGGCGTGCGACCTGCTGGCCGCATACATGGAGGCGAACATATCGCGCCGCTACGGTGTCACGTCGGATACACTCGAGAGCGGGGAGCACGACCTGCGCGAGAAGCTCCTGGAGAAGGGAAAGGGGATTGGGGCAAGGGGTTTGATGGAGGGTCTGGAGCGGATCCGCGTTTAACGGCGTCCGATGATCTCCTGACCCCTCATGTAGGGCCTGAGCACCTCGGGGATGGTGACGGTACCGTCCTTGTTCTGGTAGTTCTCGAGGATGGCGACCATCGTCCTGGGGAGTGCGAGTCCCGATCCGTTGAGCGTGTGGACGAACTCGCTCTTGAGGTGGGGCTCGGGCCTGTACTTGATCCTGGCCCTCCTGGCCTGGAAGTCCGTGAAGTTGGAGCAGGAGGATGCCTCGAGCCACGCGTCCTTTCCGGGTACGTAGAGCTCCAGGTCGTAGCACTTGCTGCATGAGAAGCTCATGTCGCCGGTGCACAGGAGCAGGACCCTGTAGGGGAGGCCGAGTCCGATGATGAGGTCCTCCGCGTTCTGCCTGAGCTCCTCGAGCCTCGCGTAGGAGTGGTCGGGGTGGACGAAGTTGACCATCTCGACCTTGTTGAACTCGTGGACCCTGATGATGCCCTTGGTGTCCGCGTGCTTTCCGACCTCGCGTCTGAAGGAGGGGAGGTATGCGGTCCAGTAGATGGGCAGATCCTCCTTGTCGAGGATCTCATCCTGGAGCAGGTTGGTGACGGGCACCTCGGCGGTGGGGTTGAGGAACAGGTCGTCCCTCTCGAGCCAGTACATGTCGTCCTTGAGGTTGGGGTACTGTCCGGTGCCGATGACCGCGTTCTTGTTGACGACCACGGGAGGGAACACCTCGGTGTAGCCCTGGTCCTGGTGCGTGTCGAGGAAGTAGTTGATCAGTGCGCGCTCGAGCCTGGCACCGTCGCCCTTGAGGCAGTAGAATCCGCTGCCGGCGACCTTGGTGCCCCTCTCGAAGTCGATGATGTCGAGGTCCTCGGCGATCTGCCAGTGCTCCTTGGGCTGGAAGTCGAAGACCCTCTTCTTGCCCCTCTCGTAGACGACGACGTTGTCGTTCTCGTCCTTCCCGATGGGTACGGACTCATGGGGGATGTTGGGGATGTTGAGGACGCAGTCGTTCCTGATGTCCTCGACCTCCGCCATCCTCTGGTCGTTGGCCTTGATCTTCTCGGACACCTCGCGCATGTCGGCGATCTTGGCGTCCTTCTCCTCGCCCTTGGGCATCTTGGAGATCTCGAGGGAGACCTCGTTCCTGACCTTCCTGAGGCGGTTGTTCTCGTCGGTGAGCGCCCTCCACTCCTCATCCGCCGAGAGGAATGTGTCCAGGATGGCCTCATCCCTGTTCCTGTTCCTGAGCATGGTCCTGATCATGTCAGGATTCGATCTGATAATGTTGACATCGAGCATCCTATTACCTCAGAACTTCTTCTGTGAGAGCGATGTCCAGGTCCTCTTGTCCGTGAGGATGATTACCCCTCCGCGGACATCCACGGCCACGGATCCCGTGGCCTCCTCTATGGCGGCGGCCGTGTCCTTGGCCCCGTCGTCCGAGTTGGACAACACCTTGATCTTGATCAGACGGTTCTTCTTGAGCTGGTTGGTGATCTCGTCGAAGAGACCCTGGTCAAGACCGTCCTTGCCGACGTGCACGGTCGGACTGAGTTCGTTGGCTCTTCTGATGAGCTCCTTCCTTGCGTCTCTCTCCGTCATGTTCTCTGCTCCCTGATGTACGGGCGGCGCCGTACTGTTCCGCACATGCCGCATGTGGTGCATATCCTGTGATCCGATAACCTGACGGTGCAGCTGACCCCCGGCACGAGTGGGACCATGCACCCCTTGCAGTACATGCGGTCGCGCGGCATCCCGACACGTGTCTTCATACCGATGCGCCTGGCGAGCCAGACGTATCTGCGTGCCCTGTCGGTGTTCCCCGCCCTGACTGCGTCCTCGGACAGGTCCATCAGCTTGGCGATCCTGGTCGATCCGATCTCTGCGATGGTCTTGTTCGATACGCGTCTCTTGGACATGTGAGTTCGTTCCGCTCTCACTGCACCGCAGTATAAAACCCTTATTAGAGTACGGGCGCCAGCGACTGGAGGTACTCCCTTATCTCGAGTTCCTCGCCCTCGAAGTCCCCCTCGCCCTCGAAGTACATCTCCCAGAGGAACGAGAAGTAGTCGTGGAACGCCGTGACGCATTCGTCCCATGACCCCTTGGTCACGTCTATGCCGAGAACGTCGCACGAGAGGGACCACTCGCCCGACGACGGGTCGTGCGACGGCCTCCCCTCCACGGGGTTCAGGAGGACTATGTCCCTTGCGGATGTGATGATGCGGTGGAAACGAACCTGCGGGAAGGAATAGCATCCGTCGGCGTTGCGTATCTCGGAGACCGAACCGTCACGGTTCCTGACGAGGGTGCCCGTCACGATCACCGGGCCCGCCGAGATGAACGACGGGATGTCCGCGGGGTCGATGTTGGATCCGAAGGAGAGCTGGACGTCCCCTGAGCCGTTCGATACGACCAGGCGGTTGCGCCTGACCGGGTCGCGGGACACGGTCCCTATGAACGCCCCCACGGACGCATCCCCTGTCGCGGTGTACCTGGACAGCTTCTCGCGGTCGACCCTCCTGAACGTCCCCTGGGCATCCGGTGTGCCGAACACGAGCGTGTGGCCGTCGAGGTGATCCGCCAGGTCCAGTATGCATCCTGCGATCCTGCCCCTTCCGAGTTCCTCGGGGAAGTTGTCCTCCATCCACGTACCGACCACGCCCTTCCCGAGGAAGGACAGCGTCTCCGACAGCCTGTTGAGGACATCCTCCATGAGCGCCTCGTTCCCCTCCGCGGGATCGGAACCCAGTCCCGCGGAAGACGATCCCCCTATGCGGAGGTCGAACTTCGAGAGGATCTCAGGGGGGACCCCGTTCTGGATCCTGAGCTCCAGGCGGACCATCATGGCCCCGATCTCGGTGATGAGCCTCTGGACATCCACCATCACCTGGCCGGCGACGGCCACCGGGACCCCGGAACCCTCCCCATCCGAGGGGACTACCTTGAAACCGAACGAGTGCATCGCCACTGCATGCCCGTGCGCATAATAATCGTTTGCGTCAGCGGCACCGTGCGTCCGCCATTATAGGTAGCGCGTGCGCGACCTCCTGTAACGGAATGTTTATATTGGTGCTGTTATTGAGCCAACACAGTCAAAGAACTTCGGGGTAGGAGTCCTTATATACAAAATCCGGATTGTCTGCCCTCATCACGTTCCAATCAAGGTGGTGCAAATGGTAAGAAAGCCCGCATCGATGTACAGAGAAATCAAAGGACAGGCATACACCCGCCGCGAATACATGGGTGGAGTGCCCGCAAGCAGAGTCAGCCAGTACGAGATGGGAAACCTCAAGGAGGAGTTCCCCGTCACCCTCACCCTCAGGGTCAAGAACCGCGTCCAGATCAGGCACACCTCCATCGAGGCAGGTCGTATCGCAGCCAACAAGGTCCTCAACGGACAGATCGGATCCGCGAACTACCACATGACCGTCAGGGCGTTCCCCCACGTCGTCCTCAGGGAGAACAAGCTCGCAACCGGCGCAGGAGCGGACCGTGTCTCGAGCGGAATGCGCCAGGGATTCGGCAAGACCGTCGGAACCGCGGCGAGGCTCGAGCGCAACCAGGCCATCCTCACCGTCCGTGTCCCTGCCGAGAAGGCAGTCATCGCAAAGGATGCTCTCTGGAGAGCCTCCATGAAGTTCCCCTCCCCCTGCTACATCGATGTAGAGAAGGGACAGGAACTGATCCAGTAAATGTTCGATTTCGAATTGGATCGCATCGTTGCGTGGATTAGCGACGGAGGGTACTCCTCCGTCGCACTCCAGTTGCCGGAAGGTCTCAAGATCCGTGCGACTGAAATCTCAGATTACCTGTCCGAGAGGACAGGGGTTGACACATTGGTCATCGGGTACCCATGTTACGGGGCCTGTGACCTTTTTGATTACCGTGGTTTGACCGATGCGCTCGTGCATTTCGGCCACTCCCCGATACCCTCCCAGGGTCACGACCCGGACGTCCTGTACATAGAGTCCCGTTCGGACATAGCGCTGTCCGAAGACGTCATGGACGTGCTCTCGGACCTCCCGCAGAGGGTGGGTCTGCTCGCGACCATCCAGTACGTCGGTCTCCTGCAGCCGCTCAGGGGGATCCTCGAGGGATCCGGCAGGACGGTCCTCATCGGAAGGGGGGATGACAGGATATGTTATCCGGGACAGGTCCTGGGATGCAACTGCACCGCCGCCGAATCCGTAATAGGGGATGTGGACGCCTTCCTGTTCGTCGGGGAGGGCGACTTCCACCCGTTGGCTGCGGCATTCGGGGTGCAGAGGTCCGTGTACGTTCTGAACCCCGTGACATCCGAGGTCAGGGACATGTCCGATGTCCGCGACCGCATCCTGAGGAGGCGTTTCGCCGCCATACAGCGCGCATCCGATGCGGAGAGATTCCTCGTCATCGTATGCAGCAAGGTGGGTCAGAACCGCATGTCCGAGGCGGACCGCATGGTCTCCCTCATACGCTCCCACGGGAGGAGGGCGTACAAGGCGGTCATGGAGGAGATAACCCCGAACTCGCTCATGGCCTACCGCGTGGATGCGTACGTCAACACGGCATGCCCCCGTGTGGCCATGGACGATTCCGCGAGGTACGACCGTCCGATGCTCACGATCCCCGAGATGGAGATCGTCCTCGGGGAGAGGACCTGGGACGGTTACGTGTTCGATCAGATAAGGTCCTGAACATGTACGTGTCCAGGTTGATATCCATGGATGCCGTTACGGTTGCATGGATCTGATGCAGCTTCTGGATGAGAGGCGTTCCGAGTACTCGCTGGGTTCCGACACCGGGGTGGACCCCTCCGTCGTCGAGGGGAACCTCCGCCGGGTCGTCCGGAACCTACCGTCGCCCTACAACTCCCAACCCTCCAGGGCGGTCCTCGTCACGGGGGAGGACCACAGGGTCCTGTGGGAGATCGTCCGCTCCACCCTGCATGCGAGGATGGGCGATGGTGATCGTTTCGATACCACCTCACGCAAGGTGGACGGTTTCTCGGCCGCCGCGGGAACGGTGATGTTCTTCATAGTCGACGGTGTGACGGACGATCTGATCGCGAGGTACCCGTCGTACTCCGGAACGTTCCCCGTATGGGCGGAACAGGCCTGTGCCATGATGCAGTTCGCCGTGTGGATCGCCCTGAGGGACATGGGCCTCGGAGCCAACCTCCAGCACTACAATCCGCTGATAGATGCGGAGGTCCACAGGGTCTTCGGGATCCCCGCGGGTTGGAGGCTGGTGTCCCAGATGCCCTTCGGACGCATCGTGGAGCCGGCCGGCCCCCTGGAGAAGCTACCTCCGGAGGATGTGCTGGTCACCGTCCATGCGGTCGGAAGTAACCTTTGAAATAATCCGATGACATCGCGGGGCCATGTTCAATTCAGAGACGCTTCTCAGCGGGGATCTGCCCCGGGTCCGTGTCGGTATAGGGCGCGGGACCGATTGCGGCAACGTTGAGCGTAGCGTTGCGGCCATGGAGGGTCACGACATCGTCGTGTACGACGATCCCCAGACTCTCGTGGACGATCTCGTGAGCGGACGCATCGACGCCGCCGTCCGCGGTGACATGTCGTCATCGGTACTGCTCCCCATCCTGAAGAAGGGGTTGGGGCTCGACCACATCGAGAGGGTCGTCCTGATGGAGCCGATCGGCGGCAAGATGTTCTTCATGGCCCCGGTTGGGATCGACGAGGGTTGGACCGACGACCAGAGGTACGGTCTGGCGGTCCGCTCGGTGGACCTCGCCCGCAGGGTCGGAATGGGGGAGCGCATAGCCGTGATGTCCGGGGGGAGATGTGAGGACATGGGTCGCTGCAAGGTCGTGGACCGCTCCATCGAGAGTGCACGCAGGGTGGCGGACATGCTCTGCGATAACGGGTACGACGCGTACCACTCCCAGATCCTCATAGAGGATGCGGTGGACGATGCGGACATCATCATAGCACCGGACGGGATCACGGGCAACATAATATTCAGGGCACTGCATTTCATAGGCGGTGCGAAGGCACTGGGTGCGCCGGTGCTCAACGCGGACAGGGTCTTCGTGGACACCTCCCGCGTCAAAACGGATTACATGGACTCGATCGCCTTGGCGATGAGGCTCACGGAGGAATGAGGATGTTTCTAGAGATCGATGGTGGTTACTCGGGTATTAGGTTCTCAGCATGTCATTTCATACCCAGGCATGAGAAATGCGCCAGGCTGCACGGGCACTCGTACATCGTCCGTCTCCGTCTCGAGGGGGAGATCGGCGACGAGGGGATGATAATGGACTTCGTCATCCTGAAGAGGAAGCTCAAGGAGATGATCGACGAGCTCGACCACAAGACCCTCCTGCCGACGGCGTCGCAGGACGTCCAGCTGAAGGTCGACGACGTCTCCGTCGAGGCGGTGTCATGCGGCAAGAGGTACGTGTTCCCCCGTGAGGACGTCACACTTCTGGACATACCCACGACCACAGCCGAGGAGATGTCCAGGGCGATGACCCTGCGCATGGTCACCGAGATAGATTTCCCGCCGAACGTCAGGTCCGTGTCGATCGGCCTGGACGAGGAGAGGGGTCAGACCGCATGGTACACAGAGGTGCTCTGATGCCGAGGGCGGTCGTCCTCCTGTCGGGCGGTCTGGACTCGACCACCACAGTGGCGAAGGCACTGGCCGACGGTTGCGAGGTCACCGCCATAAGCTTCAGGTACGGTCAGAGGCACACCCGGGAACTCGTCTCGGCCGAGAACGTCTGCAGGCACTACGGGATCGCCCACACGATCATCGACCTGAACCTGTCCTCGTTCCGTTCGGCACTCACACGCGAGGACCTCGACGTCCCCATGGACAGGGAGGGGGAGCTCGATGCCGAGATACCCATAACGTACGTCCCCGCCAGGAACATAATATTCCTGAGCATCGCCGCCGGTCTCTGCGAGTCCGTGGACGCGGACCGCATCTACATAGGTGCCAACGTGGTCGACTACTCCGGTTACCCGGATTGCCGCCCGGAGTTCTTCAGGGCGTTCGAGGAGATGATCTCCAAGGGAACCAAGGCCGGTGTGGAGGGCAACCCCATAAAGGTCGTAACGCCCATACTGGACATGTCCAAGGCGGACATCGTGAGGCTGGGCAAGGAGCTGGGGGCCCCCCTGCACCTGTCATGGTCCTGCTACAACGGAGGGGACAGGGCGTGCGGCCACTGCGATTCATGCAGACTCAGACTGAAGGGCTTCGAGGAGGCCGGCTTCAGGGACGAGATAGAGTACGAGTGACATGAGGATTTGCGAGTGTTTCAGATCCATCCAGGGCGAGGGCCTGATGATGGGTGTCCCGACGGTGTTCATCAGGACCGTCGGTTGCAACCTCTCCTGCTCGTGGTGTGACACGGGCTACTCCATGGCCGGAGGGGAGGAGATGACGTTGGACGAGATCGTGGATGCCGTGGGTGACACCGCCCACGTATGCGTGACCGGAGGGGAGCCCATGCTCCAGCCCGACATGCCCGAGCTCCTGCGCATGCTGCTGGACAGGGGGAAGCACGTGGTCCTGGAGACCAACGGGTCCATCGACCTGTCCGCTGTGCCGTCCGATCCGGACATGATGATAAGCATGGACATCAAGTGCCCGATGTCCGGTATGACCGACAGGATGCTGCTGTCCAACCTCGACCTCCTCGGTAGGAAGGACCAGCTCAAGTTCATAATAGGGGACGAGGGCGACCTCGATTTCGCCGTGTCGCTCCTGAGGGACCACCCCGTGGACACGAACGTGGTGTTCGGACCCGTCGGCGGGACCGGACGTCTGGAGTGGTTGGTGGACAAGGTCCTGGCAACGGGATTGGACATCAGGGTCCTCCCCCAGTTGCACAAGATTATTTGGGGGGACAGGAGGTCCGTCTGACCTCCGGTCTCATTCCCCTGGTTGGTTCTCGAACTTCCTGCGGTGCTCCACCCTTCTCATGAAGTCGCGGATGCAGTCCTCCACGGTGCCCTCCTCATCGGACGACACCTGGATGCCCGCATCGTTGAGTATCTTGTAGCCGTGCATGCCGATGCCGCCGGTTATGACCGCATCCACCTCCAGCGACACTATCGCGTTGGCGACGGCCATCCCAGCACCCTCGGGCGCGTCGGCGTGCTCGTTGACGACCACGTGGTAGTCGAGGGTGTCGGAGTCGACGACCAGGAAGAAGGGGGCGTGGCCGAAGTCATCGGCCACATAGGAGTCCAGGGACTCCCCTTCGGAGACCACGAACAACCTCATCAGTGATCGACCGTCTTGATGATCTTGTCGACGATCTCGCCGAAGGCCTTCGCGGATGCGGACTCGGGGTACTTCAGGACCACGGGGAGTCCGCTGTCGCCGGCATCGACGATACCGGGCTCGATGGGCACGCGTCCCAGGAACTGGACGTTCATATCCCTGGCGGTGTCCTCGCCACCTCCGGATTTGAAGATGTTGGTGACCTCTCCGCAGTGGGGGCACACGAATCCGCTCATGTTCTCCACGATTCCGATGATGGGGATGTGGGTCTCGGCTCCGAACACGAGGGATTTCCTGCTGTCGAGGAGTGCGACGTCCTGGGGCGTCGTGACGATGACCATCCCGTCCGCCTTGGGGATGAGCTGGACGATGGACAGGGCCTCGTCCCCGGTTCCCGGGGGCATGTCTATGACGAGGTAGTCGAGGGATCCCCAGTTGACATCCTCTATGAACTGCTTGATGGCGCCCATCTTGACGGGTCCGCGCCACATCACGGGGGCATCCTTGTCGGGGAGGAGGAACGCCATGGACATCAGCTTGAGGGACGGGGGCACGGTCACGGGGACGAGCTGCTCGTTCAGGACGGTAAGCTTCTCGTCCTCGACTCCGAACATCTTGGGGATGTTGGGGCCGGTGATGTCGATGTCCATGATTCCGGTCTGGTAGCCCTTCATGGAGAGGGACATGGCCAGGTTGGAGGACACGGTGCTCTTACCGACGCCTCCCTTCCCACTCATGACTATGACGACGTGCTTGATGTTCCTGAGCGTATCCTGGATCTTGGTCTCCTCCTTGATGGAGTCCTCTGTGAGAAGTGGCTTTGACATTTCTAATCCTCTGGAACCCGAATCTGCGGACTTGACTTTAATCCTTTTATGTCCCGCATCCGACCGTCCCGGCTCAACCGTTAAATCGTCCGCTGGCGATCGGGTGGGTATGCCGGAAGCCACCGTCGGGGAGTACATGGTACGTGATGTCCAGGTAGTCGGCCCCAACATGACCGTAGAGCAGGTGAGACAGAAGATCATAGAATCCAGTTTCCACGGGTTCCCGATAGTCGAGAACGGGTACCTCCTGGGATTCGTCACCGCGAAGGAGCTCCTGCGCCACGTGGACAAGCCCGATGCGAAGATCCGCACCGTCATGAGGCGCGGCACGTTGTGTGCGATCCCGTCGATGTCCACCCACGACGCCACCCGCATCCTGTTCAGGTACGGTCTGCGCAACCTGCCTGTCGTGGACGAGGACAAGAAGCTCGTCGGCATCATCTCCAACATAGACATAGTCAGATCCCAGATCGAGAAGTCCCGTCCCGGGAAGGTGATGTCGGTCAAGAACTTCCTCGAGCAGCAGAACGGCATACGCATGAAGGTCGTCAACAAGGAGGTCCCCCTCGAGAGGGTGATCCCCACCCAGAAGGAGGTCTACATGGACGAGCTCGTCGGGAGGCAGTACGAGATCAAGAGGGGTCTGAACGAGCCCCTCATCGTGGTGGAGAGGCGCAACGGGTTCATAGTCGTCGACGGTCACCACAGGGTGATGGCGGCCAAGAAGATGGGCATGAAGTCGTTCAAGGCGATCGTCCTGGTCCCCAACGACTACGACGTGAAGTTCGGTCTGGAGAAGACCGCGGAACGCTGGGGGCTCAGGTCCCTGGACGACGTGTCCATAATCGAGGGGTCGAAGCATCCGTTCATGGAGGTCACCACCATACTCCTCCCCAGCGAGGAGGGCTCCGAGATAAACCAGAGGCTCATGGGTTCCGACAGCCAGTGAGCCGCCACCGGACACATCCGGTGGATCAAAACAACTTGGGGTTTTTCATGGGGGCGGGGAGGTCCCGCCCCCGTTGATGGTTCAGAGTCTGCCCCTGAGGTTCCTCAGGTCCCTGAGCATGATCTTCTGCTCGGCGGACGCGATGATCCTCTTGGTCTTGTTGAACGTGTCGGGGTTGAGGGAGATGCAGTCGATTCCCTGCTCCACGAGGAACTCCGTGAACTCGGGGTAGACGGAGGGCCCCTGTCCGCAGATGCTGACGAACTTGCCGTTCTCGTGTGCGACCTTGATGAGCTGTGCGATCGCCCTCTTGACGCCCTCGTTCCTCTCGTCGAAGTATCCCATGTGTCCCAGGATGTCGGAGTCCCTGTCGCACCCCATGGTCAGCTGGGTGAGGTCGTTGGATCCGATGGAGAACGCGTCGCAGTACTTGCAGAACTCGTCCGCCATGAAGATGTTCACGGGAACCTCGGCCATGAAGTACAGCTTGAAGTCCTTGCCCCTCCTGAGGCCGACGGACTTCATCATCTCGGTGATCTGCTCGACCTCGTCGATGGTCCTGACGAACGGGAGCATCATGTTGAGGTTCTTGAATCCAAGTTCGTCCCTGACCTTCTTGATGGCCTTGAGTTCGCACATGAACGCCTCGCGGTAGTTGTCGGAGACGTACCTGGAGCAGCCCCTCCATCCGATCATGGGGTTGTCCTCGTTGGGCTCGTAGTCCGCACCGCCCTTCATGTCGTGGTACTCGTTGGTCTTGAAATCCGATGTCCTGAGGACGACGGGCCTGGGGTAGAACGCCCTGGCGACGGTCGCGATGCCGTTCGCGAGCTTCTCGATGAGCTCGTCCGCCCTTCCGTCCTCGATGACGGCGCAGGGGTGCTCGCCGATGTAGTTGGTGAACAGGAACTCGCTCCTCATGAGTCCGACACCGTCGCACTGGAGTTTGGCGACGTCCTCGGCCTTGGTGGGCATGGACATGTTGACCATAACCTTGGTGCCGGTGATGGGCACGTACTCCGCGCATGCGACGGAGGATGCGGATGCGGGTGCGTCGTTGGACTTCTTGGCGATGATGCCCTTGTACACGTTCCCGGTGGTTCCGTCGACGGTGACCTCCATGCCGTCCTTGAGGATCTCGGTGGCGTTGCCGGTTCCGACGACGCAGGGTGTCCCGAGCTCCCTCGAGATGATCGCGGCGTGGCAGGTCATGCCCCCCTCGTCCGTGACGATCCCGGCGGCCCTGCTCATGGCGGGGACCATGTCGGGCATGGTCATCTCGGTGACGAGGATGTCCCCCTCCTTGATGGAGTCGAGGCTCATCGAGGTGTCGTAGATGATGACCCTCCCGGTGGCGAGACCGGGGCTGGCACCGAGTCCGCTCGCGACGATGGAGTCGCTGGACACGGAGTCGCCGATGGACTCGTTGGTCGCGGAGTTGCCGGTGGCGGTGATGGGCCTGGCCTGGACGATGTACGCCCTGTCGTCCTCGACGCACCACTCCATGTCCATGGGCTTCTCGTAGTGGATCTCGATCTGGCGTCCGATCTCGGCGATCTCCTGGATGCGGGGGTCCGCGATCTTCTGGGCCTTGATCATCTCGCCGGGCATGTCCATCCTCTCGACGCCGCCGTTCTTGCCGCGGACGTATTTCCAGGTCTGGGTGGAGATCCTCTTCTTGATGATCTCCATCTTCTGCTTGTCCACGATGTAGGTGTCGGGTGTGACCTCCCCTCCGACGATCGCCTCCCCGAGTCCGTATCCGGCCTCGATGACGATCTGCTTGGCCCCGCTGTTGGGGTCCACGGTGAACATGATCCCGGAGAACTCGGAGTTGACCATCCTCTGGACCACGACGGCGAGCTTGACCTCGTCGTGTGCGTAGCCCTGCTTCTCGCGGTACGCGATCGCCCTGGCGGTGAAGAGGGATGACCAGCACTTCCTGATCTTGTCGAAGAGGTCGTCCTCGTCCTTCACGTTGAGGTAGGTCTCCTGCTGTCCCGCGAAACTGGCGTCGGGGAGGTCCTCGGCGGTCGCACTGGACCTGACGGCGACGAATCCGCTCTTCCCCTTGGGGAACAGGAGCTTGTACCTGGAGACGATGTCCTTCTTCAGGTCCTCGGGGATCTCGTACTCCTCGAAGAGCGCCCTGATCCTGTCGGAGGCGGCCGTGAGGCTGTCGTCGGAGTTCCTGTCAATTCCGGAGAGCTCCGCAGTGATCGCCTCGAAGATGTTGCTCTCCTCTATGAAGTAGTCGTAGGCGACGGTGGTCAGGACGAAGGCTTCGGGAACAGGGAATCCTGCGTTGGTGAGCTCTCCGAGGTTTGCACCCTTGCCTCCTACGAAGGGTACATCTTCAACGTGCAGTTCGTTAACATCGACGATCTTCTTGTCCATTGGGAATCCCCGCTAATTGGAAGATAGGTTGGGGCGGGAACTCTCGCCCGCCAGGTCTCGGTATTCCCTCCCTTATTATAATGTTCACGGTTTCCAGGTATACTACCATTATAACCCGTTGTGCGGTTTCGGACTCCGACGGTGCCCATGTGTCCGAGATGAGTACACGGTCTGTTACGAACAACCTCTCTTCGAATACGATTTACGAAAAATTAGCCTTGGAATTCGTAAAAATCGATACGAATTCTCGGAAAAACAACGTTTCAAAATTCATTTTTCGACGTTTTGATGCCCCAACTATACAAAGGGTTTAAATTATCCTCGTTGTTCTGGGATTTAGTGGTACTTATGGACATGGAAATATGTTGGCACGGCAGGGGAGGTCAGGGACTCGTCACAGCGAACGAGATCCTCGCCGAAACCGCCATCGCAGCAGGGAAGTACGTCAAGGCATTCCCCGAGTTCGGTCCCGAGAGGATGGGTGCGCCCATCAGGGGTTTCACCAGGATCTCGGAGAAACCCATCAGGGTCCACAGCCAGGTCTACGAGCCCGACATCGTCATCATCATGGATGGGACGCTCGTCGGGAAGGTCGATGTGGCCAGGGGTATCAAGAAGGACTCCATCATCCTCGCGAACTACGCGGGTTCCCCCAAGGAGCTCCAGGAGGCCCTCGACGTGGATGTCGAGTGCCACACCGTGGATGCGATCAAGATCTCCATCGAGGAGATCGGCAAGCCGATGGTCAACACCATCATGCTCGGCGCCCTCATCAAGGTCAAGGGACTCGTGCCCTACGACATGCTCGAGGACCAGATCACGACCAAGTTCTCGGGCAAGCTCCCCGACAAGGTCATCGTGAAGAACCTGTCCGCCCTCAAGAGGGGTTACTCGGAGGTGCAGTGAATGGCAATGGCAAACGTTAAGGATCTCGTGATCGGAGGCCGCATCATCAAGGCCGGCAACTCCGAGAACTTCTTCACCGGCGACTGGAGGAGCTTCGTCCCCATAGTCGACCAGGACAAGTGCATCGACTGCCTCACCTGCTGGATCTACTGTCCCGACAACGCCATCGTGTTCAGGGACGACAGGATGTCCGGAATCAAGATGAGCCACTGCAAGGGATGTGGAATATGCGCCAAGGTGTGCCCCAAGAAGGCCATCACCATGAGGGAGGAGTGAGAATGACACACGACATCGCGATAAACGGAGACAACGCCGTAGCACTGGCATGGAAGCAGATCGACCCCGACGTGTGTGCGGCATACCCCATCACCCCCCAGACGATCATCGTCGAGAAGTTCGCGGAGTACGTCGCGAACGGGGAGGTCACCACGGAGTTCGTCTGCGTCGAGTCCGAGCACTCCGCACTCACACTCTGCACGTCGTCCGAGTCCGCAGGGGCGAGGACGTTCACGGCCACCGCATCCCAGGGACTCGCGTACATGTGGGAGATGCTCCCCATCACCGCGGCGATGAGGACTCCCCTCGTCATGGCGGTCGCGAACAGGGCCATCAGCGGACCCATCAACATCAACAACGACCACGGTGACGCCATGTCCGCCCGCGACTGCGGATGGATCATGCTGTTCTCCGAGAACGTCCAAGAGGCGTACGACAACTCGATCATCGCCCCCAGGATCGCGGAGCACCCCGACGTCCAGCTCCCCATCATGGTCAACCTCGACGGATTCATCCTCACCCACGCGATCGAGAGGATGACCATGGTCGACACCAACGACATCAGGAAGTTCGTCGGCGAGTTCGAGCCCATCTACCCCCTGCTCGACACCAAGCTCCCCGTGTCCCACGGAAACATGGACGGTCCCGACTTCTACTACCCCCACAAGTACCAGTCCGTCATGGCGATGGAGAAGGCGCTCGAGGTGGCGGAGGAGGTCTTCAAGGAGTTCGCAGAGCTCACCGGAAGGGAGTACCACCTCATCGACGAGTACATGTGCGACGATGCGGAGTACGTGGCGGTCATCCTCGGTTCCTCCTACGGAACCATGAAGGCGACCGTCGACGAGCTCCGTGAGGCCGGTATGAAGGTCGGTTGCATCATGCCCCGTGTGTACAGGCCCTGGCCGGAGAAGGCCCTGGCCGCCGCGCTCGCCGGCAAGAAGGCCGTCGTGGTGTTCGACAAGCACCTCAGCATCGGTGCGTACGGACCCATGTTCCCCGAGGTCGTCACCGCGGCCGCGGACCTCGAGCAGCTGCCCAGGATGTACAACGTCATCTACGGTCTCGGAGGTGCGGACGCCACCGTCGCCGGATTCAAGAAGACCATGGAGGATGTGGCGGCGGGCAATGCCGACAAGATCACCTATCTGGGGGTGAAGATATGACATCGCTTTCTCTCAAGGATCTCAACAAGATACCCGTGAGGCTCGCCAGCGGTCACAGGCTCTGTGCAGGATGCGCGGAGTCCATCATCGCGAAGCAGGTCCTCATGGGAACCGAGGATCAGGTCGCGGTCTCCGCATCCACCGGATGCTTCGAGGTCTCGACCACGATCTTCCCCTACACTGCATGGAACACACCCTACATCCACACCGCGTTCGGAAACGGTGCGGCCACCTGCGCAGGTCTCGAGACCGCTTACAACGCACTCAAGAAGAGGGGCAAGATCACCGAGGAGATCAAGTTCGTCAACTTCGCGGGAGACGGTGCCACATACGACATCGGACTCCAGGCACTGTCCGGAGCCATGGAGAGGGGACACAACATGATGTATGTCTGTCTCAACAACGAGGCGTACATGAACACCGGAATCCAGAGGTCCTCCGCGACCTTCATGGGAGCGTCCACCACCACCTCCTGGGCGGGATCCGTCGCGTCCGGTAAGAAGGAGTTCAACAAGGACATGACCGAGGTCATGATCGCCCACAACATCCCCTACGTCGCCCAGGTCTCCCCCCACAACTGGAGGGACACCGTCATGAAGGCCCAGAAGGGATTCACCTGCGGCGGACCCAGCTTCATCAACGCCATCTCCCCCTGCCCCAGGGGATGGAGGTTCGCGTCCGACGAGACCATCTCCATCGCCAAGCTCGCAGTGGAGACCTGCGTCTGGCCCCTCTACGAGGTCGTCGACGGCGAGTACACCCTCACCGCGGACAGCGCCAGGATCGCGGCCGGCAAGGCGGAGAAGAAGCCCATCACCGACTGGATCAACTCCCAGGGCAGGTTCAAGCACCTCCAGCAGGAGAGGTGGGAGCCCGTCGTGGAGGCCATCCAGGCCGAGGTCGACAGGAGATGGGCAAGGCTCCAGAAGCGCGCAGACTACTGATCGCAAAACCAAACCAATTACATCGCCCTTGGGCGATGGTTCTCCCTTCATTTCCCCATCCATTGTCATTTCCGGTGCCATCGCCGTTGTCCCGGAATCCGTCTAATAGAAAATTATAAATACTTTGTAACTATCCAGAGTTTTGGTAAGACGGCCAAAGCGGCGGGGTCACACCCGGTCCCATTCCGAACCCGGCAGTAAAGTCCGCCCGCGTACCTGTCTGTACTGTAGTGCGCAAGCCTAC
>JAFTYV010000059.1 GCA_017461225.1 Candidatus Methanomethylophilaceae archaeon
CGGGGTGAGTTTCTGACTAGGGATCGTTTCTCCGGTATGATGGTCGAGGATGCGCTGGGGCGGTGGTCCCGTCCCGCCGACGAGGGTGTGAGGAGGGACCTGTCCGAGGGCTACTCCCGCACCGTCCGCACCAAGGTCGTCCTCATAACCGTCTGCGCGGTCCTCGCGGTCGTCTCCGTGCTGGTCGCGGTGGGTGTCGGACCCGTGAGCATAGGGATCTCCGAGACCGTCGGCATCATAACGGACCACCTGTCCGGTGCCGGGGGCGGTTCCGTCAACGACTACTTCGTGTGGGAGGGTCGCATGCCCAGGGTCCTGATGGGCGTCCTGTGCGGGGCCGGCCTTGCCATCGGCGGATGCGTGATGCAGAGCATCCTGAACAACGGACTCGCCGACTCCTACACCACCGGCATATCCGCCGGCGCCGGCTTCGGCGCCACCATCGCGTTCATCGCCGGCATAACGCTCACGTCCGGGGCGTACGCCGTGGTCGTGAACGCCTTCATATTCTCCCTGATACCCACCATGGTGATACTCGCGATATCCCGCGCCAAGGGAGGGTCGCCCCTGGTCATGGTCATGTCCGGTATCGCCCTGATGTACATATTCAACGCCGTGGCGGCCGTGTTCAAGATAATGGCCGACCCCAACGACCTGGCCGCCCTGTACGCCTGGCAGCTCGGTTCGATAGGGGGCTCCACCTGGGACGACGCCGCACTCGTCTTCGCGGTGCTCGTGCCCTGCGCCCTGGTGCTCCAGCTGCTGACGTCCCGCATGAACCTCCTGGCGTCCGGCGACGACTACGCCCGCTCCATGGGCGTCGACGTCGCCAGGATGCGCAACGTCTGCCTGCTGGTGGTCACCGTCATGACGGCCACCATCGTGAGCTTCACCGGACTGATCGGGTTCGTGGGGCTGGTGGCACCGCACATATGCAGGATCTTCATCGGATCCGACAACCGCTACCTGATGACGGCCTCAGCGCTCCTGGGTGCGCTGCTGGTCGTGGTCGCCGACACCGTCGGCAGGATGGCCTTCCAACCGTACGAGCTCCAGGTGGGCATAATCACCGCCTTCCTCGGGGCACCCCTGTTCCTGTACCTGATCATCAGGTCCAGGAGGACGTCGTGGTGATACCGTGAGGGTGAGGTTGGAGTCCCTGACCTGCGGGTACGGCGGAGCAGAACCCGTCCTGAGGGATGTCGATCTGGAGTTCTCCTCCGATGACGGGCTGGTGTGCATAGTCGGCCCCAACGGGGTGGGGAAGTCCACCCTGGTGCGCTGCATAGACAACCTGGTCCCACCGGTGTCGGGACGTGTGACGATAGACGGCAGGGACGTGTCGGGCATACCGCGCGGGGAGCTGGCGGACATGGTCGGATACGTCCAGGCCGTGCAGCCGGTGTCCACGGGTGCGACGGTGTTCGAGACCGTCTCCATGGGCAGGTACAACCGCATGCGCTGGAGGATGGGCGCCGAGGATCTGGAGGCGGTGTCCCGCGCCATGGAGGCGCTGGGACTCACGGGGATGGCCGACGAGCCCGTGTGCGAGCTGTCAGCCGGTCAGCAGCAGAGGGTCATGATAGCAAGGGGACTGGTGCAGGGCACCGGGATGCTGATCCTGGACGAGCCCACGTCGAACCTGGACGTCCGTGCGCAGCTGTTCGTGGCGTCGCTTCTGAGGGGCATCGCCCACGGCGACGGGAAGCTGGTGCTGATGATCTGCCACGACATCAACATCGCCTCGAAGACCGCCGACAGGATCCTGATGCTGGCGGAGCCCGGCAGGGTGCTGGCCTACGGGACGCCCGAGGAGGTCGTCACGGAGGAGAACATGCGCGGGGCCTACGGCGTCGGGTGCGACGTGGTCGTGCACGAGGGGAGGCCCCACGTCATGGTGCGCTCGGACTCGGTGTGACCGGTCCGTTCCCGGCGAGGTACTCCCTCAGGAAGTGCTTGGGTCTGCACCCGAACTCCCTCCTGAACGAGTCCGCGAACTTGCTCTCGCTCCCGTAACCCACGTCGCGGGCGACGGTGCCCATGTTCCTCTCGCCGAGCAGTATCATCGACGCGGCGGTCAGCATCCTGTGGTGCTTGCGCAGTGCGTGCGGCGTCCTGCCGTAGACGGTCGGGAACGACCTGCACACGGCGAACCTGTCCACACCCGTCATCTCGCAGGCCTCGGCCACGCTGGCGCCGTCCGGACCCATCACGACCTCCCACACCGAGTCGTCCGGCACGCGGTCCTCCGTGCACCCGTCATCGGTGAAGGTCACCTCCGGTGCGGTGTACAGGTTGCGGACGATGTCGGACACGAGCAGTAGGGCGGTGCGGGGGTCGTGGTCTCCGCGCCCCAGCAGGTCCCACAGCGCATGGACGTCCACCTCGGTCCTGAGGTCCAGGACGAAGTTGGAGGCGGTGTCCGCCCTGTACCTCTCCCTGATGCCCTCCAGGACGGTGTCCGGGGGCGGGAGGTCGTCGCACCCCACGGGTGCGAACTCCGATATGTTCAGGCCGACGGAGATCCCCCGGTACACCCCAGACGGGTTGCGGATTGTCTGCCTCACCCCCGAGGGGTGGTGGACCTATCCGGTGCCGGGGACGCGGGGGAACAGGTTCCCGCCGTACTCGACCACGGACCTCCCGTGGACAGGGAAGTTCAGCATGAGGTAGTTCATCTCCCCTATGCGGTCCTGGTTGGTGAACTCGCGGACCCTGAAGTCCATGCGGTTCACCACGAACCCCTCCTCGAAGATGAAGTTGGTGCAGTCGGCGACCCCCTCCGGGGTCTCCAGGCGGTACAGCCTGCCACCGTGCACGTCGCTGACGGTGAAGTCGTTGTAGATCCTGATGTCCGTTTCCATCCAGCAACCATCCATCGGAAACGGCCCCGGTATTGCGGTGGACACGTCCCCATTAAATATCCGATGACGGGGAATGCTTGTTGGATATATAATCCAAGTGAGATTATGGACAACAAGACAGTACTGATCGCGGTCGGAGTGGTGGCCCTGCTGGCCATCGCCTCCGCTGTGGTCATCATGACCGCCGACGACACGGACATGTCCTCCGAGACCGAGGGCATCCGCGTCACCATCTACGGCAACGCCAACGGCGACGACGTCATCGACGCCAGGGACAAGGCCATCATCGAGAAGATCGTCGAGGACGGGATAACCGACTGGAGGGACGACTACGTCTATGCCGACGCGGACCAGGACGGGAAGATCACCTCCGCCGATGCCGACGTCGTGCAGAGCTACATCGACAGGGAGTCCACCACCCTGTACTACAAGGACTACTTCGGCAACGTGGCGCACATCCCCTACCCCATCGGGGACAGGGTCGGTGTGGACCACCCCTACCCCGCGCTGCTCATGGCCACCACCGGCCTCTACGACCTGGTCTGCGCCGTCGACGACATGACCGGCATGTACTACGACGACAGCACCTTCCCCGGACTCTACGACATGGACATCATCGGCAGCAGCACCCAGATCACCCTGGAGCAGGTCGCCGCAGCGGACGTCGATGCGTTCATCATCTACTCCAACTGGGGCGGATGCTGCTACCTCTACGAGCAGGCCGAGAAGTCCGGCCTCGCCGACGATGTGGCGTTCATCACCGTCGACATCAAGGCCGCGGACGGCGTCACCGGCACCCTGATGCTCGGGGCCCTGTTCAACACCATGGACTCCGTCGAGGTATCCCTGGACTACACCGAGAGGATCGAGGGGATCGTCCAGGAGATAGAGGACGCGGACTTCGAGAAGAGCACCGTCATGTTCGACTACATCGCGAAGTTCGGGGACGACTACTACCAGTACCTCTGCGGCGGTGTCGCCAACGCGGTATCCGCGATCGTCGTGGACTTCCCCGCCGGATACGAGGACGCGGGCAACATCATGGTGGACGAGGAGACCATGGTCGCGGCCACCAAGGGAATGCCCATCATCATCCAGTACCAGGCGCCCCAGGGCGTCGCGAGGGCCGACATGAAGGAGTACGTGCAGGACATCACGCACAGCCTGCTCCGCAACTCCGACGCCTACTCCACGCAGGAGATCATCGCCATAGACAGCGACGTGGTCAACTCCGTCGGCGCGTTCTACGGCGCGTACATCACCGCGGCCCTCCTGTACGGTGTCTTCGAGTACGAGGACGCCGTGGAGAAGCTCGAGTACTTCCTGGCGAACTTCACCCCCGCCAAGGTGCAGTCCGCCGAGGGGTTCGTGTACTCCAGCGGGGAGATCTTCGGTACCGCCTGATCCCGCGACCGGGATCCCGACGGCCGTCCGGTTGCGACGGCCGTCACCAACCCCCTTGCATAGGGACGGGCGGGGTCCCGGGGACGGGAGGTGTCCGCCATGGTCGCCGAAGGGGGACGCATCCCCGCACTGGCCGCGTACGCCGGCCGCAGACGCCACCTGATCCCGGCGTCCCTGGTGCTCTCGGCACTGGGGGCCGTCCTGTCGGTGGCACCCTTCTATTTCATCTGGCTCATAGTGGGCGATGTTGTCTCCGCGTACCCGGACGCACCGTCGGACGACGTCGTCATGTACGCGTGGGCGGCGCTGATCACAGCCGTCGCCTCGGTCGCCCTGCACATACTGTCGCTGATACTCTCCCACCTGGCGGCGTTCCGCATAGCCAGGAACCTGAGGGAGGTTCTCACGGGACACATCCTCTCCCTGCCTCCCGGCGCCATGGGCACCACGGACAGCGGGGCGGTGGCGAGGACGGTCAGGGAGTCGGTGGACTCCACCCACGGGTTCATCGCGCACGGCCTCCCGGACCTGGCGGGGACGTACGTCCTGCCGGTCGCCGTGGTCGGACTGCTGTTCGCATTCGATTGGAGGCTCGGTCTGGCGGCACTGGTCCCGGCGGTGGCCGGACTCCTGGTGTCGCTCTCCATGACCGGAAGCGACGCCATGCGGGAGAGCATGGCGGACTGGCAGGGCGCACTGGCCGACGTCGAGGGCAGGACCGTGGAGTACGTCCGCGGCATGCCCGTGGTCAAGGTCTTCCAGCAGACGGTGGATTCCTTCAGGGACCTGAGGGAGTCCGTCAGGAGGTACACCGGGTTCTGCCTGGACTACACCGACGCGTCCCGCCGTCCGATGACCGGCTTCTTCGCCCTGGCCAACGGGTGCACCCTGTCCGTCATCGCCTGCGCGGCGGTAATCGCCATGGTATCCGATGGGGCGACCGCGGGGCTGGTGGCCGACACCGTGCTGTACATCCTGATCGCCCCGCTGGTCGGGGGCTCCCTGATGAGAGTGATGTTCAGCTCGAACCAGGTGCACAGGGCGGACGACGCCGTCGCACGCATCCGCTCCATCCTGTCGATGAGGCCGTTGGACGAGCCGGCGGAGCCGGTCGTCCCGGACTCGTACACCGTGTCTCTGAGGGACGTGGTGTTCTCCTACTCCCCGGACTCCCCGCCCGCGGTGGACGGGATAAACCTGGACCTGGAACCCGGGACGGTCACCGCATTGGTCGGCGAGTCCGGGAGCGGGAAGTCCACCGTCGCCGGACTGGTGCGCAGGTCGTGGGACCCGACATCCGGATCGGTGTCGATAGGCGGCGTGGACCTGAGGGACATCGGCACCGAGGACGTGCTGTCCCTGCAGAGCCACGTCTTCCAGGACAACCACATCGTCTCGGGGACGCTGTCCGATAACGTGCGCCTCGGGCGTCCCGATGCGACGGAGGGGGAGGTCGACCGCGCCGTGGACCTGGCCAGATGCCGTGACATCATGGACAGGCTCCCGGACGGGATGGACACCGTCGTCGGTCCCGGAGGGGTGCACCTGTCCGGTGGGGAGGTCCAGAGGGTCGCCATCGCGAGGGCGGTCCTGAGGGACACGCCCATAGTGGTGATGGACGAGGCCACCGCCTTCGTCGACCCGGAGAACGAGCACCTGATCCAGGAGGGCTTCTCCGAGCTGGCCCGCGGACGCACGGTGCTCCTGATAGCGCATCGCCTGTCGACG
>JAFTYV010000060.1 GCA_017461225.1 Candidatus Methanomethylophilaceae archaeon
TACGGAGCCCTACACCTCTTCCCCGAATCAGGACCTCTGTTCGGGTGCATTGATGTTATTCAATGTGAATCGACTGTCGTGATTGACAGGCGCATCCCCCAGTATTCAGGTGAAGTATATAACACTTCCGATGGGCTGGAACTCTGTGAGAAGCGAAAACGAAAGGAACCGAATTCAATGCGGCGTTTTCATCATGTCAGGGAGTGAAAACCATCATCAGTGCATCCCCTATTCTGGATTTCAGCTCCTTCAGATCGGGATAGTACAGACGGACCATGTCATCGCGGTACATCTTCCTCCCGATTACCTTGGACACCACCGCGGCCTCGGTGCGTCCCTCGACCTTCCACGCACCTGTATCCGACGAGATGTCCGTCGATACGTATATCGGCAACCTAAGGCGGATCCTCTCCGAATCATCGCAGACGTTCCATAGGAACTCTATCTGATCCATCGGTATCTCCACCGAAGTACCGTCGCGCACCTTGAATGTCCTATCTCCGCTGTCGTGGAACTCCTCCAGCGTACGCTTGCCCGAGGCCAGGTTCCTGTTCAGATCCGCAAGCATGTTCTCCACGACGGTTTTCTCCATGCCCCTGTACCTGCTTCCATACCTTATAGTATATACTATAAGGCAGAGCATCTACGGCAACAGTGCGTGTCCCACTGCAAGATATAATATCCAGACCTCCGATAATCACCCATGATGCAGGAGTCGGATGTGAAGAGAGCTCTGTCTGAACACCCTTGTTACTGTGAGTCTGCCCACCTCGAGTTCGCACGCATGCACATACCAGTGGCACCCAGGTGCAACATCCAATGCAACTACTGCAACCGCAAGTTCGACTGCTGCAACGAATCGAGGCCCGGTGTGACCAGCGAGGTCCTGTCCGCAGAGGATGCACTGGTGAAGATCGGAGCCGTCAGGGCGAAGATCCCGCAGCTCCGGGTCATCGGCATCGCCGGGCCGGGGGACCCCCTGGCGAACAACGAGACGTTCAGGACGTTGGAACTCGTATCCCGCGAATACCCCGATCTTACACTCTGCGTATCCACCAACGGTCTGGCACTCCCCGAATCCGCGGACAGGCTCCACGGACTGGGAGTCAGATTCATCACCGTGACCATGAACGCCGTGGACCCAGAGATCGGTGCCCAGGTTTACGGATCGGTCAGATTGGATGGGGAGACGTTGACCGGCACGGATGCGGCCTCTGCCCTCATATCCAGACAACTGGAAGGTATCGGGAGGTGCGTGTCCCTGGACATGGTCGTGAAGGTCAACATAGTCATGATCCCCGGTATCAACGACCGCCACATCCCGGACGTGGTCCGCAAGGTGAGGTCCCTCGGGGCGTACATCGTGAACATCCTCCCGCTCATCCCGGTGGAGGGAACGCCCTTCGCCGACAGACGTGCGCCCACCCCCTTGGAGAGGAGGGAGCTGATGGACCTCTGTTCCATCGATGCCAGGATGATGCGCCACTGCAGACAGTGCCGTGCCGATGCCATCGGTCTCCTGGGTGAGGACCGTTCCTCGGAGTTCGTCAACTTCAGGGGTTGCGGTTCCGGTTGTGGTCCCAAGGAGGGACTCAACGTCACCCTCGACACCGGTTCGGAACGTCCGTACACCGCCGTCGCCACATCCGACGGCACCTCCGTGGACTCGGGGTTCGGTAACGCCCGCTCGTTCCGCGTATACGCTGTACGCGACGGTTCCGCCGAACTCGTCGCGACAAGGGACGTCCCCCCGCACGGGACCGTCGCAGGGGACGGACACAGGAAGCACATCGAGGGAATCGTCGAACTCCTCTCCGACTGTGGCAGGGTGGTGGTCCGCGAGATAGGACCCCTACCTGGAAAGGTGCTCGCCAACATGGGCATCGAGGTCGTCGTCGCCGAGGGGGACGTGAGCTCCATCCTGAAGGATGGCCCGCGCCCTTGAAACCATTTTTATAATTGTATCCTGAGTCCCCCTCATTGAAAGGAGTGTACGGAAATGGACGCTCAAGAGATGAGAGAGACCTACGTTGACTTTTTCAAGGGGAAGGAGCACGCATACATCAGCTCCGCACCCCTTATCCCCGAGAACGACCCCACGGTCCTGTTCACCACCGCGGGAATGCACCCCCTCGTGCCCTACCTCCTCGGCGAGAGGCATCCGGCCGGTACCAGACTCGTCGACTTCCAGAAATGTGTGAGGACGGGCGACATCGACGAGGTCGGGGATGCGAGCCACCTGACCTTCTTCGAGATGCTCGGTAACTGGTCCCTCGGGGACTACTTCAAGAAGGAGTCCATCGCATGGAGCTACGAGTTCCTCACCGATGTCCTCGGGATGGATCCGAACCAGCTCGCCGTCACCGCATTCGAGGGCGAGGGCGACATCCCCCGCGACGAGGAGACCGCCTCCATCTGGAGGAGCCACGGCATGAGGGATGACCAGATCTACTTCTACGGGAAGGAGGACAACTGGTGGGGTCCGGCCGGCCAGACCGGTCCCTGCGGACCCGACACCGAGATCTTCTACGACGACGGCAGGCCCAAATGCGGCCCGGACTGCGGCCCTTCCTGCCACTGCGGGAAGTTCACGGAGATCTGGAACAACGTCTTCATGCAGTACTTCAAGGATGCCGACGGCAAGTTCACCCCGCTCAAGCAGATGAACGTCGACACCGGAATGGGCCTCGAGAGGATCCTCCGCATCCTCAACGGCAAGGAGACCGTCTACGACACCCCCCTCTTCACCGGCATCATCGGGAAACTGGAGCAGATCTCCGGAAGGACCTACGGCACGGACGTGGAGGACACCAAGGCGTTCAGGATCGTTGCGGACCACCTCAGGGCCGCCACGTTCATCCTCGGCGACGGTGTGACCCCCTCCAAGATGGGACAGGGGTACATCCTCAGGAGGCTCATCAGGAGGGCGAGCAGATACATGTCCAAACTCGGAATCGAGGATGCGTGCATGCAGAGCATCTCCGAGGTAGTCATATCCGAGTACTCCAAGGCCTACCCCGAACTCGAGAGGAACAGGGAGTTCATCCTCACCAACATCAGCGGGGAGGAGGAGAAGTTCCGCAAGACCCTCACCAAGGGACTCAGGAGGTTCAACGAGATGCTCTCCGAGAACGGTGACAGGAAGGTCCTCGACGGCGAGATGGTCTTCAGACTCTACGACACGTTCGGATTCCCCGTCGAGCTCACACAGGAGCTCGCCGCGGAACAGGGACTCGAGGTGGACATCGAGGATTTCAACAACAGGTTCAGGACCCACCAGGAGAACTCCCGTGCCGGTGCAGACCAGCAGTTCAAGGGCGGCCTCGCCGACCACGCGGTGGAGACCACCAAGCTCCACACGGCCACCCACCTCCTCAACGCCGCACTCAGGAAGTTCGTCAGTCCCGATATCCAGCAGAAGGGATCCAACATCACCGCCGAGAGGCTCAGGTTCGACTTCAACCTCGACAGGAAGTGCACACCCGAGGAGCTCAAGGCCATCGAGGAGTTCGTCAACGAGGCCATCAGGGCGGAGATCCCCGTTGTCTGCGAGGAGATGCCCTACGAGGAGGCCATGGCCCGCGGAGCCATAGGAGTGTTCACCGACAAGTACGGTGAGATGGTCAAGGTCTACACCATCGGCGACATATCCTGCGAGCTCTGCGGAGGGCCCCACGTGTCCAACACGTCCGAGCTCCAGGGATTCAAGATCAAGAAGGAGGAGAGTTCCGCCGCCGGTGTCAGACGCATCAAGGCCGTCGTCGGCAAGTTCGATTGAAACCCAGCCCCGGATGCCCCGCATCCGGGCGAATCCCTTTTTCTAATCCTTACGTCACGCACCGTGTGATGGCGTGACCGGTACCTGGCCCTCCGGATGGAACGGTCCTGGACTACAGCACCCATGATGAAGAAGGTGCTACTGCGAAACACGACGTCGACCCACTTGGAAAATCACAA
>JAFTYV010000061.1 GCA_017461225.1 Candidatus Methanomethylophilaceae archaeon
CGGTGTGGATGAGGTCCTCCCTCTTGATGTATATCTTGGCGCCGCCGAGGTCCTCGGTCATGCGCTCGGCGTAGTAGAGCGGGGAGGGCCTGCCGGTGTAGCGGCGGTTGAGGTCGTCGACCTCCGCCAGGAACTCCGGGTCCCTGCTGTAGTGCTCGTACGCCTCCTGGAGCTCGAGCACGGCGTTCATCAGGGCCTCGGGGACGTACTGTCCGCCGAACTCCCCGAACCTGCCGTTTTCACTGTTCATTGTCATCATCATACCGCATCCACTGCTGGTATTTATACATACTGTACTTAATTGTACTGCAATGTACGAAAATGTTCATCAATTTTCGGCATCGGGTCGCGGGACGGACACGGCGACCTTCATCACGCCGTCCGCACGGGAGGCGAAGAGGTCGTAGGCCTCCATGATGCGGTCGAGGGTGAAGCGGTGGGTGATGAGCACGGACGGGTCGAGGACGCCGTCGGATATCAGCCCCATGATCTCGCTGCAATGGGATGCGTCGACCCCGCCGGTCCTGAACGTCAGGTTCTTACCGTACATGTCCGGGAGCGGCAGCACCTGGGGGACGGGGTACATCGCAACCACGCAGACGGTCGCGTTCGGCCTGGCGATGCGCCATGCGGTCTCGAAGGTGTCCTCCCCGCCGGCGACCTCCATGACCACGTCCGCCCCGCGTCCGTCGGTCATGCCGCGGACGATCGACTCCGCATCCTCCGAGGAGGGGTCTATGCACACGTCGGCGATGCCGTGCTCCAGCGCGAAGGTCCTCCTCCAGGGGGAGACCTCCAGCATGACGATGCGGGCGGGCGACCTCAGCCTGGCGCACATGGCGCAGCACAGCCCCGTGGGACCGGCGCCTATGACGACGACGTTGTCCCCTTCGGAGATGTCGGATATGTCGGCCGCCCAGTAGCCCGTGGACAGTATGTCCCCGGTGAACAGCGCCTGCTCGTCGGTGACGTGGTCGGGTATCGGCGTGAGGCAGTTGTCGGCGAACGGCACGCGGACCAGCTCGGTCTGGCAGCCGTCGATCCTGCAGCCCAGGGCCCATCCGCCCAGCGGATGCGTGCAGTTGTTCACGTACCCCCTCCTGCAGTAGAAGCATTCGCCGCAGAACGTCTCCACGTTGGCGGCGACCCTGTCGCCGGGACGCAAGTCCCCGACACCGGGCCCCACCTCCTCGACAACCCCGACGAACTCGTGGCCCACCGTGATCCCGGGGACGGCGCGGGGGACGGAACCCTCCCTGATGTGGAGGTCGCTGGCGCAGATGGACGACAGCGTGACCCTGACGACGGCGTCGCCCGCCTCCACCACGGCGGGACGCTCCCTGTCCCCCAACCTGAAGCAACCCTCCGAGACGTACACTACACCCTTCACGACCACACTCTCCGACGATCCACGGGTCCGTCACGGGACACGGCCCGACGGAACCCACATCTAGAATCCTTATATAGAACCCCGATATTATGCTATCCAGCACAGTCGAGGACGTGCCTTTTCTCACTAGTTAGGAGATTGACAATGACTGAGGAGACTCTTAAAACCGGTACCACGACAATCGGAATGAAAATCAAGGACGGTGTGATCCTTGCATCTGACCAGAGGGCCACGATGGGCAACCTCATCGCGCACACCGACGTCCAGAAGGTCTACCCGTTGTCGGACAACATCGGCATGACCATCGCCGGTGTCGTGGGCGATGCGCAGCTCATGGTACGCTACATGCAGAGCGAGATCTCCATCTACGCCATGAAGAAGGGTGCCCCCATGTCCGTCTCCGCCGCCGCGACATACATCGCAGGTGCGATGCGCCAGGGATTCTACCTGGGACTCATCGTCGGCGGATACGACAAGACCGGGGGACACGTCTTCAGCATCGACGGAGCCGGAGGATACATCGAGGACAACTACTGCTCGGTCGGATCCGGTTCCCTCTTCGCCCTCGGAGCCCTCGAGTCCTGCTACAAGGAGGACATGTCGAAGGACGAGGCCATCGACGTCGCGATCACCGCCCTCAACTCCGCCAGGAGGAGGGACAACTGCACGGGAGACGGCATGCTCGTCTCCTACATCGGTCCCGACGGGTACGAGTCCATCCCCCTGGATGAGATCAAGTCCCGTTGCACCAGGCTCGGGTTCCAGTTCCCCAACTGAGGACCCGTTCCCAAACCCCTTCACTTCTAAACCACATCACATCACGAAGCTGGATTCCATATGAATGTCGACAGATTGTTCGATAGCCTGACCGAGGAGGTCAGGAGGCTCGTACCGTCGGACATGAGGATCACCTCGATCAAGTTCGAGGGACCCCTCATCGTCGTCTACACCGACCAGTACGAGAAGTACTCGTCAAACGACTCCATAGCACGCATGCTGGCCCAGAACATCCACCGCAGGGTGGACATCAGGCCCGACCCCTCCACGCTGGAGGACCCCATCAAGGTCTCAGAGAAGATCCGCGGCATGATCCCCGAGACGGCCGACATCTTCGACATCAACTTCATCGACGAGACCGGCGAGGCCATCATCGAGGCCGTCAACCCCGGCGAGGTCGTGGGCAAGGAGGGTCAGCTCCTGGCCGACCTCAGGAAGGAGTCGGGATGGAACATCAAGGTCATCAGGGCGCCCCCGATACCCTCCAAGACCGTCTCCGACGTCAGGGGGTACCTCAGGGCCAACCACGACGAGAGGCAGGAGATGCTCACGCACGTCGCCAGGAGGCTCGCGAGGCCCACGCTCGACGGCGAGCAGTGGGTGAGGGTCACAGCCATGGGCGGTTTCAGGCAGGTCGGTAGGTCCGCCTCCCTGCTCACCACCAGGGAGAGCAAGATCCTGATCGACTGCGGTCTCGACCCCAGCTCCGACAGCACACCCTACTTCGCGATCCCCGAGGTCCAGCCCCTGGCGGACATCGACGCGGTCGTCATCACCCACGCCCACCTGGACCACTGCGGGACGCTCCCCGCACTGTTCAAGTACGGCTACAAGGGACCCGTGTACTGCACGCACCCCACCAGGGACCTCATGGCCCTGCTCCAGCTGGACAACATCAAGCTGGGCTTCGGCGAGAACAAGAAGACCCCCTACGAGGCGCAGCACGTCAGGCAGGAGATCCTGCACACGATCCCCCTGAAGTACAACGAGACCACCGACATCGCACCCGACGTCAGGCTCACGTTCCACAACGCGGGACACATCCTGGGATCCGCCATCGCCCACTTCCACATCGGCGACGGACTCCACAACGTCGCGTTCTCCGGCGACAGCAAGTACGAGAAGACATGGCTCTTCAACCCCGCCACCAACAGGTTCCCCAGGCTCGAGACCCTGGTCATCGAGTCCACCTACGGCGGCCACAACGACATCCAGCCCTCCAGGGCCGACGCATCCGAGGAGATGGGCAACCTGCTCCAGAAGGCCACCGAGCACGGCGGCAAGGTGCTGATCCCCGTCTTCGCGGTCGGAAGGTCCCAGGAGGTCATGCTGGTCATCGAGGAGCTCATGCGCACCGGACGCATCCCCAAGTGCCCCGTCTACCTCGACGGTATGATCTGGGAGGCGACCGCCATCCACACCGCGTACCCCGAGTACCTCAACAGCCAGCTCAGGACGCAGATATTCCAGCAGAACGAGAACCCCTTCCTGTCCCCCATCTTCAAGAGGGTCGAGACGGCCGCGATGAGGGAGGAGATCTGCCACTCGCCCGACCCCTGCATCGTGCTCGCCACCAGCGGTATGATGTCCGGAGGACCCATCATGGAGTACTTCAGGGAGTGGGCCGACGACCCCAAGAACTGGCTCCTGTTCGTCGGATACCAGTCCGAGGGCAGCATCGGAAGGACCATCCAGAGGGGCAGGCAGGACATCACCCTCAACATGAAGGGCAAGCCCATCAACCTGCACATCAAGATGCAGAGGCACACGGTCGACGGTTTCTCCGGACACTCCGACCGCAAGCAGCTGATGAGGTACATCTCCTCGCTCGAACCCAAGCCCGACAAGATCATCATCGGACACGGCGAGGACAGGAAGTGCACCGATCTGGCCTCCTCCATCTACAAGAAGTTCGGAATCGAGACCAAGGCACCCCAGAACCTGGAGACCATCAGGCTGAGGTGAGCGGAGGGGGTGCGGCGACGATGGACCAACAGGATATCCAGCGCCTGCTTAACAGCGACCCCAACGCCTGGGCGATAGTCAACGCTCTCAGGCAGGGGGTCCGCTCCACGGAGCAGCTGGTCGCCGTCGTGCCCCATCCGCAGTCCTTCAACGACACGATGAGCATGCTCATCGCGTTCGGCATAATCGGTCCCCCGGAGTGACGTCCGGGAATCGGTGTTCCTTTTATCTTTCTCGAAAACATGATCCATCCCGGCGGATGCCGGGATGGTGTGGTGGCCCCGTTCGCACGGGGCCGTTTGAATCTCACCAGTTGGTGGCCCTGACCTCGAAGAAGGACTGTGCGTGCTTGCACACGGGACAGACCTTGGGAGCCTCCTCGGCGACGTGGATGTATCCGCAGTTGCGGCACTTCCACATGACGACCTTGTCCTTCTTGAAGACGACGCCCTCCTCGATGTTCTTCAGGAGTGCGAGGTATCTTGCCTCGTGGATCTTCTCGATCTCACCGACTGCCTCGAAGAGGTCGGCGATCTCCATGAATCCCTCCTCCCTGGCCTCCTTGGCGAAGTCGGCGTACATGGTGGTGTACTCGTAGTTCTCTCCCTCTGCGGCGTCCTTGAGGTTCTCGACGGTCTTGGGGACGGATCCTCCGTGGAGTGCCTTGAACCAGAGTTTCGCGTGCTCCTTCTCGTTCTCTGCGGTCTCGAGGAAGATGTCCGCGATCTGCTCGTATCCCTCCTTCTTCGCCTGGGATGCGTAGTAGGTGTACTTGTTCCTGGCCTGGCTCTCACCTGCGAAAGCGGTCATGAGGTTTGCTTCTGTCTTGGATCCTTTGAGTTCCATTTCTCTCTCCTCTGTGTACCGAGTGGTTTAACGGGATATATAATCTTAATGAGGGTTGGCGGATTTTTTCACGCGTGTTAATGACGCTTGAAGAGGGACAGGCGCTTCTTGGGGTTGCCGTCCTTGTCGAACTTGGTGCGCATGAGCCTGTCGTAGTTGTTCCTGACCATGACGTCGCCGGGCCTCATCTCCATGAGGACCTCCAGCTGCTCCTTCGCCTTGACGTAGTCCTTCAGGTCGTTGAGGAGGAGTCCGCAGTAGTTCTGACGGTACTCGTAGCGGTCGGGGGCGGCGGCGATGGCCCTCTCGAAGTACTCCCCGGACTGGCGGAAGTCGGTCATCTGGTACCTGAGGAAGCGGGCGTATGCATGGTACATGTCCGCGGAGGGTGCGATCTCGAGGAGGTGCCGGTACTTGGCGTCGGTCTCCTTGTTGTACTTCTTGTACTCACCGAGGATCGTCACCTGGGCGATGAGGGCGTCGGTGTAGTCGGGGTCGATGTCCAGGATCGCATCGAGCTGCATCATCGCGTAGTCGAAGTCCTTCAGCTCGTAGAATATGATGTTCGCCAGCTGGAGCCTGAGCTTGTTGTTGTGCGGGTCCGTGGCGAGGTAGTTCTCGAGGGTCTGCACGGCACCCTCGGCGTTGCCGCTACCGACCTGGTTCTTCGCCTTCGTCGAGGCCTCGTATGCTGGATCGGATGTCATCGCGGCACCATAGCGATAGGATGTATTAAACGGGCTTGAACGGAGCGCCGTCCGTACGGGGGCTTTATCTCGGTCCGCGTCCGATACCGTCCGCATGGGTGCACTCGGTTCGTTCCTGGGGGGTCTCCTGATGACCCTCGTCCTCGTCGTCATGGTCCCCGTCCTCTGCGACACCTTCGTCATGCCGCTGGTGGAGATGCACATCGGGGACAGCGGGTTCCTGATGCTGACGTCGGAGATGGTCGTAGACGCCGTAGTGTGGGTCGTCGTCATCGGGTCCATGGTCCTGCTGGGCGGGACCACGGTCCTGAGGAGGTTCGGCATCTTCGGTGTGGCCGGCCTCCTGGTGGCGTACCACCTCCTCGGCGACATCGGCGACGCGCTCGTCCCGATCCTGGCGCTGATCCTGTCGCTCCTCATCATGAAGATCATCCGTATGAAGAGGAAGAAGAGGGAAAAGAGGGCGGAAGAGGTATAATCGGTGTTACTAACTATTAATCGATGCCAATTAATTATTTATATTACATCCAAATTCAAGCATTGGCGGGGAATTGATTCAAGATCAAGATCGTCGTTTCCTCCTTATATCGACACAACGCCGGGGGCTTCCAATCATACCCCCCGGACTCCTCCCCGCCACCGCTCATTCTCCGGAGAACCTCTCCACGATGCCCATCTTCAGCGTGTGGAGGTAGTTGTTGGTGTACAAGAACGAGTAGAACACGGTGGACACCGTGAGCGGGACCAGGTACAGGGTGTAGTTCCTCAGGATGTAGCCGATCTCGAACCCGAAGTACATCGACAGCAGGAACATCATCATGAACACACCCAGTCCGGCGAAGGTGTAGAACAGCTTGGTCTTCGCACCGTTGAACAGGTCGTAGTCCCTAGGGGCGGACGAGCTCGCCTTCGCGCCCAGGTCCCTGACGATCATCCACGGTATGATCAGCACGGGCACGAACATGGAGAGCATGAGCATCGTGGACAGCATGACCTTCCACCCCATGGCGCCGAGGAAGTAGGGGTTGAGGAACAGGTACGACGACACCAGGACCCCCAGGACCATCATGTAGAAGAACAGCGAGACCGCGGCGCGGAGGTCGAACCCGTGGTGGGTGGTCCTCGGCTCCAGGTGTATGGCCTCCACGTCGATTATGTCCGGGATCCCGAAGAAGGACTCCGCCTTGCCGCGGACCCCCTCGGCGGCGTGCTGGTTCATGGTCCTGAACACCTGGACCAGGTAGACCCTGAGATAGGCCATGGTTACGGTCAGGACACCGACCGGGGTGAGCATGATCACCACGAGCGTCAGCGAGAAGGTGAGGGCCTTGAACACGGTCTCCGGGACCGTGACCCCGAAGAAGTCCAGGGTGGCTGACACCACGTTGGCGTAGACGAGGAAGTCCATCATGGTCCCGAAGAACCACAGCACCGCGGAAAGCACGATGGCCGACAGCACCATGTACACCTTCGGGAACGGTCCGCGCGGCATGATCGGGAACAGTACGAGCCCCAGCAGCGAGAACGCGATGACGAACACCAGGCACAGGTTGACGATCATGCTGGATACCGTCACCTCCTCCACGTAGAACATCACCATGATCCAACACAGGATGCACCCCATCAGGAAGTACGGGAACATGCGGAGGATCATGCGGTCCTGCGACTCGGGGACGAGGCGATCGCGCCAGTCACCGGAACCACGGCGTCCCGTGAAACCGTCCACCCTGTCGTTGACGGAGTCTATGCCCCTCTCGACCATCTCCCTGCGGCTACCGGTCATGGACGACCCGAGGGCGGTCGGGCAGATAAATGTTGGCGGGAACGGATGCGTTCGTGCACACCAACTGTTATTACGGGGAAACCCCTAGTCCGGACCATGGCAGAACAGAACGGACTGAAGAACCGCGGGTACTCGCGTGCGGACGTGGAGGAGCGCCGCACCGCGGCCGAGGGGTTCACGGGCGCGACCCTCGATACGGTCTCCAGGTACTCCATCGACCCCGAGGGTGCATCCAAGAACATAGAGAACATGATCGGCACGACCCAGATCCCCCTCGGATACGCCGGACCCGTCAGGATCGACGGCGAGAACGCCCGGGGCGAGTTCCTGGTGCCCCTCGCCACCACCGAGGGGGCCCTCGTGGCATCCATATCCCGCGGCATGTCCGTGATCAACTCCGGGGGAGGCGCAAGGGCCGCCGTGTACTCCGACGGGATGACCCGTGCACCCGTCCTGCGTGTGGAGGGCATAGCCCACGGCAGGAGGGTCATGGAGTGGATCGAGACCCACCGCGACGAGATCGACGCGGCGGTGGCGGGGACCACCAGCCACGGGAGGCTCACCGGCATGGATGTCTACCCCAACGGCAGGAGCCTCTACCTCAGGTGCGTCTACTCCACCGGGGACGCCATGGGCATGAACATGGCCACCATCGCCACCGAGGCGATCTGCAGGCTCATCGAGAGGGAGACGGGAGCCGTGATGATCTCCGTCTCCGGCAACATGTGCTCCGACAAGAAGCCCGCCGCGATCAACATGATCAACGGCCGCGGCAAAACCGTGGTCGCGGAGGCGCTCATCCCCCGCGACGTCGTCGAGGGGAGGCTCCACACGACCGCCGAGGCGGTCACCGAGACCAACACCAGGAAGAACCTGATCGGCAGCAGCATGGCCGGGACCCTGGGTGCCAACGCCCATGCGGCCAACATGGTCGCCGCGCTCTACATCGCCACCGGACAGGACCCCGCGCAGGTCGTGGGCGGCAGCATGGCGATCACCACCTGCGAGGACCTCGGAGGGGACCTGTACATCTGCGTCAGGATGCCCGCTGTCGAGGTCGGCACCGTCGGTGGCGGGACCCGTCTCCCCTGCCAGTCGGAGGCCCTCTCCATGATCGGGTGCCTCGGGGCGGGCAACGCCAGGAAGCTCTCCGAGATCGTGGCCGTCACAGTCCTCGCCGGGGAGCTGTCCACGCTGGCCGCACAGGCTGCGGGACACCTCGGGAAGGCCCACGCCGCGCTCGGCAGGTGAGCACCGGCGGGCGCACAGCCGCCCGCCGGACCCTTCCTAATTTTTCCTCAGGCGCGCACGCGCACATCTTTAATAGGGATTCCCCGATTGCGAGGGCATGCCTGTTATCAACTTCAAGTACAGCGATCTGTGCACCATGCTCGGGGAGGAGGTGCCCCAGCAGACACTGGTCGACAGGATCCCCATGATCGGAGCCGACATGGGCGACACCGAGAGCGACAGCGACGGCATGTCCGTCGAGTTCTTCCCCGACCGCCCCGACCTCTACAGCGTCGAGGGTGTCGCCAGGGGCATGAGGGCGTTCCTCGGGATCGAGACCGGTATGAGGACCTACGAGGTCACGGAATCCGACACGGACGTGTACATAGACCCGGGCGTGAAATCGGTCAGGCCGTACTTCCTGTGCGGCATCGTCACAGGGGTCGACATCGACGAGAACCTCCTGAAATCCATCATGGAGATGCAGGAGAAGCTCCACATCACCATCGGCAGGAAGAGGAGCAAGCTCGCCATAGGCATCCACGACCTGGACAGGGTCGCACAGCCCTTCACCTACAGGCTCGCCGAGCCCGCATCCGTCAGGTTCGTCCCCCTCGCGAAGACCGAGGAGATGGACATGGCCGAGATCCTGGAGAGGCACGAGAAGGGAGTGGACTACGCGCACCTCCTGGACGGGTACGACAAGTACCCCGTCATCGAGGACAGGGACGGCAACGTCCTCTCGTTCCCCCCGATCATCAACGGTGCGCTCACCACCGTCACGACAGGCACGCACAACCTCTTCATCGATGTGACCGGCAACGACCGCAAGGCGGTCAAGGGCGCGCTGGACATCGTATGCACCGCCCTCGCCGAGCGCGGCGGCAGGATCCACTCCGTCAGGATGCACGACGGCGACGAGACCTTCGCATCCCCCGACCTGACCCCCTCCACCATGGTCGTCTCCACCTCCGAGTGCTGCAGGTTCCTCGGGATCGACATCGGACCCGCGGGCATCGTCGAGTGCCTCGCCAAGATGGGTCTCGACGCGGTCGCCGACGGCGACGACGTGACCGTCACGGTCCCCGCGTTCAGGCTCGACATCATGCACAAGGTGGACATATTCGAGGACGTCGCGACAGGATACGGTTTCGAGAGGTTCGGCGGTACGTACGACCTCAGGCAGACCGCCGGCGGACTCGATGCCATCAACACCTTCTCCGAGAACGTCAGGGACATCATGGTCGGACTCGGGTTCATGGAGGTCACCACGCTCACCCTCAGCAACGACAGGGACGAGTTCGAGACATCCCGCCTCCCCGTGCTGGACAACGTCAGGGTCCTGAACCCCATCACCGAGGACCACACCTGCCTCAGGTCGTACCTCATGCCCAGCCTCGTGAAGATCCTCAGGCACAACAAGCACCGCGACCTCCCCCAGAGGATATTCGAGGTCGGGTACGTCGTGAGGGACACCAAGACCGTCCCCCACCTCTGCGCCATGGTCACCGCATCCAGGACGTCGTTCACCGAGATCAAGTCCATCTCAGAGGCCATCCTCAGGGAGATCGGATGCGAGTACACCCTCGAGAACTGCGAGCTGGAGACCTTCATCGGCGGCAGGGGCGCATACATCGTCCGCGACGGCGAGAGGATCGGAATGTTCGGCGAGATGAACCCCGCGGTGGTCGTGGACTACGAGATCACCCACCCCATCATATTCGTCGAGATCGACCTCGCACCCATCGTCTCCGATGCGAAGGACACCCTGTTCTGAGGTGCGCACATGGAGAAGGGCGACGTGTTCCCGGCGTTCAGGCTGAGGGACAAGGACGGGATGGAGTTCGACAGCTCCATGCTCGAGGGCATCAGGTACGTCATCTACTTCTACCCGAGGGACGGGACGGCGGGATGCCTGAAGGAGGCGGTGGAGTTCTCCGCAGCCTACCCCAAGTTCATGATGAGGAACATCCCGATCATCGGTGTCAGCAAGGACTCGGTGGAGTCCCACAAGAGGTTCCACGAGAAGAACGGCCTGAAGATCGCGCTGCTCAGCGACCCGGAGCACGACCTCATCGAGAGGGCCGGTGCCTGGGGCCTGAAGAAGTTCATGGGCAAGGAGTCCATGGGCACCATACGCTCCACCTTCATCGTCGGGAAGGACGGGAGGGTGGAGGCCGCGTGGAAGGGCGTCAAGGTCGACGGTCACGTCGAGAAGGTCCTCGAGACCGCGCTCTCCCTCGTGAAGAACGAGAGGTGAGGGGCCTCCCCTCACTCATTTTCTTCCTTCCCATCCAGCATACGGGACATCGCCGCGAGGACCGCGGCGGCATCCGTTATCAGACTCAGATCGGCGAAACCGTGTATCGGCGCATCGGGATCGGTGTTCACCGCCACGATGCGTCTCGCACCGGACATCCCGGCGCGGTGCTGGACCGATCCCGATATTCCCATCGCTATGTAGAGGTCGGGCCTGACGATCCTGCCGGACATTCCGACCTGTCTGGACACCGGCATCCACCCCTTCTCGACGATCGACCTCGAGCATGACACCATCGCGCCCATCCTGGTCGCGACGGACTCGGCGAGCTCCACCGTGGAACGGTCGCGTATGCCGTTGCCCAGGGATATGAGGATCCTGGCGTCGCGGATGTCCGAACCGCCCTCGGTGACGGGCTCTTCGGAGAGGACCTCCTTCGGGACCTCGCCCTGGTACTGCCAGTAGAGTGCCGTGCCGGTGGTCCTGTCCGTGGGCACCTTGTCGAACGCGCCCGGGCGCACTGTGGCCATCTGCGGGAACCTGGTGCACCTTATGTCCGCCATCAGGTTGCCCCCGAAGGCGGGACGTGTCATCAGCAGGTCCCTGCCATCCATCGAAAGCGAGGTGCAGTCGGCTGTGAGACCGGTCTGCAGGATCGCCGCCAGCCTGGGGGCCACCTCGCGACCCCTGGTCGTGGCACCCATGAGCACCACGGCCGGGACGACACGCTCCACGATGCCCGCCATGCAGTCAGCGTACGCCTCGGGCTGGTAGGTCCCCAGCCTCGCATCGCGGACGTGGTAGACGGTGTCCGTACCGTACGAGAACATCTCGGGGTAGAGGGCCTTGACCTCCGGACCGCCGAAGACCACGGCGAACACGCGTCCGTCGCACATGGACCTGGCCGCGGAGAGGACCTCCGCACAGACGTCGGGCATGCGGACGGAATCCCCGTCACGCTCGACCTCCACCCAGACCAGGACGCCGTCTGCGGTCGACTGGTTGATGTCGTATCTGGCGAGCATCCCGGGCGGGAGCCTGTCGGGGTTGTCCTGGTCGCCGGACGAGCAGCTCGAACACGAACCTCCGCTGCATCCGCTCATCTGGCACCCGCCTCCCCGAGTATGAGACCTGCGGCCGTCGCCGGGTCCCTGATCACGACCTTCCTGTTCCTGCGGGTGGACTCCACCCTGCGCGTGGCCTCGATCACGGTCGGGGACCCCTTCGTGCCGACGGAGTAGAGCCCGAGACCGAGTGCGACCCTGTCGACCGTCACGATCCCCCTGCCGGCGGCTGCGAGGCGGCCGGACACGGAGGCGAACCTGCCCCTCGGGTCCACACCGGAGAACGCCACAACCGAACCCCTCGGCACGGTGCACCTCCTGCGCATGTCCCCGTAGTCCTGCACGGCCGTGAACCCGTCCCCGGAGCTCTCCAGGTCGGTCACGTAGGCGAACTGCTGCACACCGAGGAGCTGGGCGACCTCGTAGGGGACCTGTCCGGTGTCGCCGTCCACGGTCTGCCTCCCGAAGACCAGGAGGTCCGCATCGGGGATGTGCCTCTGGACGAAGGCGGTGAGCGCACGGGCGGTCGCCCACGTGTCGGACCCCGCGAGGGCGGGGTCGCTGACCAGGTACGCTGAGTCCGCCCCCAGCTCCATGCAGCGCCTCAGCACCGCGGAGGCCTGCGGGGGCCCCATCGTGACCACGGTCACCTCGTCCCCGGGGAGCCTGGAGTCCAGGATGCGCCCGAGGGCGTACTCGCAGTACGGGTTGAGGACCGCGGGCACACCCGCCCTCCTCAGCGAACCGTCACCGTTTACCTCCACCAGTCCCGAATCCGGGACCTGCTTGACAGCGACCACGTACCTCATCTCACTCACCTATCATGTTGCCGGGGCAGAGCACCCCGTTGGGGTCCAGTACGGACTTTATCCTGCGGAGGTCCGCGACCGCGTCCTCCCCGTACATCAGTCCGATGTACCCCGTCTTGATCTTCCCTATGCCGTGCTCGGCGCTGGGCGAACCCCCGAGCTCCACGGCCTTCGCGGCGAAACGTGCGTAGACCTCCGAAGCCCTCTCGAAGTCCTCCATGGACCTGAGGATGATCTCCACGTGTGGGTGGTTGTCCCCCATGTGGCCGAACACCACGTACTCCAGTCCGGCTGCATCCAGCTCTGACGCGTAGAACGACATCATCTCGTCGCAGGCATCATCCGGGACGGACATGTCGGTGCCCATCTTGTGGATCCGGGGCATCTCGGACTTGAGGGATGCCACGTACTCGAAGACGGACCTGGGGATCGCGTGCCTCAGGGACCTCATGCGGGCCCTGTCGGACGCCTCGTGTCCGCACCACGTCGCGTCCAGCGAACCGCCGTGGCGGGACAGTATCTCCCCCAGCCTGCGGAACCTGGCGTCCATGTCACCGGTGTCGGCCAGGTCGGTGAACACCGCCGCCCCCGCGTCGGCGGGGAGGGTCGGGACGGGCAGGAGGGCGGGGTCCGCCTCCATCACGCCGCGCAGGAGGTCCAGGGACCCGTGGTCCATGTACTCCAGGAACTCCGGGTCCACCAGGTCGTCGGACCTCATCTCGCGGATCACCGCCAGCGCATCCGCGTCGGACGGCAGGAACAGTATGCACGAGACGGTGCCGTACCACGGCACCAGGCGTATGTCCGCCTCGGTGACGACCCCGAAGACACCCTCCGAACCTATGAAGAGGTCCACCAGGTCCATGCCCTCGGATATGACCGGACCGGTGGCGTTCTTCACACCGGTCCTCGAATCGTAGCGGGGGAGTTCGAAGGAGTAGTAGTTCCTCCCGGCCGGGAAGGAGATCCTCCGGCCGTCCGCCACGTGCTCCCCCCTGGTCATGGCGATGTAGTTGCCGTCCGGCAGGACGACCCTGAGGCCCCTCACCCAGTCGCGGGTGGGGCCGTACCTGAGCGTCCTGGGTCCGGACGCGTTGGTGGCTATGTTGCCCCCTATCGATCCCCCCATCTCGGTGGGGTCCACGGGGTAGAGGTACGGCACGGGTTCCGACGCCAGCGCCGACACGGCGCCCTCGGTGACGTCCTCCAGGCCGTCGAACGAACGTGACATCAGGAGGTCGTTGATCTCCTGTATGGTGGTGCAGGGCAGGACCCTCAGGAAATATCCTTCATCATCGCGTCCGACGCCGGTCACACCCGACATGTGCTCCATGGAGAGGACGTCCCCTCCCTGCGGGACCGCCCCGCCGCACACACCGGTGCCCATGCCCCTGACGGTGACCCTGATCCCCTTGGAGTTGGCGTACCTGATCGCCTCCCTCAGCTCGTTCTCGTCGTAGGGCAGGATCACGCTGCCCGCCCTGCCCGTGAGGCTGGACTCGTCCCTGAGGTACGGCGAGTCGCCCTGGATCCTCTGCCTGTTGAACATCTCACTCATCCCATAAACGCGGGATCATCGCGGCGGTGACGGACTGCTCCGTCAGACCCTTCCTGTCTATGAGCCCCTTGCTCAGGAGGCCGACGGCCCCCTGCCTCTTGCCTATGTCGGTGTCGCCGTAGACCTCGTGGACCGCGTCCCCGACGGTCATGCCCCCGCGGACGAGCTCCGCGATGGCGTCCGGGTACCTGAAGCCGGAACCGTGACCGTAGGTCTCGACGCCGTCCCTGTCGACGATGGTGCAGTGCTGGATGTCGTAGAGGCCGTCCAGCATCTCGAAGACACCGGCCTCTATCCCCACGGCCATGTCGTGGTCGCCCAGCGCGGCCCTGGCGCGGTTGGCGGAGCCCTCGTGGGTCTGGTCGCCGAACGGCTGGTCCGGCACGCCGCTGGACACGTCCACCGCGGTGACCCTGACCTCGCCGTACACCCTCTCCATGACGGATCTGACGGCGGCCACCTTCACCCTGTTGGTGGAGCCCACCGCTATGTCCGGGACGTCCGCCCTTCCGGAGCGGCCGTACTCGCCGCGGAGGATCGCGGACGCGCTCACCTTGGTGCCGTCGTGTGCGAGCACCAGCGGGACCACCGACAGCTCCATCGGGGGCAGCCCACGTTCGACCCTGCGCTCGTTCAGAACCCTTCCGTTGCCAAGCGTCTCCTCGGAGACCACCAGGATGTCGACGCCGTCCATGACGGAATCGGGCCCGTACATGTCGTCTATGGTGAACACCTCCCATCCGGAGAAACCGGACAGGAACGACTCCAGACCCCTCCTGCGGAGCTCCATGGGCACGGACACGTCCCTGCCCTCTGATGCCATGCGGTCGGAGGTTATCCCCACCACGACCCTGTCGGCGACCTCGAAGGCACGGGCGAGAAGGGCCCTGTGCCCGTCGTGGAGGACGCCGAACGTCCCTGCGACTGCCGCCGTGGTCATATTTCCATCATAAAGACGAGGACCACGGTGACGACGACGATGGCCGCCCAGATCAGCATGAGCTTCCTGAGCTTGCCCTTGACCTCCTTCCCGGACTCCTCGCGGCACGCCTCGCCGCAGAACCTTCCCTCGCCGACGAACGCCCTCCCGCACCCGGCGCAGTGCCTGTGCTGGGGTATCCTCTCAGTCTGCTCGGGCATCGGTGGCACCTCCCCTGCGGTCGGCCTCGTTGTGGACGATGATCATGCAGTGGTCCGCATGCAGGCTGTGGGGCCCGATGCATATCTTGTCGGGTCCGTAGGACAGCAGCGACGCCTCCTCCTCGTCCGTGAGGTCGTGGTTGTCGCCCAGGACGAACACGGGGTTCTCGGGGAACCCGTACTCCCTGCAGTCAGTGCCGTCCTCCTTGAGGTAGACGAAGCTGCCGACCTGGGACAGCTTGGCCAGGACGTCGTCGAAGGACATCCTGGTGACGTACACTCCGGGGGAGGACCTGACCTCCTCGCCGGCCTTGACGGGTTTCAGGAGCGCGTTCCTGATCAGGGACGCGGTGCTCCTCTCGTCCGGGTTGAGGTACCTGAGGTCGGCACCCTTGAACACGACGGTCTTCGGTGCGGAGGAGCCGCCCTCCAGCACCAGGTATATCTCCACGTCCTTGCGCAGGTTGTGGCTCAGGAAGAACGCGGAGTTGACGCACCTGACCAGGATGTCGAGCCTTCCGGCCCCTCCCGCGATGTCGTCCAGTTTGAAGTCCCCTGTTGTGACGGCCTTGTGGCCGGTGATGACGAAGTACCTCATGGCGATCCCTGCAGGTCCTTGAGGCTGTCGAGGTCCACACCGCCCATCTGCTTCATGAACTGCTTGCGCATGGCGCGGTTCTTCCCGATGGACCCCATCATCTTCTTGCTCTGGTTGTACTGCTTCAGCAACTCACGGACATCGTGGGGGGTGACACCCGCTCCCGCGGCGATCCTCTCGATGCGCTTGGCCTTGATTATTGAGGGGTCCTCCTTCTCGGCGTTGGTCATGGAGTCCATGATCACGCGGAAGACCTGCAGCTTCCTCTGGGAGGCCTCGTAGTCGATCTTGTCCTCCATGCTGCTCATGCCTGGGATCATGCTCATGATCTTCTGCAGGGTGCCCATCTTCCCGACGGCCTGCATCTGGTAGTACATGTCGTTGAGGTTGAACCTGCCGGTCATCATGGCGCGGCTCAGCTCCTCCATGCCCTTCTGGTCGTCGATCTCCTCGGAGACCATCTGCACCAGCGCGGACAGGTCGCCCATGCCCAGGAGCCTGGAGATGAACCTGTTGGCGTCGAAGGCCTCCAGGTCGCGGATGTGCTCGCCGGTACCGATGAAGACGATCCTCGCGTCGGTCTTGGAGATCGCGGATATGGCGCCTCCTCCCTTCGCGGTACCGTCCATCTTGGTGAGGATGACCCCGGTGACGCCGACGGCGTTGTGGAATGCTTCGGCCTGGGGACCTGCCTGCTGACCCACCTGGGAGTCGAGGACCAGGACCCTCTCGTCGGGCTTGGCCACGTCGGCGATCCTCTTGATCTCGTCGATCAGGTCGTCCTCCAGCGCGTGGCGTCCGGACGTGTCGATGATGATGATCTTCTTGTTGCCCCTGAACTTCTCGAGACCCCTAGCGACGATGCCCGCGGCATCGGACTCGCCGGCCTCGCCGTAGACCTCGACACCCACCTTCTCCCCCAGCTGCCTCAGCTGGTCCAGTGCGGCGGGCCTGTAGACGTCGGCTCCGATCAGTCCGACGGAGAAGCCCTTCTTGGAGTAGTACAGCGCCAGCTTGCCCGTGGTCGTGGTCTTACCCTGTCCGTACAGACCGACCATCATGATGGTCTGGGGCTTGAGGGCTATGCCGTCGCCGTTGTTGACCAGGGCCACGAGCTCCTGGTAGATGATCTGCGTGACATGGTCCTTCATCCCCTTGCCCGCGGGCGGGGGCTCGTTGGAGGCGCGCTCCTTGACCTTGTTGGTGACGTCCAGGACCAGCCTGACATTGACATCGGCCTCGAGCAGTGCGCGTTGGAGGTCCTTGCAGAGGTCCTTGATGAGCTCGTCGTCGACGTTGCTGGCGCTCCCCAGACGGCCGAGGACGTTCCTAAGGGATTTTCCCAATCCTTCCATAACCATGTCGAATCACCATCATCATGGTCGCGCGTGTATAATAACCTGTGCGACGACGCTCGGACGGTGGATGTGCAGAAGTGTTGGGGCCGGCCAGTGTTAAGAAGGGATGGGATGCACTCTACAGCCTGACCGGCCCTACGACCTTCCTATTGGTCGAAACCGTATATAAGGTTTGCTGGATGGAAACGTGACGGCTTAACCGCCTGAACAGAAAATGCGAAGATGTTTGGATGGTGGGGCCGTGGCCCCACCGTGATCTGAAGTTCAGAGGTAGCCGGACTTCTGGAGGGCCATGAGGTCCTCGGTGGAGAGCTTGTCTCCAGCCTTGAAGCGCTCGAAGATCTCCTTGGCCTCCTTCTTGCCCTCGATGTCGCTCTTCTTCTTGCGGACGGCGTTCTTCTTGCCACCCTTGTTGTAAGAGGCATCGCGGTCCATCTCGTGGACGGACTTGATCTGCTCGATGTGCTTCTTGTGCTCCTCGTCGGCGGCCTGCTTGCACTCGATGAACTTGGCCTGTGCTGCGTCGGCCTCCTTCCTGAGCCTGTCGGCCTGCTCGTAGTAGCCGATCATCCTGTCGTGTGCGGCCTGTGCCTTCTCAGCGTACTCGGAGACCTGGTGGTGGTAGGTCTCGGCCTGCGCCTTGGCCTCCCTGAGCTGACCGACGAGCTCCTTGATCTCATCGTTCTGCTCGTAGGTCTTCTCCCTCTCCTCGATCTGGCGTGCGAGCACGGAGATCTGCTTGACGATCTCGTTCTCCTTGTCCTTACCGAGGGACTTGGTCTGCTGTGTGTACTCAAGATCCTGGAGCTGTTTCTTCAGCTGCTTGACGGGAACCTCGTTCTTCTCGTCGTTCTTCTCAGTCCTGTAGGGTGCAAGCTGCTCCTTGAGGGCGGTGACCTTCTGGTTCCACTCGTCCCTGAGCTCCTTTGTCTCCCTAACCTTCTGGTTCAGCGAGTCGCGCTCCTCCCTGCACTTTCCGGCCTCGTCGACGAGCTCCCTGACCTGACCGTTGAGGGCGTCCCTCTTGGACTTCCACTCCTTCGTCTGGTTGTTGAGCTCATCCCTCAGCTTCCTGTGCTTCTCGGCATCCTCGTTCACGATGCCGCGCTTCTCCTCAAGGTCGTTCAGGCCCTCAGAGGCAACGGGCTCGCAGGCTGCGGTCTCCATCGTCTCCTCTGTCGCCTGTACCTGCTGCTCTTCCTGAGAATCCTGCTGCTGAATTTCCTCCATACCAATTTCCATAAATCCACACTCAATATTCGACGTGACCATGAGTAAGCATGGCCCACTTGGACGTCGGCTATGAATGACTCACTTATAAGGCTTTCTCCGAACCGTCTGCGGAACGTGGTCGGAGACCCGTCCCTGACCCCTCCGTACGATATCCATAACGTGTGTTTAGCCCCGCCGGGACCCGTCCCGGCGGATCCGGACAGGTCCGTCCCCGCACCCGCGGCGGCGGCCGGGTGACTCAGCAATCTCTATAAATAAAGGAACGCGATGGGCACGCGATTCAAATGAGCAACGTCTGTCCCCTTGACTACAGATACGGACGCGAGGACATGAAGGCCGTGTTCTCGGAGGAGAGCCGCATCCAGAACCAGATGTACGTAGAAGCAGCGCTGGCCAGGGCCCACGCGTCACTCGGAACCATATCCGAGGCGGACGCCGCCGAGATCACCAGGGTCTCCAGCCTCGACGTGGTCAGCGTCGACAGGATCAAGGAGATCGAGAGGGACACCAGGCACGACCTCATGGCCATGGTCAGGGCGATGACCGAGAAGTGCGAGGGGGACGCCGGCAAGTACGTCCACCTCGGGGCCACCTCCAACGACATCGTCGACACCGCCACCGCGCTCCAGCTCAGGGACGCCATGGACATCATCCTGGAGGATGTGGAGAACATGATCCACACCCTCGCGGTCATCGCCAAGAGGGAGAGGGACACCCTCGAGATCGGAAGGACGCATGCTCAGTTCGCCATCCCCATCACGTTCGGTTTCAAGATAGCCGGCTACGTCGCCGAGATGATCAGGCACAGGGAGAGGATCCTCGAGGCCATGCCCAGGGTCTGCGCCGGCAAGATGGCCGGTGCCGTCGGCACCGGTGCCGCACTCGGACCGAACTTCTTCGAGATCCAGAGGAGGGTCATGGCCGACCTCGGGCTCAACTACGAGCCGGCCGCCACCCAGGTCGTCGGCCGCGACAGGTACACCGAGGCCATCTGCCTGATGGCCAACATCGCCGCCACCATGGAGAGGTACGCCACCGAGGTCAGGAACCTGCAGAGGTCCGAGATCGGGGAGGCCTCCGAGTACTTCGACGTCAAGAAGCAGGTCGGCAGCTCCACCATGGCGCAGAAGAGGAACCCCATGAACTCCGAGAACGTCTGCGGACTCGCAAGGGTCGTCAGGGGGTTCGTCACGCCCACCTTCGAGAGCCAGGTCCTCTGGCACGAGAGGGACCTGTGCAACTCCTCCACCGAGAGGTTCACGCTGGGCCACGTGTTCATCCTGACCGACGAGATCCTCAAGAAGATGAACTGGGTGTTCGAGGGCCTCGAGGTCCACAGGGACAGGATGCTGGAGAACATCGAGTCCTCCAGGGGACTGGTCATGGCCGAGCCCCTCATGATGAAGCTCACAGAGAAGGGCATCGGCAGGCAGGACGCCCACGAGATCATCCGCGAGTCCTCCATGGTCGCGGAGGACCAGAGGAGGCACCTCAGGGACGTTCTCCTGGAGAGGGAGGACCTGAGGGGCGTGCTCTCCAAGGAGGAGATCGTCGCCACCATGGACGCCGCCAACTACGTGGGCGGTGCCAGGGAGATCGTCGACAAGATGGTCGCGGCGGCGGAGGACGTCACCGGAAGGAAGGTGGAGTGATGGAGCCCGCCGTGAAACAGGGGCTGGTGCTCGGTGCGCTGGCCGGTGCGTTCATCGGCGTGTTCCTGTCGCTCTACACAGGCGTCTGGGCCTGCATGCTCCTCGTCCCGTTCACCGCGCTGATGGGTGCCGCACCGCAGTTCATCGGCAAGGGCGAGGACGACGAGTGAAAACGGTTTCCATTGATTCTCACGGGAGGGGTCCCCCTCCCATAACATACCTCCGACACATGTAGGAATCAAAACGAATGGTGGGGGACTGTGCCCCCGGTTTGGATCCTATCAGAGGGGTTTGCCGGCGTTGGGTCCGGGTGTGGTGTAGAAGATCTCCTCGACCCTCATCTTCACCAGGTTCTTCGCGGGGAGGGTCTCCTTCCTGGAGTGGGCGAAGGCGACGGCCTTCTCGTAATCCTCGCCGGAGTTCTCGACGGTGACGGTTCCCTTGATCTGGTAGGAGTCCTTGGACTCGGGGTGCCAGATGTAGAAGGCGGCCCTGGGGTTCTCCTGCATGTTCGCGAGGGTCTTGTTGAGGAAGTTGTCCACGAGCCAGACGTTGCCGTCCCCGCCCATGAAGAGCATGCCTACGGGCACGACGTTGGGGACGCCGTCCTTGGAGGCGGTCGCGAAGGCGATGATGCCCTGTTTCTGCATGATGTCGATCATTTCCTGTGTGATCTCTGCCATGGCGGTGGTATCGGCCACGGGGTTGATAAAAACATGCCGTGTCCCGATTGGTACTGGATGGTCTGCGGAGCGATCCGCCATCCGGCCGTCGGTCCGTCGTCGCGACTACCGCCTGTAGTTACATGGAAGCCCCGTTACATCCCATCATCTCAATGATTCCACGTCATCTATATATCCGGATGTCGGAGTCGTTGCGGACATGTTCGATCAGATGGTCGTGGTACCGTGAGAGATGGCGCGTTGGAACTCCTCAGCACCGTGCGTTGGGCACTCGGAAGGGAACCTGTCCAGGGAGATCTCAGCGACCTGTTCATGGTGCAGTGCGGATGCTACATACTGAACCACTGGGGGATCGGCCCCGTGTATGGTTACGATTAGTTCATCGGAGGTCCGTTCTCATCGGAACTGGCCGAGGACTACAACGAGATCCGCGACCATGGGATCCCCTGGGTGGGACGGATCGATGATGACCGCATCGGAGGATTGGGAGACGTGTTCTCGAAGGGCTACGACTTCATCATCGCCTATGCTTCCCTGATCGCCGTGAGACGGTACAATCCGGGGATATCGGACGGGGAGGTGGTGGACCATGTCCGGTGGACCTCCCCCCATCTTGGGGATGCGATCACCGAGGCGGCCCTGTCGCTGGGCCTCTCGCTCCCTCCGGAGGGATGCCGATGAGGGAGGGTTTCCCGGGACTCGTCCATGCCGTTCAGACCGCCCTGGGTCGTGATCTCGATCCCAAGTCCGTGGAGGACCGCACGCTGCTGTACGACGGTTGCTTCCTGCTCAACTTCTGGGGCGACGAGCCCCGGTACAGATACGAGTAGTACCTGTACGGACCGTACTCGATGGAACTCAGACAGGACTACACCGAGCTGGTCGACAGGGGAGTCCCCCTGATCGACACCGTCCCCCAGAGGCATGTCGAGAAACTGAGCCGTATCCTGAGCAGTGACGCGGACCACCTGCTCGCCTATCTGACCGTATCACTGATACTGGACGGCAATCCCGGCATCACGATGGAGCGTGCGGTAAGACTGAGCCTGATGCTCGAACCCGAAGTGGCGGAGCGGATAAGGGAGGTGGCATCATCATGGGAAACGTGAGTTATCCCGCGAAAACAGACGGATCCGGTCATATTTTAGGTTTTATAATCCCTATAATGTCGGGTCACGTATTTAACCACATATCAACCTGGATCGAACATGTACCGTAATTCGGACAAGGAGGAACCATGAGAGAGAATCTTGGAAGTCTGGTGTACGCAGTGTACAAGGCGATAGGACGCGAGCTGGATCCGGAACCGATCTCGGAACGTACCCTGCTCCACGACGGCTGCTTCCTGCTCAACTACTGGGGCAACGAACCCAGATACAGATACGAATAGTACCTGTACGGGCCGTACTCGATGGAGCTCGAGGACGACTACAGGGAACTAGTCTCGAAAGGAATCGGGACGGAGACGTCTGTCCCCGATGAGCATGTGGAAAGGCTCGCCGAGATATTCAACAGGGGGAGGGATTACCTGATCGCCTACCTGACCGTCATGAGGGTCAGGCTGTACAACCCCGGTGCCACTGAATCGGATGTCATGAGGCAGTGCCTGCGCATGGAGCCGGAGCTGTCGGAGTACCTCAGGGAGGTGGCAACGTCGACCGCACCGTGAGCTACCTGGACACCTGCTGCATCATGCTGTTCATGAACAGGTGGGACAGATTGCGGAACTCCCTGGGCGTGAAAACGAACAGGAACGCGGAGTCCCTGGTCCGCAGGAACCACGGACGGTTCATCGCATCGGTGCCCGCACTGGGGGAGGCGATCCAGATGACGCATGCGAAGTGCGACAGCGATACGGAGACGGACGCCCACACTGAACTCATCCGCATGATGGACAACGGGTTCATCGAGCCCAGGCACATAATCAGCGGACGTGAGGCGTTCAGACTGGCTGGGAGGATAGCATCCGGTTCAGTGAACGATGACCGCGACACCGTGTCACCCATGGATGCACTCATCACCGCCGTGGCGGCGACGGATCCGGAGTGCGTGACGCTCTACACCACGGACGACACGCTGAACAACAACTACCATGTCCACGACACGGTCTGCGAGTGGAGGGAGGCCATGGGTTACGATCGCCCCCTGAGGATCGTCCACCTGGTGGACGTCCTCAACTGAATAAACTTTAGATGGTCCCGGGGCCCTAATCCCGGGACCTGTTTGATTTGAGGTTTATGGTGGAGTTGTACGTTCCCTCACGTACGGAGCAGATGTTCTCTTATCGTGTGTTCTGTACGTTCAACTCTAACTGTTCGGTCCATTGTGTCCGTTACCTTCAGCTCCTCATCATCCTGAGTGCGACGATGACCGCCATGATGACGATCAGGACCACGAGGATGATCAGGAGGATGTCGGTGAGTGCGAGACCCTCGTCCTCCTCGGGCTCGGTGACGACCTCGGTCACCTTCTCGCTCACACCGGATCCGGTGATGACGGAGGTGGTGGAGTCGACCACGATGTAGGAGGCGCCGTTGACAAGTGCGGTACCGGTGTATCCGGTTGCTGCGAGTGCGACAACTGTGGATCCGTACTCGACGTAGACGGGTGCGCCGACGGTGTTCATCTCAACGTTGTTCACGTAGTAGACGACACCCTCAACAGCGGTGAAAGTGACCTGGACCATGTCTGCCTTGAGGTCAGCAATGAAATCCATGTCTCCGATGTCGATGGTTGCATCGGCGGCGACGGAGAGCTTCTTTCCGACAGTGTCCTGCCACTCCACGAACCTGTATCCCTCGAGTTCGGGTTCGACTTTGTCTGCGACAGCGGTTGCACCGTTCTCGTTGTAGAATGCTACAGTGTTGTTCTTCTGTGCGTAGATCGTTGCGAGAACTGTGTTCTCAGCGGAAACCTGACTGTCTACGATGTCTGTGACGGTGGCGGTTCCGATTATCGTGGTCTGAGACATGTCAGCGTCAGCGAATGCGATGACGTATGCGGTGGCAGCTGCAATCTCGACGGTTCCCTGGATTCCTCCGGTTGCTCCGAGCGTCTCGGGTGCATCTCCGATGATGAGGTATGCGTAATCGCCAAGGGAGATCTTCTTTCCCTCGGGGACGATGATGGTGACACCGGAGGGGATCTCCATGCCTTTGGGCGTATCTTCTGTTCCAGCAAGTGCGAGTCCGTTCTGGAGTTCGAATGAATCTCCTGCCTCGGCATTCTCGACAGCGGTGATGACCATCGTGTAGACTGTGTAGTCACCATCCGTGTAGGTGATCTCGTAGTTGAGGACACCGAAGGATGTGGTGGCTGAATCGTCCTTTATGTACATGTTGATGGTTCCAGCTACCTTCACGAGTCCATCCGCTTTGGACACACCTGTGTTGAGGACGGTCATCATGGAGCCTGCGGGGACGGTGACGGAGGCTTTGCTCTGAACGGTCATGGAATCCATAGCCGCATTTCCACTGATGGATGTCTCTCCGGAGAAGAATGTTCCAGCAATAGCCATATAGGGTGTGGTGGTTCCCGCCTTGACCGATTTGACGGTCATGGTGTTGGTCGTCTTCGGGGTTCCGTTTGCATTCTTATCGTTGACGATGACAGTGTCGAGAGTTACCACGTCGGTTCCGTTCGTCACGGAGATATTTTGTCCATTGGTGCCCTGGAACACCACGGAGGTGTCGTCTGCAAGAACGATGGATCCAGCACCGGTGATCGCGGAACCTATGTCTCCGACAGCTTTCATCTGACCATCGACCTGGATGGCTGCCTTGACATCAGTCATGACGAGTGCTGTTCCGTCGAGGTTGGCTCCCTCGTTGACGATGACCTTCGCAGCTGTGTTCGTTGCAGAACCAAGGGTGGCCGTGAGTTTGGTGTTTCCAGCAGAGGCGGTCACTGTTCCAGACACGATGGCATCCTGAACAATGACTGCGATGTTGGAGGGGTTATTGTCGGTTACGGGGACTACTGCGATGGAAAGGGCTTCGATGGAGTCCAGTACGACTGTGTTGCCATCGTAGGTGAACGTACCGCTGATCACTGCTCCGTTGATGAATGCGACAGAAGAACCTGTGGAGAGTGCGAAGTTCGCTCCCTCCTCCATGGAGACGGTAACCTCCTTGGGGTTCGTAGCCTCATCATCGCCGATGGTGAGGAGGACCTTCTCTGCGAATACAAGAGTGATTCCCTTCTTCACGACAGTGTCATCGGTAATGTAGGCGTTGTTGTCGAGATTGAGTGTTGCACCCTCAGCAGCATTCGCGAGTGCATATGCGAGGCTACCGTAGAAGGTGTAACCCTCGTTGGCGAAGGATATGACATAGTTCAGCTTTCCGTACTTCACTGTGTCCTTGTCCTTGTCGACCTTCATGTTGAGTGTCGCACCGTCCTGGACCGCAACGACTCCGTCGATGACATCCGTCGTTCCCTTGTTGACCTGGAGGACGGTTCCCGCGAGCGCTTCCACCACTGTCTTCTTTCCGATAGATCCGGCGCTAAGGAGTGCGGAACCATTCTCTACAATGATCTTGGAGTCTACTGTTGCATCTCCAACGTACGAGATCTCGAAGTAGCCGTTAAAGGAGGATGTGTTTGTGTTGTTCTTGGCAGCCTTCATGACAGCGTTGGGTTTTCCATTGAATGCAACGGAATCGGAGAATGCGATGGTCTCCTCGGAACTTGTTGCGTTGGCCTTGTATTTGTATTCACCGGAGAAGGTGAATCCGACATCCAAATGGGTCTTGGAAGTGGTGATGACGACTCCGGATGCCACAGGTATGTCGTTTCCGGTGACCTTTCCACCATTCATCTTTACATTCGAACAGACGGCGATGTCTCCGCTGTTCACAATCTCACCTGCGGTGATGATCGTAACTTCTGTGGGGGAATCGATGCTCATCGAACCGTTGTTGGTGACCTTGCCGCCGGTGACGGAGATGTTTCCCACGACTTTCGAGCTATCGATGGGCATGGCGGCAGCTCCGGTGTGCTTGGTAAATTCATCGGGACAGACGAGATTGTAAGTCGTTCCTTCATCAGAGACAGTTCCATCTATGTAGACGCTGTACGCAGGTGTTGCGGTGCTGTCGTATGTAATGTCGACCACAATGGATTCCGTCTCTGCGTAGTATGTGAATCCGTTTTCGGTGGGGACGATGAATCCGTAGGCGGTGGTGGTTGTTTCACCTGCACTCACGGTTACCATGGAGTGCACGGTTCCATCAGCCATGGATGTCCTGTTGCTCAGGGAGACACTCGTGATGGTCTTGGTGGTCTCCACGCTAGTCGTGGAAGGGGTGGATTCTTCTGGAACGAGTGTGAATGTTCCACCAGCGTTGTATCTGTAGGTGTTGATCTCTCCGTTGTTCACGATCTCGCCGGATGCGTTGACAAGTTCTCCTACGACACCGATGGTACCGTTGTTCTCGATGATGGAGTAGTTCACGAGTTTCGCACCGTATCTGATGAGGAGGTCCCCGTTCACGGTGATAGTCGCATAGTTCTCACTAACGACAGGGTCAGTTGCGTCCGCAGTGGTCCCTCCGTTGAGGATGATGCTGTCTGCGACTATTGTGGAATCGGAAGCTACCTGGACCGAGGACTGTGCGGAAATCGCATAAGCGATGTTGTTGACCGGAATATCCTCACCGCTGATCTTGGCATCGACGGAGGAAGCGTTAGTGATTGCGAGTGCACCGTTGTTGGATCTTATTGCGATCTCTGCGGCCTCAGCATATACATCGGAAGCGGCAATGGTTATTCCAGCGTTCTGGGCATTGACATTGAGTGCTCTGAGTCCCGCGTTAACTGAGACATCGGAGCTCCTGATGACAATCGTGGCTGTGGAATCCATCCCTATCGATGTGACGTATGTTCCATCTGCAGGGGTCTCATCGATCACTACAGAAACTGCTGCATCGTAGATGTCTGCACCAACAGAATCGACTCCGATCACACCTGCAGATTCCGTATCCATCTGGATGTCGATAGACACTCCGTTGATCTCGAGTTCTCCTCCAGAGAAGATGGCGACTCCGTTAGGGCCTACATCGGACATGGAGATCGCAAGGGATCCTGTTCCCTCCACACTGTATATCTTCCCGAGTGCGGCGGATTTGATCGCGTAGACCTTCTCTTCGAGTGTAATCTTGTTGTCACCGATGAGGATGATGGTTGCGATGGAATCGTTGACGAACGTCTGCTTTCCGTCATAGTTGTTGAGGGTGAGAATTCCGGCGGAATATGTGTAATTGGATCCGGATGTGCCGATGGTTCCGTCGACTCCGATCTCAATGATCTCGGCATCAAATACTGCGCCTCCGGTAACGGTCACGGTTCCAGCTCCACTGACCACGCCGCCATCTGCAATGACGACGCTGGTCCTGGATCCAGACACAGTTATTCCATTCTCGACGACCATTCCGGACTTGTACTCTGTGACGAGTCCTCCGCCGGAGATGGGGTTGTAGGAGACCTCAAAGGACCCTCCGGTGACCTCGGCTGAGTCCTCGATGTGTATACCATCGGTGACGACGGATCCGCCAATCATATTCAACTTTCCGGTCTTTATCCCGAACTTGTCATCCTCCAACGCTCCGTTTCCTGCTCCTGCGATAACCCTTGCAGTGATAGATGCGTCTTTGCCGACTTTAAACTCATAGGTGTTAGATGCGCCGTATCCGACTCTAATGGATTTCTCAACGGCGGTGATGTCAATGGTTGAGTTCGCTACAGTGAGTCCTCCGGATGCGTAGATTCCTCTGTTTCCTCCATTAGTGTTAATCGTGGGGCCGTTGATCGTAACGGCTTTGCCACTAATTCCGAAATCCTCGGATCCTGTAATCTGGATTTCGAGTGTTCCATCACCTGTTATGTCGAGGTTGTATGCAGGGTTCTCTGCATCGGGCCCTCCAATAGCCGCAATGACATTCTCGTCTGCGGTGGAGAGTGTAATCTTGTTGGTTCCGAGAATCTCCAACGCTGTGAAATTTCCGTTGAAGTATCCAGTACCATTGTAACCGTCGAGGGTAAGTTTCCCCGAGGTGGAATCATAGGTCCATCCCTCGGAACTGCTACCTGCACCACCGTCAAATTCGTTCGCGCTGTATGTAGTAGCATCCGCCTCATCTACCACAAAAGTGGTAGCAGCGAACACCATGGCGAGCGCCATGACGACGGCGAGGAGTC
>JAFTYV010000062.1 GCA_017461225.1 Candidatus Methanomethylophilaceae archaeon
AGGTTCAGGGGGTGCGCGGTTCGTGCGAGGCACGTCCTGCGCATCCACGAGGTCGGCCGTGCGAAGTGGAGGGAGGAGGTCTCGTACTCGCGCAGGTGGCGCGTGGAGGCCACCTACGGGGACCTCAAGCGCATGTTCGGTGACACGCTCCGGGCCAGGACCCGGGAGCGTGTGACCGACATGATGGCGTGGGTGGTCCGCGCCCACAACCTGTACAAATCGGTCAGGATGGGTTTACGTGTTCAGAATTGAGAAACACACTACACGGGGCGCGGTTTCAGGACTGGTCGGTATCCGGCAGCAGCTCCCTGCGGAACAGGTCCACCATGATCCCCGTGTTCAGTTCGAATGCGTCCACCGGGTAGACCTTCCTGACCTCGTCGTCGTAGAAACCGTCCGTGAAGTACGCTATGGCATCCTCCTTCGTACCCCCGGAGGACAGTATGCCGGTGATCCTGTCCGCTATCATCCTGAGGTTCGACTCGGACCTCTCCAGGAACCTGGCCGCCTCGCCCGGGTCGACGTACCCGTAGTGCGGTATGACCATGCCGCCCCTCCCCAGGTCCCGGACCCTCCCGAGGGAATCGAGCGTCATTCCGTATCCCACCAGGCAGGACGGGAGGTACCTGTCTCCCCCGAAGTAGACGCCGAGGGTCTCCGTGCCGAGGAGGATGTCGTGCTCCAGGAGGTGGAACCCCACCGAGCACTTCGTGTGGCCGGGCAGGCCGATCACCTCGAACGTCATGCTTCCGCACTCGAGGACGTCCCCGTCCTCCACCTCGATGTCGACCGCCAGCTCGTCCACCAGGTCCTCGTAGTCGGTGACGCCGCATGTCGCGGCGTGGCTGCGGTCCAGCCTCCTCATGGTGGCCCTGGCCGACTCCTTGGAGAAGATGCGCGCGGCGTAGCTGCCGGCGACCACCCTCGCACCGGGATAGCGTCTTTTGATGTACGGCGTTCCGAGGACGTGGTCGTAGTGGGAGTGGGTCAGGAGTATGTAGTCCAGGTCCCTGTCGCCGAGCTCCGCGGCGATCCTGTCCGATACGGCGTACCCCGTGAACCCGAATCCCGTGTCGTAGAGCACGGCGGTCTCGCCGTCGTCTATCAGGAAGGCGCTGTCGCCGGGGAGTTCGCGGACATCCGTTATCTTCGGGGTTACCATGTGTGACACTACCTGTCGGGTCCGAATGCGTCCCGACGAACCGGTGTACGCGGAGGATGTCATAAATCCGTCGGAGACGGATTCCGGGAAAAATGCGGGTTTGTGGGAAGGTCGGTCCGGGATTTCCCGGACCGGCCGTTCCCCGTCTTTCGTTCTTCTTACCTGTCTGGATCGGTACGCGATCACATGCCCATCTGCTTCTTGACCTCGTTGTCGAGGAGGAGCTTGAGCATGAAGACGTACAGGATGATCGCGCAGATTCCGGTGATGGTTCCGATGGGGAACGCGAGGAGGGACAGAATGCCTCCGAGGATACCGAGGATGAATGCGATCAGCAGGAGGATCCAGATGATCTTGTCTGCGGTCGTGGTCTGACCGTCGCCGATCTTGTACGCGCAGAACAGGATGATGACTGCGACGATGATTCCGACGATGTTGAGGCCGCAGACTGCGGTCACGAGGTATGCGATTCCGACCGCCTTAACGAAGGAGGCCAGGACGGGCATCTTTCCGGAGATCTCGCCGGTGCGGACCTTGTTCCCGAACAGGAGGTAGATCACCGCGGCGATGATGGAACCGACGCCCGCAAGGATGGAACCGTCGACCACTGCGATGATACCTCCGATGAGGTTGATCGCCGCAACGATCATCAGGGCCAGCCCTGCGTTCTTGGGCTCGTCAAAGAATGACATAAACCTCGTGATTGTATTGAGGTCAATAAAAGTGTTTCCCAAAACACCGTGGTCTAACGAAGCATGTGCGGACACGGTGGCGGGCGCCCCCCGGCCTTTACCAGTCGCGCACCTACGGGGGACGCCCCTGTCGGCGGTTCAGAGGTCTCCGCCCGCGTCACCGCTTACGGGAGATGCAAGGGTCTACGATCCCGCCGACAACGGTTGGATTATACATCCATATTAAAACCATGCCATCGTTGGATGCCGGTGGATGCGTCGCACAGTGTCATCCGCAGTCTCATGGTCGGGGTGTGTCCGCAGACCGGCAGGATAGTCCGCCAACATCGGAACATGATATGAACGGACGGTCCGATCCCCATCCATGTCCGACATTCTCGAGTTGAAGGCGCGTCTCGTCCTCGGAGGGGACGTCTCGATCCCCGTTGGTTTCTCGCATCCGAACATGGAGGTGCGCGGCGGCGAACCGCACTCGATGGTCCTGGATCTCGGTGGGATCAGGGTCCGCAAGAGGGTCTCCGATGGGGGCCAGTTCAGGCTCTCCGACGACGGCGGTTCCCTGACCCTGCTGGAGGGGGACGGGGTCCTGGCCCGGGATGTCTCGATCGTGCGCATGTTCGGCCACTCCCCGGAGACGGTGACCGTCTCCATAACGAGGGACGGGAGGGACCTGACGGTCGACGAGGCCCTGGCGGTCATGGGCTCTTACGACGGGATGGGGACGATAAGGGGTGTGACCATACACGGGGAGAGGACGGATCCGCACCACTACGCGGCCGTGGTGGCGGCGTACCGCTCCGCTCACCCGTATCCGATAGGCGTGGGCAGCACCGACCTGGACCCGGGGACCATCAGGATGCTCCGCGGGGCGGGTGCCGTGAACCTGAAGACCACCGTCAGGGACATCGGCGGTATCGACGAGTCGTTCTGGTCCCGCCTGTCCGATGCCGTGGGGGTGTTCGGGAGGGGCATGGTGGTCTGCACCCTGTACATCACCGAGGATGTGTCCGACGACGTGTTCATG
>JAFTYV010000063.1 GCA_017461225.1 Candidatus Methanomethylophilaceae archaeon
CTGAAGACCACCGTCAGGGACATCGGCGGTATCGACGAGTCGTTCTGGTCCCGCCTGTCCGATGCCGTGGGGGTGTTCGGGAGGGGCATGGTGGTCTGCACCCTGTACATCACCGAGGATGTGTCCGACGACGTGTTCATGGGGGTCGTCGACAGGATGTGCTCCATAGGAGCCATGCCGGATGCGAAGGTCCGCCGTTCCGAGACCGGTGGCAGGGAGGCCACTCCTGAGCGCTACTGCGCCCTGTTGAGGGCGATGGCGCACTCCATGTCGGAGAACGGGTTGGATGGATCGGGGTTCGACACGATGTGCTACGGCTGCAGGCTGTGCATGATCGTCCCGTTCAAGGACTTCTAAGGATCATATGTGTCCGTCGACGGCATCGGCACCGTAACCGGTGCCGCCGACGTGTGCAGGTAAGTTGTTTACGGGGTCCCGCATCCGGATTCCGGTTCAGATGCTGAGTACGGAACCCAGCACGATGTGTGGTTTCCCCTGGTGCATTTCGATCTTGCATTCTACGTTGTATATGCGGTTGATCAGATCCTCCGTGATGACCTCCTCGGGGAGACCCGTCTCCACGATGGTCCCACCATCCATGACGATCACCTTGTGCGCGTACTTCGCGGTGATGTTCAGGTCGTGGCTGATCATGAGTACGATCATCCCCTCCTGGATGGCCATCCCCCTGAGCAGTTCGGTCACGTAGACCTGATGCTGAACATCTAGGTTCGCGGTTGGTTCGTCGAGGATGAGCATCTCCGGCTCCTGGACTATCCCGCGGCAGATGGCGACCTTCTGGTGCTGTCCCGCCGACAGGTGGTTGAAGCTGCTCATCGCCAGGTCCTGGATGTTGAACATCCTCATCACCCTGTTCACGATGTCTATGTCCTCGGGGGTGGTCCTCCAGCGGGTCCTGTTCTGTCTGCCGAGGAGTATGGCGTCCATGACGGGCATGGAGAACACGTCGTTGGTGGAGACGGGCACATAGCCTATCAGCCTCGACACCTCCTTCAGCCTCATCTGGGACACGTCCGTCCCGTTGAGGAGGACCCTTCCGCTACGGGGTTTGAAGATCCTGTTTATGCATTTGATCATGGTTGATTTGCCGACGCCGTTGGGCCCTATGATGCAGTATAGTCCCGGCTCGTTCAGTTCCAGGTTGATGTCGTGGATCACGTCGGGTCCCGTTCTACCGTACCCGAACGACACGCTCTCCATCTTCAGTTCCATGCTATCAGCTCCATACGGACGACTTGCGTCTCAGGATCAACCAGAGGAAGAGCGGTCCTCCGAGGAACGACATGACCACACCGGCCTGGAGGATCGATGGCGATATTATCGTCCTGCCTATGACGTCCGCACACACCAGTATCACGGCCCCGAACAGGGCGGATGCGGGCAACAGGTACCTGTTGTCCGGACCTACCACCAGCCTGATCACATGGGGGGCGACCAGACCGACGAAACCTATGGTCCCCGTGAAACTGACCACGGCCGCCACGATGAACGCGGTGAGTATGAGACACACCCTCCTCATCATGTCGGCGTTGACACCCAGGGACTTGGCGCTCTCGTCGCCCGCCGCCAGGACGTTCAGCTGCTTGGTCAGCACCATCAGGGCGACCGTACCCGAGAGGACGATGCCGGCCATGATGGGCAGGTCGTCCTTCGAGGCGAATCCAAGGGAGCCCACACCCCATTTGTAGAGGTACTCCACATCCGCGGAGTCCGCCATGAGTGTGAACAGCGTCGTGAACGCGCTGAATATGTACATTATGGCTATACCGCCCATGATCATGACCGTCGGTGACGAGTTCTTGATCTTGGACATCAGGATTATGACCGCCATCGGTACGAGTGAGAACAGGAACGCATTCACGACGATCCCGTACTGGTTGGTCGCCCCTCCGATGCACCATCCCATCACGACGGCGAGTGTGGCGCCGAGGCTGGCCCCCGACGACACCCCCGTGGTGTAGGAGTCCGCGAGGGGGTTCATCAGAGTGCTCTGCATGACCACGCCGGCGACAGCGAGTCCGATTCCGGCGATGATCCCTATCTCGATCCTCGGGAGCCTGAGGTTGAATATGATGTGGTCCTTGAGCTGGTCCGTCACGTTACCCGTCATGTGCGCCCAGATTATCTCGTACGTCTCCAGGAACCCTATCTCGTAGTCCCCTATGGTGAGCGAGACCCCCACGGCCACGAACATCGCCGCCGTGCACATCACGATGAAGAACCATTTGCGGGCGATGTATCTCCTGTAGTCGCTGGTTATGCCCTTCGACACGTCGTCGTCGGAACGTTTCTCGCCCCACATCTCAAGGGACCGCTTCACCACATCCCTTATGAGGGGGTCCTGTGACACTCTCTCATCGATCATGGTATCGGTTGGGGCGGGGCTTCCGCCCCTTGGTTTCAGGGTTTCTCCCACTGGTATGGGATGGCGTTGCCCATCTCCTTCACATCGGGGTCGACGTACTCGGTCCACGTGCTGTAGTACTTCTGCAGGTACTCCCAACCGACCTCCTCGCTGAACGATTCGGGCCAGATGTAGGATGCCAGGAGCGCGAGCTGCGGGATTCCCCCGTAGTTGGCGATGTTGTAGTAGTTCACGGAGTAGATGCGCCCGTTCTCGTACGCATCGGTCCCCTTGAAGTACTCGGCGAGCTCGTCGATCTCCGCCTGGTGCTCCTCGACGGTCCATGCGTAGGTGTGGAACGTGATGATCACGATGACCTCGGGGTCGATCTCCAGGACCGTCTCCATGGATACCTGGGGGCAGTAGTTGCTCTCGGTGATGACGTTGGCGGAGTCCATCGGCAGCTTGCTTATGGTGTAGACGTCCCCCATGGCGTTGCCGTTGGTGAGGCTCGAGTCCAGTTCCATGGCGGTCTCGGTGATGTCGTAGGGTGTGATGAACGAGTAGCTGGCGAGGTTGAGCTTGGAGTCGTTGACGTACTCGAGGAGCTCGTCCACGAATCCCACGTACTCCTCGGCCTCCGCCTCTTTCTGGAACATGACGCCGAGCATCAGGATGCTGCCGTACAGGTCCGCACACGTGGTGTAGTACTGGCTCATGCAGAGTCTCACGATCTGGAGGTCGATGTTCGCGGCGTCGTACGCCTCCACGACCTTGGTGTAGTCCCTCGAGGCTGCAGGGGCGATGAGGATGTTGGCTCCGCTCATGAGCATCGCCTCAGGATCCTCCTCGGGTGCCCCGATGTTCTTGATTGTTGTCCCGGCACCGGGATACCTGCTCTGGTCCTTGCCGATGGAGTTCTGGAACCCCTGGTTGGTCATCCCGACGACATCGTCGTAGAGTCCGAGGATGATGCACGCGTCCAGTGGATAGACGTGGTGGGATGCGATCTTCCCCTTGAGGGGGTAGTCGATGCTGTTGATGTTGTAGGTGTTGTCCCAGTAGTAGAGTTTGCACTCCTCCTTGTTCACGAGTTTGGTCAGGAGTGCGACGTCGGAACCGTTGACGTATCCGTTCCCGTCCGTGTCGGCGAAGGCGTTCTCCTCGGAATCGTATTTGGTGTTGTCCTCTACGATGCTCTTGAGGAGGTTGAGGTCGTCCCTGTCGATCTGGTCATCGCCATCGGTGTTGCCGAAGATGGCCAGTCTGATCTCGGGGTTGTAGGCGAAATCGACCTTCAGGCCCGTGGTGTCGTTCTCGATGTACTCCGGGGTGTCGTCCCCTCCCCCCGATAGCGTGAAGTATGCGACCGCACCACCCACCACCAGGATGGCGACGATAGCAATCGCTATTGCGTTCTTCGGTCCAATAGACATTTAGATCACTTGGATGTATAATCCAATTCAATATTTTCATACACGGATATATAATATGACGGTAAGCAAACGTTTGATTGATGTTTTTACAATAGTGTTCCGAATCGTCGTATGGACAGGTACGGATATCCGGTACGTGGAATCGAAAATGGGAGAATGGAGCCGACTCTGAGATTCGAACTCAGGACCTGCTGATTACAAGTCAGCCGCACTACCGGGCTATGCAAAGTCGGCGTATGATGACCCTGCAACGGACAACGGGTTTATATTGCTTTGTGTCGGGCCGGGGATCCCA
>JAFTYV010000064.1 GCA_017461225.1 Candidatus Methanomethylophilaceae archaeon
CCCGACGGTGCGTTCGGACTCGTGACCCTCGGCATCATCGTCAGGACCGTGTCCATGCTGACCGCACGGTACCCCGTTGAAGACACGACCGCGTGTGAACGCATGCATGGATCCGGATGAGTTCACGATGAGGCTTATGGAGCTGCTGCGGGACACCGTCTCCCTTTACGGGGAGGTGTGCGGGACATGGGACGCGTATGCGTCGGACAACGGTCTGGAACCGATCAACCTGAAAAGCAGACAGGTCAGGGATATGAGGGACGATAGTGCCGTGTACGATGTTGTGCTGTGCCACGACCTGTTCCTCGACGGTCTCGGCCTTCCCGACAGGTACAGAGCGTACGACACCGAGGAGTTCGACGTGAAGTCCCGTGTGAAGATGCGCAACTCCGTGTCCGCCAAGATGAGGAGGTACACGTCCATGGAACACCAGGGGAAGGTCGGTCTGAACAAGTGCTACAACGACCTGTTCGGGATACGTGTGATCGGGGACATACCCATGACACACGACGAACTGTGCGGAACGGTGTTCAGGGAGTTCGGATTGAAATGCATCGATTCGACCAAATACGATCCGGAGTCCGGGGAACCGGTATACATCGCCACACACATCTACATCTCCGTCGACAACCGCCACTTCCCATGGGAGCTGCAGATATGGCAGAGAAGGGATGCGGAATCCAACTACACGTCCCATGAGGCCCGCAAACAGGGATACTCCGTATGGGAACCTTCGTACACGGGGGTGTGCCGATGGCCAACCACCACATAATCCTGGGCGGATCCTACAACGCGGGGACCCGCATGGCGATACACACACCATTCGAGGGACCGATCGAGAGCGAGGCCGTCATGCCCATCGTCAGGATGCTCATCAGGGAACTCGATGGGTTCGTCTGCCCGTTCGGCGTCCACACCACCCAGACGAGGTCCACGGACTGGGAGTCGGTGGTGCGCAGCGACGGCTACTTCAGGGACGTCAGACTGGTGTCCCCGGAGGAGTTCGTGAGGCTCACGAGGTTGGACGAGCACCTGACCGGCAGGGACGTGGCCGAGTACATCGCATGCGAGGTCCCGTGCACACCGCGGCGTCTGCACCTGCTCACGTGCATATGCAACCTGGAGTACGAGCTCGGACACGGGGAACCCCTCTTCACGGACACGGTCTCCTACGACGACGGTGTCCCCGAGGTCCCGTCGGTTTCCACACGGATGTCCGGACGCACACGTCCGGACGGCACGGTGGAACCGCTCCTGGAGAGCATGGTCTGGCACAGCAGGTTGCTGGCCGCATCCAACGGGGTGAAGAGGCTGTTCGGGGTGCTGGACCCCCTCAGGGAACACGGGGACGAGGACGAGGACACCCTCGTCCGCACCGTGGCGGAACTCAGGTCTCAGCTGTCGTCCAGGGGATGACCGCACACCGGGCAGAAGTCCAACCCCTCGTCCAACCTCGCGTGGCAGCGGGGGCAGTGGTGCTCCGGATCGGCGATCGACGCGACACGGTCGCGCGCCCCGCGGAACGCGATGGCGGCCATCATCACGATACCCACGACGAGCAGGACGTTGATCGCTGTCGACAGCAGCCCGCCGTGCGGCGACGAGGACAGCATCGGCGCCATGAGGGCCAACCTCACCAGGCACAGGATGAGCCAGAACACCGATATCCCCGCCATGAGCCTGTTGAACGAACGCGTGTCCATGGCAACGCGACCGCACCGGTGGGAGAAAAACCTGACGGACGGTACCTCGCGCGCACGGGAACGTACCAAGTAATTATAGGGCCGTACCCGTTCCGGGTCCCCATGAAGGTCTCCAAGAGGATCTCCGGCATCCAGATGTCCGGTATCAGGAAGATGTTCGACCTGGCGGGTTCCGACTCCGTCAACCTCGGACTCGGCGAACCCGACCTCGCACCCCCGGTGCAGGCCATAGAGGGCATGAGCAACGCCGCGGCCGCCGGCCTCAACAAGTACGGCCCCACCGCCGGCATCCCCGAGCTCAGGGAGGCCGTGGCCTCCAGGTACTCCATGTACGGCGACATCTCCGCGGGGAACATCATGATCACCCCCAGCGGGTCCACCGCACTCATGGAGATCACCCAGAGCATGATCGACCCCGGGGACGAGGTCCTCATCCCCAGCCCCGGTTTCGTCATCTACGACCCCCACGTGAGGCTGGCCGACGGGAAGCCGGTCGAGTACAGGCTCACCGACGGCGACTTCCAGCCCGACATCGACGACATACAGTCCAGGATCACACCCGCCACCAGGATGATCGTGGTCACCACGCCCTCCAACCCCACCGGCGGCGTGCTCACCAGGGAGACCAAGGACGCCCTCTGCGACATAGCGGTCGACAGGGGGATCACCATCCTCGCCGACGAGGTGTACGACTCCTTCGTGTACGAGGGCGAGCACGTGTCCTTCATGGACAGGCTGGACACCTCCGTGGTCGTCAACGGCTTCTCCAAGATGATGGCCGTCACCGGCTGGAGGATGGGCTTCCTCTGCGCGGACGAATCCATCATGGACACGTTCGTCAAGATGCAGTACCACGTCTGCGCCAACCCCAACACCCCGGCGCAGCACGGCATACTCGCGGCCATGCCCCACCTCGACCCCTACCTGGAGAACGCCAGGAGGGTGTTCAGGGCGAGGAGGGACCTCATATCGTCGAGGATAAACGTGATCCCCGGCATGGGCATCGTCCCGCCCAAGGGGGCGTTCTACGCGTTCCCCTCCTACGACATGGACATCCCGTCCGCCGACCTGGCGATGGAGCTGGCCAGGGAGGGGCTCATATGCACCCCGGGATCCGCGTTCGGAACCTACGGCGAGGGGCACCTCAGGTTCTCCTACGCCGCGGACGAGGGCAAGATTAATGCTGGGATGGACATACTGGAGAAGGTCGTACACAGGATCAGGTGAACACCATGGCAGAAGATTTCGATCCCAACGCATCCCTCTTCGGAGGGGACGAGCCCGAGGTCAGCCCCGAGGAGGCGCACCTCAACTACCTATTCGGAAAGAACCCCAACAGGACGTCGGCCCTCTCGGACCTGTTCAGGGACGACATGATGGCCGCCATCGACGAGGACGAGCTCCCCGAGGAGGCCAAGAGGCAGCTCATCTTCAAGATGACCGCCAACAGCGTCCTCGACATGGTCATGGAGTGCCTCCCCGCCGACACCGCGGAGGAGGTCGCGGCCTGCTTCGACAGCTACATCGGGATGTGCATGGTCAACAAGAAGTTCCAGGTGGACCTCTTCGGCGAGCTCAGGAAGGCCATGATGGCCGTCGAGAGGGAGGACGGCGAGTCCGACGATGAGTTCGACCGCAGGCTCGAGTCGATGGAGGAGGCATGGTGGGGCATCCCGCAGCCACTCCTCAACAAGAGGACACCCGACGATGCGATCCGCGAAGAGATCAACAGATACGGACTGAACGACTGATGACCGAAGGAGAGTGGTTCACAGCCTCGGCCCCCGGGAAGTTCGTGATCCTCGGGGAGCACGCCGTGGTCTACGGCAAGCCCGCAGTGGTGTTGGCAGTGGACCGCAGGATATCCTGCAGCATCAGGCGCAGCTACCGCAACAGCCTGAACGGGGAGCACATAGACTTCAACAGGCAGCCCCACTTCAGGTACCTGACCCGTGACACCCACTACGCCATGGACTACGTCACCAACAGCGAGATCCCCCCGGGATCGGGTCTCGGATCCTCCGCCGCACTGTCGGCGGCGCTGGCGATGGCCATCCGCGCCGAGAGGGACGAACCCTCCGACGAGATGACCCTGGTCGACGAGGCGTACGGTGCGGAGCTCTTCGCACAGGGCAACGGGTCCCCCATGGACGCATCCGCATGCGTCCACGGCGGCGGCATAGCGGTGAACGTCCCGGGTACGGACGACCGTCACCTGTGGACCGTGTCCCGCGGGAACAGGACATGGGACGTGTCCGACGTGAACGTCCCCGACATGACCTTCGTCATAGGGAACACAGGGGTCCGTGCGCCCACCGGCCCCCAGGTGGAGAAGGTCAGGAGGTTCGTGGGCAGGAACCACTTCGCAGCCGACGTCGTCGACGAGATCGAGGCCGTCACGCTCGAGGGACACGCCTCGCTGGAGAGGGACGACACGGTCGCCCTGGGCGAGATGATGACCCTCGACCACAAGCTGCTGTCGATCCTCGGCGTCTCCTGCAGGGAACTCAACAAACTCGTCAACGCGTCGCTGCCGTACTCGTACGGCGCGAAGCTCACGGGATCCGGAGGAGGGGGCTGCATGGTGGCCCTCACCGACAGGCCCGAGAAGGTCTGCGAGGCCATCAGCGCCAGGGGCGGGACGCCCTACATCGTCCAGACCGGAGCGGACGGCGTCCGGATGGAACCGGGACCGTCCGGGGACCCGCTGATGGAGGTCCCCTTGGATTACCCCAGGGTGTGAGGACATGGGATTCCTAGAGGATGAGATAGACAGGCTGCGCCTGAAATGCATAGGCTGCGCCAAGTGCACGAACGTGTGCCCGTCGTACAGGCACGGCGGATGCGACCCGATGGAGATCATGATAAGCGGTGAGGAGGGGTACGACCTCTGCATCCACTGCGGGAACTGCTCCAGGGTCTGCCGCAGGAGCGACCCCCACAGGGTCATAATGAACCTGGCGGTCATAAACAACGGCATACAGGTCTCCGACACGTACAGGGAGACCGGGTACTCCGTACCGAAGGTGGACTCGGAGGCCGACTCCCTCGTCCCCGTGTGGGCGGAGGACGGCGTCAGGGTCATGCCCGGGTGCATCGTCAAGTGCAGGGTGCCGTACGTCAACTACGCCGCATCGGTCGCCTTCAGGGCGGTCGGTGTGGACGCCGTGGAGCTGCCCGGCAACACCTGCTGCATGCACCCCGTGCAGTTCAGGGGCATGACGGAGGTCGAGAGACGCTCCGTGAAACTCGCCATGGGCGACTCCGCTGGAGATAAGGGCATGGTCACGCTCTGCGCCGGATGCGGCGAGGAGCTCGAGGCCGCGGGCATCAACGCCCCGCACATCATACAGTTCCTGGGCGACCACATGGACGCCCTCCCGAGGTTCGACCGCGAGATCAAGGTGGCGATCCAGCCCGGATGCTCCGCCATGACCCACAAGAGGCTCATGGCCGACGTCGTGAGGGCCATGGGATGCACACCCGTGAACACCTCGATGGGATGCTGCGGCAAGAACGTGGAGGTGTCCGTGCCCCTCATGGAGGAGCGCATGGCCGAGTGCGCCAGGGCCGACGTCGTGGTCGTGGGATGCCCCATGTGCCTCGTGAAGTACGACGCACAGGAGGACGGGAAACCCGTGGTCCATATCGCCGAACTTGTGGCGGCGGCGGCCGGCGACAGGGAGTCCCTCAGGTTCCACAGGATCCCCGTGGACCTCTGAAACGGCGGGGCACCGCCCCGTCTTCCACATCGCATTGTTTTTCAACGCGGTCGTCGGTGACTCACCAGGTGGGGAACCGATGTACCTGGATCCGCAAATGGAGGAATCGACCCTCAGGGAGCTCTTCGGACAGAATGCGTTCGAACTAGGCTTGGAATCCCTGGATGGGGACTATGTATCGAAAACCGAATGCCTCTGCAACGGAGTGTACCTGACCCGTGTCTTCGACGGGACCTCTGAGCACAGGGTCCTCAGAAGGGACCATCCGGACAGGATACTCATGGACTGCGACTGCGGATCCGGGATGTGTCCGCATATCGCAGCGGTGCTGGCCAGGGATGTCCTCCCGACCACTCCGGAACCCCTGGAAACCGATGAGACCGTGGTATCCGACATCAGATCCCGCATAACGTCCCTGGAGGACGACATACTCGAGGACCCGGACTATGACGAGGATGCGGACTACTATGATGACTGGGGGTACGACAGGTTCAACGGTCCGAATCCGAACGAGGATGTGGAGTTCGATCACGCCGAACCGATCATCGGGGATATCCTCCACAAGGTTCCCGACACCGGTACCGCCCTGGGCCTCATCGACGAACTCGTGTCAGCGATAGGTGAGACAGAATTCAGCGACGATGGTTTCCTGTCGGCCTTCAGCAGGTACGGGAGGGATCTGGAGAGACTGTTCCGTGAAGCGGATGTCGATACCGTCGCCATGCTGCTGAGGAACCGCTCGTGTTTCGCCTCCGAACTGTACGGGGAGTACATCGAGCACATCCCCGACATCGTACTGGATAAGGCGTACTCGATAGTGTTGGATGGCGGGATCGCAGGGGACATCGCACAGGACATGATGTTCGAGAACGGTGACTACGATGGGTACGTGTCCAATTCCTGGAACATGGTCTGGGCCACGATGCGCGTCATCGGCAAACTGGAGGAGGACGGCAGGATGCAGGAGGCATCGAAATTCGCATCCACACTCATCGGGTACCGGGACCTCCCCGAACGGGAACGGGTCGCCGACACCCTCTCACGTCACGGATACGGCGATGCGGCCGCCGAGATTTACCTGATGATGTTCAAGGACAGACCCGAAGACAGATTGGTGGGATTGATATCACACAACTCGGAATCCGTGGATATGGAGGGTGTGCTTGCCGACCTGATGTCGGAGGTCTCGCGGAAAGAATCGTATTCCATGCGTACTCTGGACTGTCTCGCCCGCAACGGCCATGCGGATGCCGTCAGCAGACTCGTGATCGACATGGGGTTCAGACCGGACATCGGATACTCGGGTCCTGACTGCAGTGGTTCATTGGGGTTGTGCGAATCCCTCCTCGATGCAGGGTTCCCCGAGGCATCCGCGATCATCGGACGTGGCGTGATCACCCATCGCCTGAAATCCAGGGATTCCGACAGATACCAGGAGGCTGTGGATCTGCTCGTGTTCATGGATGGTTCCGATGAATACGCAAAGTTGCGGGAGAACCATACCGACTTCAAGATATGGCTCAAACAGGAATACGGAAGGATGAGAAAGTTCTGGGGCCTGTACAACGGCACCTGGAAACCGTATTGAGGGGACACACATGGATCTTGAACCGGCGGATGCACATTACAGGACCCGCGACCACATCGACGAGTACACTTCGAAATGCACAGGATGCGGGAGGTGCAGGGAGGTCTGCCCCTCGTACAGGCACGGTGGATGCGACCCCCTCGCCGTCATGCGGGGCGAACTGAGGAGGGCGTTCGACTGCGTCGGATGCGGGAGGTGCACGAAGGTGTGCCCGCACACGGATCCGAAGACCGTCATGCTCGCCGCCTACAGCATCGTCCTGGACCGTCCGGTGTCCCCCGACTTCTACGAGACCGGACTGAACAGACCCGTCGAGGACCACCCCGCACGCACGGAGCTGGAACCGGTCTGGAGGGGCGACGACGTGTACGTCATGCCCGGGTGCATCGTGAGGTGCATGGCACCGCACCTGGAGTACGCCATGGCCGTGACCCTGGACGCCGTCGGCGAGAGGGGCTCGGTGCTTCCGGACTTCACGTGCTGCATGTACCCGATCCAGTTCGGATCGATGCCGGATGCCGAGAGGGACGCGTACAGGATCAGGATGGGCGAGACCGCCAGCGGGAGGGAGATGGTGAACATGTGCGCCGGATGCACCGAGATCATGGGGAGGTCCGGCGTCGCCTGCGGGCACCTGATCCCCTTCCTCCACCGCCGCATCGGGAGGCTCCCCCGGCTGGAGAGGTCCGTCAGGGTCTCGCTGGAACCGGGATGCGCCGCGGAGGACCACCTCCGCGGGATGGAGGAGGTCGTGAGGGCGATGGGGTGCGAACCCGTCGGCAACGAACCGGGCTGCTGCGGCAAGTCGTCCAGGAACGCCGCCGGACCGCTGATGGCGGAACGCCAGGCTGCGGCCGCGGATGCGGACCTGATCGTCGTGGGATGCCCCATGTGCCTCGTGAAGTACGACTCCGTCCCCGGCGGGAAACCGGTCGTCTACCTGGCGGAACTGGTGGCGGCCGCACACGGTGACCGCTCGACGCTGAGGTACCACGGGATACCCGTGGACCTGTGAGAAAACGGGATGATGGGTTTGGGTGCGGGGGGTGACCCCCGCGTCTGATCCTCAGATGAGGTCCTCGAAGCCCTCGACGACCTTGGGGAACTTCTCCTTGACCGCCTTGAGCAGGTTGTAGACCGTGACGTGCTCCAGGTCAGCGGTGGCGATGAGCTTGATGAGCTCGTCGATCGTCTCGTCGTCGAGCGTCGCCAGCTTCTCCTTGGCCATCCAGTTCCTGAAGAGCTTGTCCTCCATCCTGTCGCGCCACATCTTCTCGTAGGGCATGAGCGCCTTCTTGGAGAAGTCGCCGGTCTTCGCGCACTCGGAGAGCACCTTGCCGGCGTACATGCCGGTCCTGCACGCGTGGCAGATACCGCCACCGGTGATTGGGTCGATGATCCTGGCGGCATCGCCGACGAGGATGAGGTTGTCGTCGACCGCGCAGTCGAGTCCGGGACAGGTGGACACGAATCCGCCCATGATCTCGAGGATCTGTCCCTTCTCGAACCTGGGGTCCTCGGCGATGAACTTGTCGAGGTAGTACTTGGCGTCGGCACCCCTGGTGCAGAGCTGTCCCGCGACACCGATACCGACGTTCGCGACGCCGTTGCCCTTGGGGAACACCCACACGTAGCCTCCGGGTGCGACGGATCCGATGACGAACTCGCAGTAGTCGGGTGCGACGTCTATGTTGCACATCCTGTACTGGATGCAGGAGTCGATGTCGCTGAGCTTGAGGTTGGTGTCGATGCCGGCCCATCTGGCGACCTGGCTCTCGTAACCGTCGGCGGCCACGACGCACTTGGCGCGGATCTCGATCTCCTCGCCCATGCTCTTGGCCCTGATGCCGACGAGCTTCCCCTCCTCGCGGATGACACCGGTACAGGAGGTGCGCATCATGATCCTCGCGCCCGCCTCGGCGGCGTCCCTGGCGAGGGCCTTGTCAAACAGGTGCCTCTCGAGGACGTAACCGACCTCGGCACCGGCCTTGGACTCGTCGAGCTGGAAGGAGGTCCCCTGGGGGGACTTGATGATCGCTCCTTTCATATCGGCGCGGATCCAGGTGGGGTCCGCCGCGATGCCGACCTCGTCGAGCCAGCTCTTGGACACACCCTCGGCGCACCTGAGGGGCGCCCCGATCTCGGCCTTCTTCTCCAGGAGGATGGTGTCGAGACCACCCATCGCGGAGTACCTTGCAGCCATGCTTCCGCCGGGTCCGGCTCCGACCACGACCACGTCACATGTGATTGTCCTCATGTCATCACTCCATTGAAAGCGCGGCGACGGGACAGAGCTTCACACATCTTCCGCAGTTGATGCAGTCATCGTTGAACTCCAGAACGTAGTCGTTCAGGAATATGGCGTTCTTGGGGCATGAGCCCACACATCCTCCGCAGTGGAGGCACTTGTCGAAATCTACCTTCATCGGTGATCACTCCTCGTCGGGTTTCTGGTCCTCGGGGACAATGAGGGCAGCGGCCAGCTTCTTGGCCTCCTCCTTGTTCTTCTCCCTCCACTCGGCGAGGGGGACCGCGAACTTCCTCTCCACCTCGTTGCGGAACTCGGGTCCGCTGTTGTAGGCGCAGAAGGGTATGACACGGAGGTCGGGTGTGACGTAGTGGACGCCGCAGCGCCTGACCCTCTCGATGTCGTAATTGTAACTGTCCTGGAAGTGCATGCCCGCGACGAGCATCATCTTCCACGAGAACGCCGCGAGCTTGTCCTTGGACTTGGTGCTCATGACGCCGGAGATCATGTCCACGAAGGTCTTCTTCGTGAGCCCCTCGGGCATCCTGCTCTCGTCGACGCAGCTGTTGAGCAGCTTGACGAGCTTGGCGGCGTAGAGCTTCTTGAACATGGCCTTGTCGGCCTTGTCGGCCATCTCGTTGAGGCCCGCGGAGAACCTCTCCACGTCGACGAACCTGGGGAAGGGCACGACGTTGCCCTTGTCGTCCTGGAACAGATAGGTCGCTATGCCGCAGTGGGGATGGGTGGTGAACGTGACCTTGTTCTGTCCGAGCAGGACGGATGCGAACTTGGAGATGGGGGCGACCACGGGGACGGGGTACCAGTCGTCCTTGGTGGTGTATCCGGTCTGCTCCTCGACGCTCCTGACGAGGTCGGGGAGGGTGAACCTGCCCTCTGTGAGCTCCTCGTGGGTCATCCTGCCGGTGAAGGCCACGGGCTGGAAGTTGACACCCCTGATGATGTCGGAGTTGTCGAACGCGAACTTGATCATGTCGCCGATCTGGTGGTTGTTCAGACCCATGACGACGGTGGGGACGAGCACGATGGACGGGCTCTTGAGGCCGTCCTCGACGAGCCTCCTGCAGTTCTCGATGACCTTCAGCTTGACGTTGAACATCTTCCTGTTGCGGGCGCGGACGTAGATGTCGTCCGTCATACCGTCGAACGAGAGGTAGATGGTGTTGAGTCCGGCCTCCCTGGACGCCTTCAGGAACTCGTAGTCCCTGAACTCGAGACCGTTGGTGGCGACCTGGACCTGGGCGAACCCGAGCTCCTTCACATCGCGGACGATGTCCACGAACCTGGGGTGTACGGTGGGCTCCCCGCCGGCGAACTGCACGGCGGTGCACTTGATGGGCTTCTCGTTCCTGAGGACGAGCAGCATCTCATGGACCTCCTCGAAGGTGGGCTCGAGGACGTACCCCTGGTCGTTCGCGTTGGCGAAGCAGATGGGGCAGTTCATGTTGCACCTGTTGGTGAGGTCGATGTTGGCGAGACCGGTGCACGAGAGCATGTCGATCCTCTCGCCGTCGATGATGATGTGGACCGAATCATCGTTGCCCTCGATGGTGCGGTCCATGGGGTTGTGGAGACCGACTCCGTCGTATGCGAACCTCTCGGCCTTGAGGTACAGGTCCACGTCGGACCAGTAGACGTCGCTGAACTTTCCGTGCTCGGGGCACTCCTTGTCCATGTAGACCTTTCCGTCCCTCGCCACCACGTCGGCGTCGATGATCTTCCCGCACTCGGGACAGAGGGACCTTGTCTTCTTGGGGAGGCCCTTGCTAGCAGTGTATGTCTTTGAAGTTGCTGTCATGGTACCCAATGCCCGTTGATTAGCGACATAGTATAAAAAGTGGATACCGTAGAACACACGCGCGTTATAGAAGGAACACGACCGGCCCGACAGTGTGACCGCACACCGTCCGACGTATAAGCGGCCGTGCCGAGGGGGGTCCCATGAGACCTGACAGGAGGGGCGGCGTACCGTTCGCCCTGCTGGCGGTGGCGCTGCTTCTGGGATCGGTGGCGCTTGCCGCGGCGGTGGAGGAGCGTGCGGGGACGGCCGACCGCATAGACGGCATCACGGAGGGGGAGGATGCGTTCTCCCGTGCGGCGGAGGGCGTGTCCGAGCACGTCGGACGCGGGTTGGGGGAGATAATCCTCTCCGTGTCCACGGACGCGACGCTGGGCGGCGTCGACGGCAGGATCGCGGAGTTCTCGTCCAGGGCATCGGACTGGATGGGTTTCCAGTTCCCGCTGTCGGACTCCGGGATCAGGGTGGAGCTGCGGGGCTTCGACCTCCCGCTGTCCGTCGAGAACATGTCCGCCACGACGGGGGACTGGACCGTCGACGGCTATGTGCCAGCGTACCTGAAGTGCACCGGGACGGTGGAGGTCCGCATGGTCTCCGGGCTCGGTGTGGCGGAGTGCACCGTCGACATCGAGACGGACGGCAGCTACGGGCTGCCGCTCACAGCCGAGAGGGGTTCGCTGTTCTCCGCGATGGCCGGGGGGATCCCCCTGGTGCAGATGGTCGAGTACCAGCTCACCGCACTCGCGCAGCAGAGGGTCCTGAACGGGTACGGCTCCCTCGACGCCTACGGGGACAGGGGGACGTCGGCCGTCCTGACGGCGGACGACGTCCGCAGAGCGTACGACGCGTCCCTGCGCGCGGTCGGACTCCTGTGCTTCAGGGACGCGGGGGACAACGGGACCGTGACCGGGGACTCGGACCTAGCGGACGTCCTCCTCGCCGGGGACGACGGGTACGTGGAGCTGGACCTCACGGCGCTGCACGCCCAGGCCATCGCCGCATCGGTCGACGACACCGTGGGCAGGTGGACGGAGTACCTCTGCGGACGGGATGCCCTGGGCCTCCTCGAGGGCCGCCTCGACTCGTACGAACTGGCCTTCGGGGCGCTGGCATCGTTCCTCCGCGGGGACGGCCTCTTCACCGCGGCGCCGTACATCGAGAGGGTGATGGCGTCCAACGGCGTACCCGAGACCGTGTACCGCACCCCGGGATCGGGCACGACCTCCGGGACGGTGGGCGGGATCCGGATATCGGTGGAGAACCCGACCGCCGACATGTTCGACCGGCACTGGATCGCGAAGTTCAGGTCGGAGCACGTCTCGGGGGACGACTACCTCGCGGGGTGCATCTCGTCGGTCCTGAACTCCGCGGCCCTCAGGGTGGCCTCCGACGACGGGATGGGTACGGTCGGCTTCGCCGTGGACCCGGGTGACGGCACCGCGTTCCACACCGCCCTCGTGGACGCGTTGGACGCGTGCCTGGAGGGTTCGGAGGCGACCGTGGCCCGCGCGATCGGCGACGCCGCGGACGGACTGCGCGCCGTGGACCCGTTCTACGCCGCGATATCCGCCACCGTCGCGGAACATGCGGACGAGATGGTCCTGGAGGACGAGTTCAGGTCCAGGGTCCGCTCCGCGCTCCTGTCATCCGCACCGGAGGGCACCGATGTGGACGCCCTCATGGCATCCCCGCAGGTGGACGCGATGGTCCACTCCTACAGGTCCGCGGTCATGTCCGACCTGGGTGCCTACTCCGCACTGGGCGAGGTCCCCGGCGGCGGATCCGTGATCGTGAGGGAGGCCCTGGCGGCCATAGCGTCCTCCCCGCTGGAGATGCTCGACATCGTCGGCGACATGGGGGAGCGCATGAGGGAGCTGGTGTCGGAGGCCGCCCGTGCGATGGCCTCCAACCCCCATGCCGGTCCGGAGGACCTCCCGGACTCGGAGGGGTTCCGCATCTCCGACGGTACGGGGAACGGCACCGTGGAGCGCATATCCGCCGTGATCTCCTCGGATCCCGTGGTCGGCACGCCCCACGTGTCCGACGGCTGCATCCACTCCACCGGCACCAGGGGCCCGACCGGTGCCGCCTACACCACGGTGTTCAGGGTGACCGTGGACGACCTCGTAGGTTTCTCCCTGGAGGGCTCCGGGGCGCTGTCCCAGGCACTCGGGACCGTCACCTCGGCGGTGGACGGGACGGCGCGCGTCTCCATCGACCTCGACATCGCAGTGGTCAGCGGATGGGCGCTCTCGGGGGTCCGCTACTCCCCCGACGCGACCGTCCTCGACGACGCCCTGGCGGCCGCCCTGGAGGTCCTTGGACCGGTGCTGGAACCTCTCATGGAGGTCATGGGGGTGCTGCGCGGCCTGGTCACCGCCCTGGCGGAGTCCCTGGTGGACATCGGCAGGCAGGTGGCGTCGGTCCTGGTCGGGATCTACGAGGACGTCATGGAACCCGTGATGCGCATCAACGAGTGGGTGGCCGGGAACCTGGAGTCCCTGGTCTCGGGGACGGTCCTCGACGTCCTGTTCAGCATCGGACTGGACGAGCAGACCGTCACCGTGGGCCACATGGGTTACACCCTGACCCTGGAGGCCGACGCCGTGAGCCTCAACGCATCCACCAAGACCCTGCTCACCGCCACGGTATCCGGTCCGGTGGGGGACCTCGACGCATCCGCCGGGATCACCGTGAGGTGCAGGGGCGACCTGGAGCCCGAGAACCTGGTGGTCACCGGGTCCGGGAACGTGGAGGGCGACGGCTGGGAGGTCGACATGAGGCTCGACCCCCTCATGAAAGGGGGGAGGCACCTCCTCGCCCTGGACTGCGACGTTGACGGGACCGACGTCTCGGTCAGGATCCCCGAGCTGGACGACTACCACGAGCTGGGAGTGACCCTGGGCGACATCCCCGGGATCGGGGATGTGCTCGACAGCCTGCCGTCCCCCGTCCCCGGCACCAGGCTGTCGCTGGACGCGGGGTTCACCCTCAGGTACTCCAGACCCGTCGCGGAGGGGCTGATCATCAACGAGTTCGAGAGCAACCCGCCGGGTGACGACGGCACCGGCGAGTGGGTCGAGATCCTCAACAACACGTCCTCCGGCATCGACCTGGACGGGTACACCCTCTGCGCCTCCTCCGACTGGAGGCGCAAGACCATGCCGCTGTCCGGGGAGCTGGACCCGGGGGAGCGCCTGGTGGTCGAACCGGACTTCGTCCTGGTCAACAGCTCCGGCAAGTACACCAAGAACGGGGAGGCGCTGTCGATCAAGGACCCGGAGGGCGAGACCGTGGACAGGACCCCGACGCTGGCGGACGGCGCCAACGACGGCAAGAGCTGGCACCGCAGGTTCGACGGATCCACGGAGTGGGTCTTCGGGGACGCGTCCCGCGACGGACCCAACAGCGACTCGCCCCTGGAGAACATCCTGCCGGCGGCGGACCTGAAGAACCTGGTGTGGAACGCCGTGGAGGACGCGTTCGGGGACGTCGGGACCATAACCGACCTGGACTCCCTGGAGCGCTTCACGGAGTCGCTGGTGGAGCACACCCTGGACAGGCTCATCGACAGGGTCTCCGGGAGCATCGTGGAGGCGTCCGTGTTCGTCAGCGCCGACGTCGTCGACGTCACGGGGTCCGCGGAGACCGGCGTCCGCATCGCCCTGAGGGCGGACGGTTCGCTGGCGGGGGACGTGCTCAGGTACGTGGCGGGGCACCTGCAGGAGCTGGTGCTCGGCGTGGACAACCCGTACTCCATCGACCCCCTCGCGATGTTCACGGAGAACATCGGCCTGGAGGTCACGGTGCACACGGGACTCGGGTTCCCCGAGTTCCTGGCCGAGGAGCCGGGCAACCTCCCGGACATGGACCTGGGGGTCACGTTCCGCGCCAACCTGGCGTCCCTCACGGACCTGGTCGGGGAGGACACCGGGGGGCCGGGCCTCTTCTGCGGCATCAGGGCCATGGACTGCCCCGTCGCCGCCGTCCCGGGGAGGTTGAACCCGTCCGCGGACATGGACCACGACCTGTGGCTCATGACGGTGTCCGTGACCTACCCCGCGTGACGGTCCCCCCTTTAATTTATTATAAGGGGAGTCGTTGCACCGGGCATGGCCGGCATGGATTACAAGATTCCCACGGTGCTGACGTCAGAGGAACTCATGGAGAAGGCATTCCACAGGGCATCCAAGATCCACAAGAACGGCACCAACACACTCGACACCCGCAAGAAGACCGCACTGGCGAAGATCACAGCCTCCGGGGACATAGTCACCACCGCCCTGAGCGGCTACGTGGACAGGTTCCCCAGGATGGACAAGGTCGACGACTTCTTCCCCGAACTGGTGGACATCGTCATCGGCATAGACAGGTACAAGAAGGCGCTGGGTGCGGTCAACTGGTGCGCGACTAAGGTGGAGAAGCTGAAGAACGACTGCCTGAGGGACGTCAGGCGCACCAAGGACCCCGCGATCGTGGAGTCCACCAGGAGGAGCTTCTACGGCAGGCTCAACTCCTACGTCGACAGGATCTCGGACGACCTGCTCTTCCTGCAGGACGCGAAGAACAAGTTCAGGAAGCTCCCCGCGGTCGACCCGTCGGTCCCCACCGTCGTCGTCGCCGGGTTCCCCAACGTGGGGAAGAGCAACCTGGTCACCGTGCTCTCCACCGCGGAGCCCGAGATCGCCCCCTACCCGTTCACCACGAAGGGCGTCATAGTGGGCCACATCCAGGACGACTGGAGGAAGTACCAGATCGTCGACACCCCCGGACTCCTCGACAGGGAGTTCGACAGGAGGAACGACATCGAGAAGCAGGCGGTCCTCGCCCTGAGGTACCTCACCGACGTCATCCTCTTCGTCATAGACCCCTCGGAGACCTGCGGGTTCCACCTGGACGTCCAGGAGAAGCTCCTGGCCACCGTCAGGGAGGGCTTCCCCGGGGTCAGGATCATCGTCGCCGAGAGCAAGTGCGACGTCATGAAGACCGGCGGGGACCGCATATTCTTCTCCGCGCAGACAGGCGAGAACATGGACGTCCTGACCGGCGAGGTCATGGGCGCGATGCGCGAGGTCTTCCGCCAGAAGGCCGTGGAAGCCGAGGACGCGGAGTGATCCATGCCCGAGGGTCCGGTCTGCAGCCCCGAGATGGCGGAGTACTTCTCCAGACTCGCCGCCATCAAGGACGAGTGCTACGGCATAGCCGAGCGCGCACGCGCCATGGGGTACGACCCCGAGACGACCGTGGACATCCCGCAGGCGGAGGACCTGGCGTCACGTGTCGAGAAGCTGCTCATAGACTACCACGTGGAGGGCGTCGCCGACGACATCCGCAGGTTGACCGCCGAGTACGGGAACCGCGAGCTGGTCTCCCTGATGGCCGCCAAGGAGATGGCCAAGAGGCCGGCGGAGAGCATCGAGATAGCATTGGACAAGGCGGTGAGGGTCGGACTGGCCGTCCTCACCGAGGGGATCCTGGTCGCACCCCTGGAGGGGATAGCGTTCCTCAGGATCAGGAACAACTCGGACGGGACCAACTACGTGGACCTGGGCCTGGCCGGACCCATCCGTGCCGCCGGGGGAACCGCACAGGCGATGAGCGTCCTGCTGGCGGACGTCGTGAGGACGGAGCTGGGCATAGGCAGGTACATCCCCACCGAGGCGGAGATCGCCAGGTTCGACGAGGAGATCCCGCTCTACAAGCAGTGCCAGCACCTGCAGTACACACCGACCTCCGAGGAGATCGACCTAATCGTCAGGAACTGCCCCGTCTGCGTCGACGGCGAGGGCACCGAGCAGGTCGAGATATCCGGTTTCAGGGACCTGCCGCGCATCGACACGAACCGCGTCAGGGGAGGTGCCTGCCTCGTCATAGCCGAGGGGCTCTGCCAGAAGGCCGCCAAGCTGAAGAAGCACGTCGACAAGCTGGGTATGAAGGGCTGGGAGTTCATAGGCCAGTTCCTGGACGCCCACAAGACCGTCGACAAGGGCAGCGAGGCCGGGGAGAAGAGGGTCGAGCCCCAGACGAAGTACCTGAAGGACATCGTCGCGGGACGCCCCATCTTCGGACACCCCTGCCGCGTCGGAGGGTTCAGACTCAGGTACGGGAGGGCGAGGACATCCGGTCTGGCGTCCCTCGCGTACAACACGGGCAGCATGTACGCCATGGACGAGTTCATGGCGCTCGGCACCCAGATCAAGATCGAGAGACCGGGCAAGGCGTGCGTCGTCACCCCCTGCGACCGGTTGGAGGGCCCCACGCTCCTCCTGAGGAACGGGGACCTCGTCTACTGCCACACGAAGGAGGAGGTGCTGGAGGTCAGGAACATGGTCGCGGAGATCGTAGACAACGGCGAGATCCTGGTCCCGTTCGGGGAGTTCTGCGAGAACAACCACTCGCTCGTCCCGTGCGGGTACCCCATCGAGTGGCACGTCCAGGAGATCGAGGCCAGGGGACCGCTCCCGGACGACTGGGAGGACCCCACCTACGCCCGCGCAAAGGAGATGTGCGCGGAGTACGGCGTCCCGCTGCACCCCAAGTTCAACCTGTTCTGGTCGGACTGGCCGCTGGAGGACATGGTGACCCTCAGGGGACACATCCTCGCGACCGGTTCGTTCTCCGACGGCGTCCTGACCGTCGCCAGGGAACCGGTCTCCAAGCGCATCCTGGAGAACCTCTGCGCCCTCCACACTGTGGACGGCGACACGGTCAGGGTGTCCGAACGCTACTCCGAGGCGATGTTGGACTGCCTGGGCATCCTCCACGGGCCGGACGGGCTGTCCCCCGGCCCCGGACTGGAGGGCGAGAGGACCCTCGACGCGATCAGCGCGGCCGCCGGCTACGAGGTCCGTGCCAGGGCGATGACGCGCATAGGCACCAGGATGGCGCGTCCGGAGAAGGCCAAGGAACGCGACATGTCCCCCAAGGCGCACTCCCTGTTCCCGGTCGGGAAGGATGCGGACGCCGGCAAGGAGATCAACGCGGCCATAGCGGTCTGCAGGAGCAGCGCCTCCAGCAGGAGGGGCGGCAGACCCGAGGTCACCGTGGAGGTCGGAAACAGGATCTGCAGGGGATGCGGGACGTACACCTACCGCAACTGGTGCAGGAACTGCAACCTGCACACGGAGTACGTGCCGAAGGCCAACTCCTTCGGGAACGTCGGACCCGCCCCCATGGACATCAACCTCGAGGAGGAGTTCAAGGCGGCCTGCGAGCACCTGCACGAGAGGCCCCCCTCGGAGGTGAAGTGCCTCGACGCGCTGATATCCCGTACGAAGACGGTGGAACCCCTGGAGAAGGGCATCCTGAGGCAGAAGAACGGCGTCAGCGCGTTCAAGGACGGGACCATCCGCTTCGACATGACCGACATCCCGCTCACGCACTTCAAACCCCGCGAGATAGGCCTCAGCATAGAGAAGGCTCACGAGCTGGGGTACACCCACGACTGGAACGGAGACCCACTCACGGACCCCGAGCAGATCTGCGAGCTCAGGGTGCAGGACATCATCCCGGCCAGGGACTGCGGGGACTACCTGGTGAAGGTCGCCAAGTACGTCGACGACGAGCTGGAGCAGTTCTACCACCTGCCCCGCTACTACAACGTGGAGAACAGGCACGACCTGATCGGCCACGTCACGTTCGGACTCGCACCCCACACATCAGGTGGCATCCTCTGCCGCATCATAGGGTACGCGGACCTCCGCGGATGCTACGGACACCCGTTCTTCCATGCGGCCAAGAGGAGGAACTGCGACGGGGACGAGGACTGCGTCATCCTGGCCATGGACGGCCTCCTGAACTTCTCCAGGAGCTACCTCCCCGACAGACGCGGGGGACTCATGGACGCACCCCTGGTCCTGACCACCAGGCTGGACCCCAACGAGATCGACAAGGAGGCCCACAACGTGGACTGCCTCAGACGCTACCCCATCGAGTTCTACCGGGCGGCGATGGAGATGAGGGAGCCCAAGGAGCTCGAGAAGATCATGGACCTCGTGGCGGGACGCATAGGCACCCCCGACCAGTACCAGAACTTCGGGTTCACCCACGACACCCACGACATAGCCTACGGCCCCAAGTACTCAGCCTACACGACCCTCGAGACCATGATGGACAAGATGGACGCCCAGCTCATGCTGGGGAAGAAGATCCGTGCGGTGGACGAGCAGGACGTGGCGATACGCGTCCTGAACAAGCACTTCATGCCGGACATGATCGGAAACCTGAGGAGCTTCTCCACCCAGACAGTCAGGTGCACCAAGTGCGGGGAGAAGTACCGCAGGATGCCGCTGTCGGGCAAGTGCAACAAGTGCGGCAACGCCCTCACGCTGACCGTCCACGAGGCCAGTGTGAAGAAGTACCTCGAGGTCTCGAAGGCCATCGGGGAGAAGTACGGGCTGGACACCTACAACAAGGAGAGGATCATGATCCTCGAGATGAGCATGGACTCCGTCTTCAACAACGACAAGGTCCGCAAGTGCAAGCTGTCCGACTTCTTCTGAGCGTCACTGCACACCGGACATGTACTTCCTGGTGAACAGCTCCATCTCGGTATCACGGGTCTTCACGATCATCCTGCCCATGAACCTCCCGGCCACCCTGGTCTGCGCGGTCATGTTGAACGCCAGCACCAGATCCTGGACGTACGGCAGGTTGGGGACGGACGACCAGTGGTCGGACAACCTGTCCACGAGGTCGGGTCCGGCCGAACCGATCATCGTAGCGATGCGCTCCTCGAGCATGGATGCGAACTCCACGTTGGTCCCTATGTACAGCTCCGCCTTCGAGTGGTCCATGGATCCGTCGGAGGACATGGATGCGGCCCTCTCGGATGCGAGGGCGAGGAAGCTGCGGGCATCCCTGCACACCTCCAGGAGGTCGTTCAGGTCCGTGTACACGTTGAAGCAGTCGATCATGGCGAACATGTAGTTGGTGGACAGGTTCACCACCACGACCTGGGACGTGCAGCCGTCGAGGCACGAGCGGATGCCGGACAGTATGTCCAGACACAGGTCGCGATCCTCCGGGAGGACGTTGGAGAGGTCCGATCCGCTCCTGCGGTAGCGGACGTCCGCCGAAGCGGAGAGCGACACCAGGCAGGAGCACCAGGATGAGACCATGCGGCCGTACTCGTCATCATCCGGGACGTGACCGCCCCTCACGGCCCCGGCCCACGTGTTGGCCGCCTCGGCGAGGGAACCTGAGGCCATGAACGAGAAACCGTCCGCGATCGGATCGCCGGTGGTGCGCACATCCGACGGTGCCCTGTCGGCGGGACCGTCGAAGGCCCTCCCACAGGATACACAGAAACCGGTTTCGCCATCGGAAACCCTGCCGCACTCCGGACACACCACACGACCGCTCATGCCGACTGGGATGGTGTGGGGATTATAAAACTTGGGTATGCGGACCACGGGAAGATGGTTTGATCCCTCCCCCGGAGGGGAGGGTTGAGATGTTTGTCAGAGCGCCTCGAGCTGGGCCTTGAAGTCCTGTGCCTCGGAGGCGAGTATCTCCATGGCCTTGTCGAGCGCCTGCTGGGCCGTGAGGGACCCGTCGGTCTCGAACTTGAAGACGAAGTTGGTGTCGTCACCGGACACGGTGATGCCACCCCTCTCGCCCAGGGACTCGGTGCAGGCCATGCAGAGGCTGCACTCGAGGGGGTTCCTGACGACGAGCTTTCCGTCCTCGATCTCGAAGACCCTCTTGGGGCATGTGGCCGCACAGGCGAGGACGTCGTCCTCGGATGCCTTCGCGGGATCGATCTCGATCTCGGGCATGTACTTGTATCCGACACCGTTGGCCACCTGCCACTTCACGTGCTTCCTTGCAGTGCCCATGATGGCGATGGCGTAGATGAGGACCGCCTGGTTGTCGAGGAGCTCGACGATCGGGATGAACTCGTCCTTGACCCTGAGGTCGGGGTTGCCCAGGGGCTCGAGGTCCCCGGAGTACACGGTGCATGGTCCGATCTTGTTCAGGCTGTACATGATGGTGCAGTTGGGACAGCCCTCCCCTCCGCAGACACACTGGTCCTGCGGGGAGAAGAGCTCCAGGTCGGTGGGCACAGGGACCATGCCCAGCCTGTGGGCGATGATCTCGTCGAACAAGGGCGTGACGCTCTCGTACTCCTTGTCGTCGACCATGATGGGACCAAGGTGGAACTCGACCCTGTCGATGGCCATCTTGGGGATGTCGGACAGGAGGGTCCTCCTGAGGGCGTTTGCCATGGCGGGGGTGGAGTTCCTGAGGATGAACCTGGCCTTCCTCTCCGCCATTTCGATTATCTCTATGTCCATGAGAGTTCCCCCTCAGACCCTGCGTCCCCTGCGTCCGCCCTTCTTCTTGGTACCGTCGTGCGGTATGGGTGTGACATCCTCGATGCGGCCGATCTTGAGTCCGGCCCTGGTGAGGGCACGGATGGCCGCCTGCGCACCGGGACCGGGGGAGACGGATTTGTTTCCTCCGGGTGCGCGGACCCTGACGTGGATTCCGACGAAGTCCTTCTCCTTGGCTGCCTCGGCGACCTTCTCGGCTGCCTTCTGGGCTGCGTAGGGCGAGGACTCGTCCTTGGCCTGCTTGACGACCATTCCACCGGTGGCCTTGGTGATGGTCTCGGCACCGGTGATGTCGGTCAGGGTGATCATGATGTTGTTGTAGCTGGCGTAGATGTTTGCAATTCCCCATTTCGCTGTCATTACTGAGCACCATCCTCGGCTGTGATTCCGGCTTCCTCTGCGTCGGCCTTGGTTGCTGCTGCCTCTGCCGCTGCTGCCTCCGCCTCCGCCTTCGCTTTGGCGGCGGCGTTGGCTGCTGCCTGGTCGGCGGAGATCCTCATGGGGTGCATCTCGTCGGTGAAGGGGGATGCGGGGTTGTACTCGATGGAGGACTCCTCGACCCTGGTGACAAGGTAACCGGGGACGGTGACCCTGTGACCGTTCATGAAGATGTGTCCGTGGGTGATCATCTGCCTGGCCTGCTTGATCGTGTTGGCGAATCCCTTCTCGAACACGATCGTCTGGAGACGGCGGGACAGGACGTCCTCGTTGGTGAGGGTCAGGATGTCGTTCAGGTTGGCGTCTGCGGAGAGGTATCCGAGACGTCCGCACTTGGCGAGCAGGGCGTCTGCCTCGATCTTCGCCTGTGCGTCTCCGGTCCTGAGGCGTGCCTGCAGGTCCCTGGACTGCTTCCTGAGGTTCCTGAGGATGGTCTCTGCCTTCCAGACCTCTGTCTTGTTCTTGAGTCCGAATGCGCGGACGACCTCGACCTCTGCCTTGATCCTCTCGCCCTGCCAGGGGTGGGAGGGGGTGTCGTATGTCTTGCGTGAGAATTTAGGATCTCCCATTCAAATCACCTCAGGATTTCCTCGTGACTCCGAGTGTGAGTCCGTTCCTTCCGTTCGAGCGGGTCCTCTGACCCCTGACCTTGTGGCGTCCCTCGTGCCTGATTCCGCGGTAGCAGCGGATCATCTTCATCCTGTTGATGTCATCCTTCTGGATGATCTCCAGGTCGTTGCCGAAGAGGTGCATGTCTGCGCCGGTCTCGTAGTCCATCTGCCTGTTGATGGCCCAGCTGGGGGCGTACTCGACGTAGGACTTGACGAGTGCCTCGATCTCCTTGACCTTCTCGTCGGAGAGGGAACCCATCTTGACGGAGGGGTCGACGTCCGCCTTCTTGGCGACGATCTGTGCGACCCTCTTTCCCACACCCTTGATGCTCTGGAGACCGATGACGGTCCTCTTCTGACCATCGATGTCAGAGTTGACGATACGGACGATGAAGTTGAAGTTCTCGTCCTCGATCTGCTGCGAATCTTTTCTCGCTTTAGCCATTTCGATTCCTCCGTAAATGATCCCCGTTGGGGGATTAGACCAAGCCCCGTCGGAGGGGCTCTCAGTTTTCACCCCCTTGGGGGGCGGGTCCTGAGTTTACGTGGTTCGTCGGAAGGGCTCCTCATTAATAAAGCCTTGTACACGCGCACGGGTTAGAACATGATGGTGCTGGAGGCCGGATTCGAACCGGCGAACTCCTACGAGAAAGGATCTTGAGTCCTTCGCCTTTGACCAGGCTTGGCAACTCCAGCTTGATGTCGGGATAAGGGGGTTTGGTTAATAAGTTTACGGGAGGGTGGTGACCTCGCCCCTCCTCCCGTCTATGTAGAACGTGTACTCGTGCTGGGACACTATGCCGCCCTTGACCTCCACCAACTCCGCATAGGATGCGAATATGCCGTAACGGGTCAGGATGCGGGTGTACTTCTCAGCATCCGGGAAGTCGCAGCTCCTGGCGCAGAACGGGAAGGACTTGAACTCCTGCCTCACGTAGTCCAGGAACTCCTGGGCCTTCGGATCCGCGACCGGCCTCATCCTGGCGATGCGGAGGATGTTGCCCGGACGCCCGTTCTTGACCTCGCCCCTGCCGTTGGTGGCGAAGGGTTCGATCGCGACGGTCATCCCGGATCTGATGGTCTCGTCGTCGCCGTTGTCGTAGTTGGGGACGGAGAGACCTGCATGGAGGTTGTACGGTTCGATCTGATGGCCGCAGAGGTTCATGATCGGCGTGAAGCCGTCGCGTCTGATGCTCATCTCGACGGCACGTCCGATCTCGCAGAGGGGCACGCCGTCGCCGATGAACTCGGCCACGGTGTTCCTGGCGCGTTTGGAGGTCTCCACCAGGTCCTTGTAGGCGTTCGTCCCGACCTCGACCGTGCCCGCGGTGTCACCGACGAAACCGTCGAGCTCGGCACCGCAGTCGACCTTGACGACATCCCCCAGTTCGAAGACGCGTTTGTCGTTGCAGCTGGGGGTGTAATGGGCGGCGACCTCGTTGATGCTGATGTTGCAGGGGAAGGCGAGACCGCAACCGTGTTCACGGATGTAGCCCTCCACCTCCTGTGCGACATCGTAGAGCTTCACGCCCTCCCTGACCATGGAGAGTCCGAGCTCCCTGGCCTCGCCGGAGACCCTTCCCGCCCTGCGGAGTTTCGCCAGCTCGTCCTCGTTCAGCATTGGAGCACTTCCAGGATCTTGTCGGCGGGGATCGCACCCTGACGGACGATCTCGACCTCCTTGTCCATGAGCCAGACGATGGTGGAGGGCTGACCGAGGGTGCAGGGGCCGGCGTCGATGTAGGTGTCGACGGCACCGCCGAAATCGGAGATGGCCGCATCGACATCCACGGAGTCGGGGCGGGAATGGAGGTTGGCGGAGGTCGCCACGATCGGACCGGTGCGCCTGACGAGTTCGAGGGCGAACCTGTTGTCCGGGATGCGGATCCCGACCTTCTGCGAGGATGAGGTCACGATGTCTGGCACATCGGGCTGCTTCTTGATGATGATGGTGAGGGGGCCGGGGAGGAAGGCCTTGATGAGGCGGTCGGCGTTCTCGTTGAGGACCGCGACCTTCTCGAGCATGGCCTTGTCGGAAACCGCGACGGAGAGGGGCATGTCGAAGGGCCTCTTCTTCGCTATGTAGAGGCTCTTGACGGCGGACTCGTTGTAGATGTCCGCACCGATTCCATAGACCGTCTCGGTGGGGTACACGATGAGCTTGCCGTGGGCTATGTCCTCGGCTGCTGCCTGGACCGCCTCCTCGCACTGGACGTCGAAACCGTTGGAATAGTCGCACTTTATGATCTTCAATTACCTTCACCTACCATTCTTAATCCTCTTCTGATGCAGACGGAACCACCTGTGTCGGTGCAGCCGCCGTGTCCCGGATACAGTCCGTTTATTTCGATGTTGCCGAGTGATTGCAACGTGGAACGTAACTGGGACAGGGAACCCGATGGGAAATCGGTACGACCGACCCCGTCGAGGAAGACGGTGTCACCGGAGAAGAGGGAACCGGTGACCTCGTCGAGGAAGCATACGCCCCCGGAGGTGTGTCCGGGAGCGGGGATGACCCTGAGTCTGTGCTGTTCTATGTCGATGACCTCGCCCGGATACAGATCGACGACATCGACGGGATCCAAAGAGAGCCCGAAGTGGAGATCCAGGGTGTAGGTCGAATCGGCGGTACGGATCGGATCGGAATCCGGAGGGAGCGCGTAGGCGGTGGATCCGAACTCCTCGATGATCCGGGAGAGCCCCCCGATATGGTCCACGTGACAGTGTGTTAGGAGTACTGCATCCAACCGCCCGTCACCGACAAGGGAACGTATGCGGTCGGATACCACCTGGGAAGCGATACCCGTACCTGTGTCGATCAGAACGTTTGATGAACCTCTGAGGAGGAATATGTTGGAGTCGTAGGGGACTCCGGAAACGATCTGATGTATGGACATTGAATCGAGGATATACTGAGTGTATAAAATCCTTGTAGTCGACCGGTCGTGGCAGGGCCCGAACGGTTGGAATCGGAAAAGCAATGGGGTTTGTTCGAGGATGAGATTATTTTTCATACGAAACCTGTTTAACTGCTAGATCACACTCCAGCGACGTCAAAAGAACTTTAGTAAGCCAGGACTGAATACCTCGGAAACCCTCGGTACTTACA
>JAFTYV010000010.1 GCA_017461225.1 Candidatus Methanomethylophilaceae archaeon
ATATGATTGCCGGTACCGGTAGCTGTTCTCGATCAACGTCGCAATCACGCAGTGGATCGTTCTTCCCGGAGCTGAGATAAGTGCCCAGAGATGATGGGCATATCCGCCCAGGGATTGCATATCGTACCACCACCTGCGATGGTCGCTTCGTTAGGTATTAGATTTATAGATCGTGATGCTCCGGGTGTCATGCAGAACGATGAATCGGGACCGACCCAGGGGTCGGTACCCAAGACCTCGGTCCGCGGTCGCGACATAGCGATGGTGGGAATGATCCTGGCCATGTTCATGGCCTGTATGGATTCAACCATCGTCAGTACCTGCGGACCGCTCATCACCAAGGATCTGGGCGGGGAGGACATATACTCCTGGATCATCACCGCCTACCTCCTGTGTGAGACCATCATGATCCCCATATCCGGGAAACTTTCCGACATGTACGGGAGGAAACCCTTCTTCCTGATCGGTCTGGCCCTCTTCACCGGAGGTTCCTTCCTCGCCGGTGTCGTCACCGAGATGGACCAGTTCATCGCTTGTCGCGCCATCCAGGGTGTGGGCGGCGGTATCCTGATCCCCGTCGCCACCTCGGCCATCGGGGACATGTACGAGGGCGAGGCGCGCGCGAAGATGCAGGGTCTCGCCGGTGCCGTGTTCGGTATCGGAAGCGGTATGGGTCCCCTCGTCGGGGGATACGTCTCAGAGTACATCTCCTGGCATTGGATATTCTTCATCAACATACCGATCGCCTTCGTCGCACTCTACCTGGTCCTCAGGCACTACAGGTCCGCTCCCCTCGACCATGACACCAGGGTCGACATCAAGGGCATCACCGTCCTCTCGGTGTTCCTCCTCGACATCCTCCTGTTCTTCGAGTGGGTGTGGAAGGAGTTCGACTGGATCAGCGTCGAGTCCGCGGTCATGCTCGCCGTGGCCGCCGTCACCATCGCCCTGTTCGTGTTCGTGGAGAGGAGGGCCTGTTCGCCGATCCTCTCGCCGGAGCTCGTCCGTAACAGGGTGGTGCTCCAGTCCGCCGCGTTCATGTTCGTATTCGGACTGGCGCTCTTCGGTTCAACGACGTATGTCGCGTACCTCGGTATCAACGTCCTCGGATACACCGTCCTCGAGGCCGGACAGTACGCCATGTCCATGGTCGTAGGTATGATGATCACGTCGATCGGCAGCGGTGCACTGCTCTCCCGTACGGGTTACAGGCCCTGGCTGGTCTTCGGACCTCTCTGTGCCGGCATCGGTCTGTTCATGGCCTCACGCATCGGCGTGGACACCACCGTGCCCTTCATCCTTGTCGCCCTGTTCATCTTCGGACTCGGTCTGGGTTGCATCATGTCAGTCATCACCACAGCGGTCCAGAACAGCTCCCGTGACGACGAGATGGGCATGACCACCTCGTCCGTCAACCTGATCAGGAACATCGGTTCGACCACGGGTACTGCGATCTTCGCCATGATCATCAACAACAGCATCAACTCCAAGCTGCTGGAGTACGTACCCGACCCCCTGCTCCCGGAGATCTACGACATGATCCCCCACGACACCAGCCTCATCGTACTGACGAGGCTTCCGG
>JAFTYV010000011.1 GCA_017461225.1 Candidatus Methanomethylophilaceae archaeon
CCTCAAGCGCATGTTCGGTGACACGCTCCGGGCCAGGGCCCGGGAGCGTGTGACCGACATGATGGCGTGGGTGGTCCGCGCCCACAACCTGTACAAATCGGTCAGGATGGGTTTACGTGTTCAGAATTGAGAAACACACTACACACGCGTGGGGGAAAAGGGGGAAGGGACGGATGCGGACGGGACCCGCACCCGTTTTCAACAGAGGATCCTGGACGGGAGCTCCCCGACCGGCACGAGGCACTGCTCGCCGGTGGACATGTCCCTGAGGGTGACCGCACCCTCCTCCAGCTCCTTGGCGCCCACGATGACGGCGTACCTCGCCCTCACCGAGGATGCGTGCTTGAGCGCCTTGCCCATCTTGCGGCCCATGAGGTCCACGTCCGCGGACACTCCCGCCGCACGGAGCCCGGCGACGATCTCCGCCGCCCTGAGCCTGACGTCCTCGCTGACGGAGAGGACGTACGCATCTATGCCCCTGGGCTCGTAGACCTGGCCCTCCTTCTCGATCGCGAGGAGGATCCTGTCGAAACCGATGGCGAACCCGGTGGAGAACACCTTCTCCCCTCCGAACAGCTCGGAGAGGGTGTACGAGCCTCCGCCGCAGATCTGCTTCTCCGCACCGAGGGACGGGGCCTCCGCCTCGAACACCATGCCGGTGTAGTAGTCCAGACCGCGGACGACCCCGAGGTCGATCTCCAGGTCCCTGACGCCCATGGCCTCGAGGAAGCCCACGACCCTCCTGAGGTAGTCGCCGGCCTCGCCGGGGACCCTGTCCAGGACCTCGGTCCCGCCGACGGTCTCGGTGAGCGAGAATATGTCGTCTATGTCCGCACCCGCGACGCCCATGTCCTCCATGAGGGGGCGGGCCTCGTCGTAGAGCTTCTTGTCCAGCTTCTGGAGGACCTCCGCGGCCCTGTCCCGGGGCACGCCCGCGTCGGCGATCTTCTGCCTGAGGACGCCGATGTGGCCTATGCGGAGCTTGTACTCCCTGAGGCCGAGGGACCCGATCATGGCGTACGCCATCGCGATGACCTCCGCGTCGGTCTCGGGCGTGGCGCTGCCGATGAGCTCGGCTCCGAACTGGAAGAACTCCCTGTACCTGCCGCTCTGGGGCCTCTCGTACCTGAAGCACTGTCCGAAGTAGAAGACCTTGATCGGCTTGGGGTCGTTGCTCATGTTGTTGACGAACATCCTGATGGCGGGTGCCGTCATCTCGGGGCGGAGTGCGATCTCCCTGTCCCCCTTGTCCTTGAAGGCGTAGAGCTCCTTCAGCACGTTGGGACCGGACCTGAGGATGAACAGCTCCGCATCCTCGAATATGGGGGTCTCCACCTCCCTGAACCCGAACGTCCCGGCGGTGTGCCTGAGCCTGCCCTCGTAGAACCTGCGTTTCTCCATCTCGTCGGGGAGGAAGTCCCTGGTACCGCGCGGACACTGAATCATGGTTGTCGCATCGCGGGGTCCGTTAAATATGTTCGCCGGGGGCGGCTCCCGGGGATGTGCGGAACGGACCGTCGGACGCACCGCATCCCGGACGGTCCTGTGAAAAGGGGGACCTGTGCGGTCGGTGTAGATGTTTGGTGCCCGTGGCCCCCGGAGGGGCACGGGCTTGTGGATCATGCCCTGTCGGCGATCTCCGCCAGGACCTGTGCGATGAAGTCGTCGGTGCCGACGGCCCCGAGGTCGCCCCTGTCCCTGCTCCTGACGGCGACGATGGTGCCGTCCTCGCTCTCCTTCTCACCGAGGATGAGCATGTAGGGGACCTTCTCGAGCTGGGCCTCGCGGATCTTGTATCCGATCTTCTCGTCCCTGTTGTCGAGCTCGACCCTGACGCCCGCGGCCTTCAGCTTGGCGGCGACGTCGGACGCGTACGCGAAGGACTTCTCGGAGACGGACAGGACCTTGACCTGCACGGGTGCCAGCCAGGTGGGGAACCTTCCGGCGAAGTGCTCGATCAGGATGCCGATGAACCTCTCGATGGATCCGAAGATGACCCTGTGGGCCATGACGGGCCTGTGCTTCTCCCCGTCCGCACCGACGTAGGTGATGTCGAACCTCTGGGGCATCTGGAAGTCCAGCTGGATCGTTCCGCACTGCCAGGTCCTTCCGATGGAGTCCTCCAGGTGGAAGTCGATCTTGGGTCCGTAGAACGCACCGTCGCCCTCGTTGACGACGTACTCGAGACCGGCGGACTCGAGTGCGCCGATGAGGCCGTTGGTCGCGCGCTCCCAGTCCTCGTCGGATCCCATGCTGTCCTCGGGCCTGGTGGAGAGCTCCACGTGGTACTTGAAGCCGAACTTGGAGTAAACCTCGTCGATCAGCCTCACGACGCCCTTGATCTCGTCGGTGATCTGGTCCTCGGTCATGTAGATGTGCGCATCGTCCTGGGTGAAGCACCTGACCCTCATGAGTCCGTGGAGGGTACCGGACCTCTCGTGCCTGTGGACTATGCCGAGCTCGCCCAGCCTGAGGGGGAGCTCCTTGTAGGAGTGGGTGTCGGACCTGAACACCAGGACGCTGCCGGGGCAGTTCATCGGCTTGATGCAGAATATGTCGTCGTCGATGACCGTGGTGTACATGTTGTCCTTGTAGTGGTCCCAGTGCCCGGACTGGTGCCAGAGGGACTGGTTCATGATGAGGGGTGTGGAGATCTCCTTGTAGTCCTCCCTCTCGTGCAGCTCCCTCCAGTAGGAGATCAGGGTGTTCTTCAGGACCATTCCCTTGGGGAGGAAGAAGGGGAAACCGGGTCCCTCCTCCATCATGGTGAAGAGCCCGAGCTCCTTGCCGAGCCTGCGGTGGTCCCTCTTCTTGGCCTCCTCGAGCATGTTGAGGTAGGCGTCGAGGGCCTCCTTGCTCTCGAACGCGGTACCGTAGATCCTGGAGAGCATCTTGTTCTTCTCGTCGCCGCGCCAGTACGCACCGGCGAGGGACAGGAGCTTGAACGCCTTGACGCCCTTGGTGTACATGATGTGGGGTCCGGCGCACAGGTCGGTGAACTCGCCCTGCTTGTAGAAGCTGATCACGGAGTCCTCGGGGAGGTCCTCCACGAGCTCGACCTTGTAGTCCTCGCCCTTGGACCTGAGGAACTCGATGGCCTCGGCCCTGGGCATGGTGAAGGTCTCGAGCTTGAGGTTCTCCTTCACGATCTTCTTCATCTCGGCCTCGATCTTCTCGAGGTCCTCGGGGCTGAAACCGCCCTCCTTGTCGAAATCATAGTAGAACCCGTCGTCGATCGCGGGTCCGATAGCCAGTTTCGTCCCGGGGTACAGCCTCTGCACCGCCTGGGCGAGGACGTGGGACGCCGTGTGCCTGAGGATCCTGAGTCCGTCCTCGCTCTCCTGTACCGTCCCGTCGCTGTATAACGCCTTCATGTCACTCAACTCTGTGTCCGCGGCCCCTACGAATGGGTCGCGTGTTGTCCGGCGACCATTGTGTCCTCAACGTTTATAATGGATTCTATGGGACACGGGCACGGGCGGACACCCGGGGGATCATCTCTTCACGATGATGCAGACGATGTCCTCGTCGGCGACCACGTGGTCCATGCCGACGGTCTGTCCGGGGAACTTGGCGCTCTTGCCCCAGACCATGGCGTACCTGAAGTTGTTCTTGAAGTCCCTGTGGATCAGCTCGCACACATCCCCGATGTTGTTCCCGCGCTTGACGATGAGCGGGACCTCCAGGTCTGCCTCCTGGCCCTGGGGCTTCAGGAAGATGCGGATCATGTCGATCGTGTCGTAGATGGACTGCTTGAGCTCGGGCATGCCCTGTCCGGTGGCCGCGGAGATCGGCACGGTGTGGAACCTGCTGTGCATCTCCTGCACCGCCTCGAGCTGTCCGGGCCTGGCCAGGTCGACCTTGTTGATCGCCATGACGGCCTTGATGTACACCCTGTTGCCGGCGAGCACGTCGAGCATCTGCTCCACGTCGATGTCCTCGCGGACGACGACGGTTGCGTTGACGTGGCCGTAGGCGGAGGTCATGTCCTTGATGGTCTCCACGTCGATCTTGGTCAGCTTCAGCGTGGGCTTGACCAGGATCCCGCCGTGGTCGGAGTGGGATATGACGACGTCGGGCTTCTTCTGGTTCAGACGGATGCCCGCGTTGTACAGCTCCCTGAACAGGACGTCCATGTTGGGGTTGAAGATGTCCACGACAAGGAGGATGACGTCGGCGGACCTCGCCGCGGCGATGACCTCCCTCCCCCTCCCCTTCCCGCGGGACGCGTCCTTGATGAGTCCGGGCATGTCCAGGATCTGGATCTTGGCGTGGTTGTACACCATGACACCGGGGACGACGTCGAGGGTTGTGAAGTGGTACGCGCCCACCTCGGACTTGGCCCCGGTGAGCTGGTTCAGGAGCGTGGACTTACCCACGGAGGGGAAACCGACCAGCGCCACGGTGGCGTTGCCCGCCTTCTTGACGTAGAAACCCTTGGTCGGACCCTTGGAGGAGCGTCTCTTCTCCTCCTCCTCGGTCAGGCGTGCGATCTTGGCCTTCAGCTTACCGATGTGACCTTCGGTGGCCTTGTTGTACTTGGTCTTGGAGATCTGCTCCTCCAACTCCCTAATCTGATCCTCGATCGAACCCATTTCCGAAATACCGATTCTCGGGATGCCCACCCCGTATTAGAGTGTTGTTGTCCCTGTGGCTCCCATGTGGTTTCCCTTCGACACATTTTAATCGCACGCCCCTGTAACACGTGCCGTATGACAGAGACAGCCGGGCCCAAGCACTCGCTCCTGGAGCAGTACAAGGCCCTTTCGACAAAACAGCTGATCGGCACGATCGCGGCGATCGTCATAGCCATCGTGCTCGAGGTCCTCGGCCTCGGGCTCAGTTGCTTCGGTTTCCTGATCATCGCCGTGGTGCTGTACATGATCCCCCACCTCCTGGGCGTCTCGTCCGTGAAGGTGAAGGCCCTGGTCGGGGTCGTGTTCATCCTCGCGGCGACGGTCACGGGGTGCTTCGCGTACTCCGACATCCCCCAGCAGTACGGGGAGCTCATAGACATGGACACCGACGACGTCAGGGACGTCGTCTACGAGGACGGCGCCATAACCGCCACCCTCGTGCCCGAGGGCACGGACTGGACCGCGCAGGTAACCTACGGCGCGACCGCCGCCATATCCTTCGGCAGCATCCGCAACCTGACGGACCAGACGGACGTGCCGATGGCACCGGTGGAGGGTTCGCCCGACCGGTACTCGGCGGCGGTGAACCTGGACGACGGGAAGCTGTACTACGTCGCGATCCAGATCCTGGACGCGGAAGGCGACGTGGACGCCACGTTCGGGTTCACCGTCGACACCGGCATCAGCTGGGGCGACCTCGCCAAGCTCAACCTGTACGGTGCGCTCATCGCTGTCCTGCTCTCCGCGTTCCTCTTCTACATCATCCTGGTGTTCTCCGCCCTCATGAGGAGGAGCGCGGGCAAGACCCGTGCCAGGATGGAGGCGGACGGACGCCTGTACCCCCAGGGGTACGGCAGGTGCAAGGAGTGCGGCGGCATGGTCCTCCCCGGGGAGATCAACTGCAGGAAGTGCGGTGCGCACATCGACGTGCCCGAGGAGCTCAGGGCGAAGAAGAAGGACTACTTCGTCTGCGACTCCTGCGGCGCGGAGGTCCCCGAGGACGCGACCGAGTGTCCCAGGTGCGGTGCGAAGTTCTTCGTCTGCGACGCCTGTGGTGTGGAGATCCCCGACGGCGCAGATCACTGCCCCAACTGCGGCGCGAGGTTCGACGGGGCCGTGGAGACCGAGATCGTGCACATGGACGGCACGGTCGACACCAGCACGGAGACCTTCGAGTGCTCCGAGTGCGGTGCAGAGGTGCCCGCCAACGCGGAGCGCTGCCCCAACTGCGGCGCGAGGTTCGACGAGGACTGAGCACCCCTCCGCAAACCCCTTCGCCCCCTTTTCACACCGTCCGGGCGGGTCGGGTCCCGCCCGGACAACCCTTAAAATCGAAAAAGGCCTTGACCCGCCCGGATGCCCTCTGAAGAAGTAACGAATGAGAAGGCCGCGCCCAAGGAGAGGAAGACGGCCATCGCCCACAAGCTCGCGACCAAGCAGCAGGAGATCTCCGTCACGGAGTTCTTCGAGAAGAACAAGCAGATCCTGGGCTTCGATTCGAGGTCCAAGTCCCTGCTGATGGGTATAAAGGAGGCCGTCGACAACTCCCTGGACGCATGCGAGGAGGCCGGGATCCTCCCGGACGTCAGCGTACGCGTGGAGAAGGTCGCCGACGAGGACTACAGGATATGCATCGAGGACAACGGACCCGGGATCGTTCACAAGATGATGCCCAACGTCTTCGGGCGCCTTCTGTACGGCTCCAGGTTCCACGCGCTCAGGCAGTCCAGGGGACAGCAGGGTATCGGGATCTCCGCCACCGTCATGTACGGGAACATAACAACGGGGAAGCCCGCCCACGTCATATCCAAGATCGAGGGCGAGGACGAGGTCGCATGGGGCATGGACATCGTCATCGACACCAAGACCAACCGTCCCATCGTCACCAACGACAAGGCCTTCAACTGGGAGGGCAAGGAGCACGGGACCAGCATCGAGTACACCATCAAGGGCAGGTACGTCAACGGGAAGCAGTCCGTGTTCGAGTACCTGAAGGACACGGCCATCGTCAACCCCCACGCGCAGATCACCTTCCACGACCCCGACGGCACGAAGACCGTCTTCGAGAGGGCGACGGACACCATGCCGCCCAAGCCCAAGGAGATCAAGCCCCACCCCGAGGGAATGGAGATCGGGGACCTCCTGAAGTACGCCGGGAACTCCCAGCAGAAGACCGTCAGGGCCTTCCTGAGGAACGACTTCTCCAGGATCACCGACAGGATAGCCACCGAGATCCTCGAGAAGTCGAAGGTCAAGGAGGACAAGAAGCCCGAGAAGATCACCAGGGACGACGCCATCGCTATCCTGGAGGCCATCAAGACGGTCAAGATCATGGCACCGCCCACCGACTGCCTCTCCCCCATCGGGGACACCCTGATCAAGAAGGGTCTGATGCACGTCCTGGACGGGCTCCGCCCCGAGTACTATGCCACACCCGTCACACGCTCGCCCAAGGCTGTGAACGGCAACCCGTTCGTCGTCGAGGCCGGGATCGTCTACGGGGGCGACATCCCCTCGGACGGACAGGTCCAGATCCTCAGGTTCGCGAACCGCGTGCCGCTGCTCTACCAGCAGGGCGCGTGCGCCATAACGAAGGCGATCTCCGAGATGGACTGGAGGAGGTACGGCCTGGAGCAGAGGGGCGGGAAGGGCATCCCCTTCGGACCCGCCATCATCCTGGTCCACGTGGCGTCCACCAAGGTCCCGTTCACATCCGAGGGAAAGGAGGCCGTCGCCAACTTCCCCGAGCTCCAGAGCGAGATAGGACTGGCGCTCAGGCTGTGCGCCAGGAACCTCAAGAGCCATCTGAACAAGATGGAGAGGAAGAACAAGACCCACGCCAAGTTCGAGATCGTCCAGGAGATCCTGCCCGACATGGCCAGGAAGTGCGCCGAGCACCTGGACAGGCCCGTCCCCAACCTGGACAGGACCATATCCCGCATCATGAACGTCGTGTGGATCGAACCGACCGTGAAGAGGGAGGGCAAGAAGCTCCGCACGGTCACGTACACCGTCTACAACTACACCACCCTGCCCCGCACCATCAGGCTCCACGCCAGGCTCCCCAAGGAGTCCGTGAACCTGACGCTGTTCTCGCACCAGTGCTTCCTGGACATGAACGACGAGGGCAAGGCCAACTGGGAGATCGCGGACCTCCCGCCGTCCACGTCCACCACCGTGTCCTTCGAGCTCACGGGCGACATGGCGGACACCTTCGACGCGGACGACATCTACTTCTCCGGACTCAGCACCACCATGGTGATGGGCGCGGAGACGCTCCCGGGAGACTGGGGCATAAAGGGCCTGGAGATAGTCCAGACCGACGAATCCGACCTCGTCGAGGAGGACGAGGAGGAGACAATGGAGGCTGAAGACCTTGGCGACGAATGAGAGACAGCAGCTTGCACTCGACAGCCTCACGGGCGTCGTCGAGGGGATATACGACCAGATGGACGACGGGCAGATCCCCACCATGGAGGTCCCCCTGAGGTCCAAGAAGAACATCGAGTTCGATGCGAAGCACAACGTCTGGAAGTACGGCGACCTCAGGACGAGCCGCACGGCGAAGACCGTCAACGGGGCCACCATGATGCTCAGGACGGTCTACACCTCGGACTTCATCAACGAGATGATCCGCGACAACAAGTCCTCGACCCTGAGGGAGATGTACTACATCTCCGAGGGATGGAACCACGCGAAGTTCCACTCCCAGGACGAGAGCAACCTCCTCGCCGAGGACCTCGAGACCATCACCGGGTGCATGAGGGAGGACTTCAAGCTCCGCCCCGAGGAGTCGGGTGCCCACGTCTACGGGGACCTGAACTTCACGACCATGACCAAGAAGGGCATGAAGACGATGAACTGCATCGACGACGTGTCCGAGGCCGGCTTCGCCGTCCCGTACAAGGTCGAGGAGGACACGTTCCAGATCGACCCCGGGAACACGAGGTTCGTCATGGCTATCGAGACAGGAGGAATGTTCGCCAGGTTGATCGAGAACGGCTTCCCCGAGAAGTACGGGTGCGCCCTCATCCACCTGGCCGGTCAGCCCGCCAGGAGCACCAGGCGCCTGATCAAGAGGCTCAACGAGGAGCACAACCTGCCCGTCACGGTGTTCACCGACGGCGACCCGTGGTCCTTCAGGATCTACGCCTCCGTGGCGTACGGGGCGATCAAGACCGCCCACATATCCGAGTTCCTGGCGACCCCCACCGCGCAGTTCATCGGCACCACCGCGTCCGACATCCTCAACTACGACCTGCCCACGGACAAGCTCAGCGACAAGGACATCGGCGCCCTGAACGCGGAGCTCTCCGACCCCAGGTTCAAGGACGAGTACTGGACCAACGAGATCCAGGCCATGCTCAGCATGAAGAAGAAGTCCGAGCAGCAGGCGCTGGCCAAATACGGTCTGGACTTCGTCACGGACCGCTACCTGCCCGAGAAGCTCACCGACATGGGTGTGCTCTGACACGGGCACGCGGGCCACGCGCCCGCATCCCTTTTTTACCACATCGCGTTCCGCCACACATGAAGGGCGACGCGAGGGCCGAGATAACCCAGGGTATAGTCGACTACCTGTGGGACTACTGCGAGGACCACAGCATAGACCTGCTGTGGGGCAAGCCCCTCGTCGGGTTCGCGGACGCCAACCACCCGCGCTTCGCGGAGTTCAGGAGCATAGTCCATCCCGAGCACTACATGCCCTCCGACATCCTCCCCGGGGCGACGATCGTCGTCTCCTACTTCCTCCCGTTCGAGAGGCAGGTGGCGAGGACCAACATACCCGGGGACAAGCCGTCCCCCGAGTGGGCGTTCTCCTACCTCATGAGCAACGAGGCCAGCATAGGCCTGGGGGAGCGCGTGGCCAGGATCGTCAGGGGCATGGGGTTCGAGGCCGTGTCACCCAGGGACATAAAGCGCGCGCCCGGCACGATCGTCAGCAGGTGGTCCCAGAGGCACATCGCGAACCTGGCCGGTCTCGGCACGTTCGGGATGAACAACATGCTCATCACCGAGAAGGGGTGCTGCGGCAGGTTCTACTCCGTGGTCACCACCCTCGACGTGGAGCCCGACGGGATCCCCGGGACCGAGTACTGCACGTACAGGAGGAACGGTGGCTGCGGGCTCTGCATGGACAAGTGCAGGAGCGGTGCACTGACCCCCGACGGTTTCGAACGCGATGTCTGCGACGCCCTGTGCAACGACAACGGCGGCATGTTCAACGGCCTGAGCGTGTGCGGGAAGTGCGTGGTGGGCATGCCGTGCTCCCACAGGAACCCCTCCTCCGAAGTGGTCGGGAACAGGCTCGGGTACAGGAAGTGATCCAGTGGACGGACGCACGCTCTACTTCGAGTGCTACTCCGGGATAAGCGGCGACATGGCCGTAGCCGCCATGCTGGACCTGGGTGCGGACCTGGACGGCCTGACAGCGGTCCTCGACAGCCTGGACCTGGACGGGTTCCGGGTGGAGGTGTCGAGGAGGATCCGCAACGGACTGGACGCCTGCGACTTCTCGGTGGTCCTGGACGAGGACAACCACGACCACGACGACGCGTACCTCTACGGCGACCATCACCACGGTCACGATCACGGTCACGGCGACCATCACCACGGTCACCACCCCCACCGCCACCTGCCGGAGATCCTCGCCATCATCCGCTCCGGGACCATGACGGACAGAGCCAGGTCCGTCGCGGAGCGCATGTTCACGATCCTCGCGGAGGCGGAGGCCTCCGCACACGGGACCGAAGTGGACAGGGTCCACTTCCACGAGGTCGGAGCGGTCGACTCCATAGTCGACATCGTCGCACTGGCCTTCTGCATAGACGACCTCGGCATCGACAGGGTCTGCTTCTCCGAGCTCCACGAGGGCACGGGCACGGTCAGGTGCCAGCACGGCATCATCCCGGTCCCGGTCCCCGCCGTGGCGAACATAGCGTCGGCCCACGGACTCAGGCTGAGGATCACGGGGCACCACGGCGAGTACGTCACCCCCACCGGAGCCGCGTTCGCCGCCGCTGTCGGTAACTCCGAGCTTCCCGGGTCGTTCAGGGTGGTCCGCGTGGGCACCGGCGCCGGCAAGAGGGAGACGGAGCTCCCCGGGATCGTCAGGGCGATGGTCCTGGAGGCGTCCGACACCCCGGAACGCGTGTGCAAGCTGGAGTGCTGCGTCGACGACTGCACCGGGGAGGCCCTGGGTTTCGCCATGGAGAGCCTCTTCTCGGCCGGTGCCAGGGACGTGTTCTACACACCGGTGTACATGAAGAAGAACAGACCCGCACACTGCGTTACCGTCATATGCTCGGAGGGGGACGTCCCGACCATGGAGCGCATCCTCCTGACCGAGACCTCCACCATAGGCGTCAGGCGCTGCACCATGGAGCGCACCGTCATGGACAGGACGTTCGAGGACGTGGAGACCCCCCTGGGGACCATGAGGGTCAAGGTCTGCAGCCTCGACGGCATGGTCAGGCGCTACCCCGAGTACGACAGCCTCGCCGCCCTGTGCAGGTCCGCAGGCATCCCGTACCGCGAGGGGTACGACACGGTCACGGCGTTCCTGAACGGCCTGTGATCGCAGGCGACGCAGCCTGTCGCCCCGGTCGCCCATGGCGTCGGAGACCTCCGACTTCGCCGAGTCGCCGTCGCGGTGTCCCAGTCTCTCGATCCCCGAGTGCATCCTGTCCATCTCTCCGTCCATCCTCCTCCCGGCCGAGCGCCTCTGGAGGACGGCGACGACCCAGTTCCCCACGGCCGCGATGCACGCCAGGACCACCGTGGTGAACACGATTATGAACCACGCCGTGAACACCCTGTTCCCGGGGGAGGGGACCAGGGTCCCGTAACCCACGGACGACACGGTGTACACCGTGAAGTACAGGGACTCGACCGCGGACCAGCCCTCCAGGTACGAGAAGGACAGCGTTCCGAAGACCGTCACGGAGGCCAGCACCACCAGGGAGAACAGCATCAGGCGGGTCTCATCCCTCATCGTCCGCCTCCCCCAGCGCACGGTCTATGTCCTCGCGGCGGACGCCGTTCCTCTCGCCCCACGCGTACAGCGCCTCCATGCCGCGGCGCGTGCCGGCGGCTATCTCCTCGTCTATCCTCCTGCCCCTCTCGGAGTGGTGCTCCAGCACCATCCCGCCCACGACCCCCAGGGCGGAGGTTATCCCTATGGTGCCCAGCAGGATCACGGCGGTGGACACCCACATTCCGGTCTCACCCGACGGCACCACGTCCCCGTATCCGACCGTCCACAGCGTCTGCACCACGAAGTAGAACGAGTCCTCCGGCGACAGGCCGCCGAACCAAGTTGTCACGGCCGTGGATGCGGCGATCAGGACGACCATGTAGGCCACCACCATTCCCGCGTACCTCGGATACGAAGACATGGGGGACGTGTCGACGTGCCGGTATTTGCACGGTTCAGGGGTTGTGTCGGAGCGGATGGAACTGGGAGCGGTCCGTTCGGACCGAAAACGGAGGGGTCAAAGGGTTTGCATCGGGGCGGATATCCGCCCCGGGATCACTCGGCGGGCTCCCACTTGCACCTGACGGGGGAGACGATGGCGCCCTCGGCCTTGAGCTCCTTGAAGGCCTTGTCGATCTCCTTCCTGTCTATGCCGGTCGCCTTCTCGACCTCGCCCGCGCTCATGGGCTTCCCGGCCTCCCTCATGGTCCTGATTACATCTTCCTTGACGGTCATGTGCATATCCTCGGCCTGTGGCCGCATATGGATTATCGTCGGTTGGAGTAATAAACCATCCTCTCCACAGGCGATGGATCCGACAGATACCTACTTATAGAAGTTCTGTCAGTAAAACGATTATCGCACCCGGAAGGGTGAAGAGGGTACTGCAATGGCGAAGAAAGAGTTCAAAGCGGAATCTAAACAGCTCCTCAACCTCATGATCAACTCGATCTACACCCACAGGGAGATCTTCCTGAGGGAGATCGTGTCGAACGCATCGGATGCCATCGACAAGCTCCACTACAGGTCCATCACCGAGGCGGACATCCCCCTGTCCAGGGAGGACTTCAGGATCGACATCAGCATCGACCCCGAGGCGCGCACGGTCACCGTGTCCGACAACGGCGTGGGCATGACGGTGGAGGACATGGAGGCCAACCTGGGGGTCATCGCCCACAGCGGTTCCCTCGACTTCAAGAGCACGATGGAGTCCGTGGACGACGTCGACATCATCGGCCAGTTCGGGGTCGGGTTCTACTCATCGTTCCTCGTCTCCGACAGGGTCACCGTCAGGTCCAGGCCCTACGGTCAGGAGCAGGCCTGGGAGTGGGTCAGCGACGGTGCCGACGGGTACACCGTCGGGGAGTGCGAGAAGGAGACCCACGGGACCGACGTCGTGATGCACATCAGGGACGACCTGGAGGACGAGGACTACGGCAGGTACCTCGACGAGTACGTCATCGAGGACCTGGTGAAGAAGTACTCCGACTACGTCCGCTGGCCCATCCACATGCAGCTCGAGAGGGGCTCCATGGAGGAGACCGGCGAGACCGACGAGGAGGGCAACCCCAAGAGGGAGTGGGTCACCCGCACCGAGGACACCGTCGTCAACAGCATGGTCCCCATCTGGCAGCGCCCGAGGGACGAGGTCTCCGACGACGACTGCAGGGCGTTCTACAGGGAGAAGTTCCGCGACTACGAGGACCCCGTCGCCATCATCAGGGTCAACGCCGAGGGTGCCGTCAGCTACAGGGCGATGCTCTTCATCCCCAGGGTCGCACCCTACAACTTCTACAGCAGGGACTTCGAGCCCGGACTGCAGCTCTACTCCTCAGGCGTCATGATCATGGACAAGTGCAAGGACCTGCTCCCCGACTGCTTCAGGTTCGTCAGGGGCGTCGTGGACTCCCCCGACCTGTCACTGAACATCTCCAGGGAGATCCTGCAGCACGACCGCCAGCTCACCACCATCAGGAACAACCTGGAGAAGAAGATCAGGAACGAGCTCGCCCGCCTGCTGTCCGAGGACAGGGAGTCGTACGAGGTGTTCCACTCCAACTTCGGGACCCAGCTCAAGTACGGCATCGTGGACGGTTTCGGTGCGAAGGCCGAGACCCTCAGGGACCTGGTCCTCTTCGACTCCTTCGAGAAGGGGTCCAAGATCACCCTCAGGGAGTACGTGGACGCCATGCCCGAGGGGCAGGAGAGGATCTACTACGCCTCCGCCGAGAGCATCGCCAGGGCGAAGCAGCTCCCCCAGGCCGAACAGGTCAGGGACAGGGGCTACGACATCCTGGGCCTGGTAGAGGACGTGGACGAGTTCGCCGTCAGGACCCTCAGGGAGTACGACGGGAGGCAGTTCTGCGACATCTCCGGCAACGACCTCGGCCTGGAGAGCGACGAGGAGAGGAAGGATTCCGATGCCAGGGAGGAGAGCGAGAGGGAGGTCCTGGACTTCGTCAAGGACGTCCTGGGCGACCGCGTGGAGTCCGTCAGGCTCTCCCGCGTGCTGAAGACCCATGCCGTGTGCCTCAGCACCGTGGGCGACGTGTCCCTGGAGATGGAGAGGTACTTCTCCAGCATCCCCGGCGGCCCCGAGGACGTCAGGGCGAGGAGGGTGCTCGAGATCAACGCGGACCATCCCGCCTTCGACGCGCTCAAGAGGGCCCGCATCGAGGACCCCGACAGGGCCGGATCCATGGCGGAGATCATGTACGCGCAGGCCGTCCTCATCGCCGGAATGCCCATGGACGACGTCCTGGACTACTCCGAGAGGATCTTCGGACTCTTCTGAAACCCATCGACGGCGGGGGGAGCCCCCGCCGTCCCATCCCCGTCAGGACGTAATAACCGACCATCCCACGTCCAATCCTGACAAGGTTGATATGCAGGGTACCGCACGGGGGCCCGAGGATACCGTGAGGGACGTGGATTTCAAGGATAGGAGGCTCACCCTGGTCGTCGTCGACGTCCAGAACAAGTTCACAGAGGCGTCGTAGGAGCTCAAGTGCTCCATGTACGGGAAGCTCGACACGCTCAACAGGGCGATAAGGCTCTTCAGGGACACGGGAAACCCCATCGTCTACGTGTACTTCGACGGTGACGGCCACGGCACCGAGGGTGTCGAGAGGCCGGACGACCTCATCGACGGGCTCATCGGCCCGGTGGACGGGGACCGCATCGTCCACAAGAGGTACATGAACTCCTTCCGCGGCACCGACCTGGACCGCGTCCTCGAGGACACGGGCTGCGACGGGGTCGTCCTGGCGGGACTCGTCGCCAGGTTCTGCGTCCTATCCACCTACTTCGGTGTCTTCGACCACGACCTCAGACCGTACATCCTCTCCGGAGGGGTCGCATCCACCGTGGAGTCCCACATCGGCAACGTGGAGGCGATATGCAACGTCACCACTGTCGACGAGATCCGCTCCAACATCCATTTCTCCGCCGCATCCCCATCGAACCGCTAAAGAACGATGGGGCCGATACACCCCATCGGCCCCACGGGCCGGGATGTTGATGCACATGATCGATTTCAAGAACGGGGAGTTCGTCAAGCTCAGGAAGGTCGGCAACGGGGACGTCGGGGACAAGGTCCTCTCGCTCCTGGTGCCCGGTGAGGAGATCATCGGCACCTACAAGGGCGTGCGCGACTACGTCACGTTCACAGACAGGAGGTTCTTCGCGGTCAACCTGCAGGGTCTGACCGGGAAGAAGCAGGACATCACCTCGATGTCGTACAAGGGGATCTCGGTGTTCTCCATCGAGACCGCGGGGCACCTGGACCTCGACTCGGAGCTCGAGGTGTACTACAGCGGCGTCGGGAAGCTCAGGTTCGAGTTCAACGGTAGCTGCGACATAACCGCGATCGGCAGATGCATCAGCGGATGCATGTCCTGAACGGATCTGGAGAGGGGGCGGTCGCACGAATCTGGGAAGGGATCCGGAGTACAGGCCCGGGCCGGGGTTCCTCGAGGACATGGTCCTCCACTCCGGGAGGGGTGGTGAACCCTGCGGGTACGTCCCCAGCGGGTACCGCACCCCGGACTACCGCATACTGGACGACGAGCAGCGCAACTACTACTTCCACTGGAGGTCCAGGCTGGCGGAGGGCGAGTGCCTGCACACGGACAACGGGTACGTGTGGATCCGCCTCTGCGAGATAGCGAACCTGGAGCGCGACCACGACTCGGCGATGGCCGAGCTCATGCTGATGAACAGGGAGTGCGGGTACGTCCCCATGCGCGAGGCGGTCAGGTCCACCATCCTGGACATCGCCATAGCGGACGGCAGGGACATGCCGCGCATATGGATATGGGGCTGGGACGAGAGGTACCGCATGACCCTGTCGGAGATCATGGCGTCCCCGCCCGACAGGATCGAGCTGGACCTGGCGGTCCGCCTCGCGGGGACGCCCGAACTGTACTACGACGACACCGACGCGCTGTCGGAACTTGTGAACCTGTCGCTGCTCCGCATCGACAGGGAGCTGACCCGCATGACAGGGAAGGGCATCGCGGAGACCTACGGGAAGCCGAAGCGCACGGACCACAGGCTCTTCAGGGGACTGGAGTACCACGGGGACGACGCCGAGTGGTCGGTGTCCTACCTGGACCTGGTGAACGACGGCTTCGAGACGTTCATGAGGGGGCTCATCAGGTACTCCGAGAAGGCTCTCTTCAAACTCAGGGACATCAGGGGGCCCTCCGCCCCGTCCGCTTTCGACAACGGCATGAGGAGGACCGTGGACCGTGCGCTCCAGGACATCCTCGACGGCCGTGGCGACGACATCCGCGGACCGAAGCCCAGGCGCGGGACGGAGAGGACCGCGATGTCCTCCCGCGAGAGGATGCTGGTGGAGATGGGCAGGGACGTCTTCGGGGTGGAGGACCCGTTCTCGGACCCGGACGTCCCGGGAGACGTCAACGGCAGGATGATCACGGACCTGGAGTCCAGGTCCAGGATGGTCAGCAGGTCGCTCAGGACCGACATGGAGCAGAACCGCGACACGGTGGGCGACTCGGACGTGCCCTACACGCCGTCCGGCTTCGTCAACCCGGACTACCGCTCCTTCGACGACGACCAGCGCGCCTTCTACCTCGGTTGGAGGAGCGCGGTGCGCAGCGGCAGGTACCCCGACACGGACACCGGATACGTGTGGCTGTACCTGTGCGAGCTCATCAACTCCGAGGGGGATCCCCGGGAGATCCTCCGCAGCATCGGGGACATGGGCCGCGTGTACGAGTCCGACGACGACTGGCATCCGTTGATCAGGTCCACGTACCTCGAGTACGCCGTCCTGCACGGGATCGACGACGTCGACCCGTCCCTGGTCCGCAGCGACGTGTCCGTGAACATGGCCACGGGCGCCATGCTGGAGGGGAGGGGGACGCTGGACCCCGAGTCCTTCATCTCCCTGTCCGGACTCCACGAGAAGACCATGGCCGCGGACTTCGACCGCGACTGCGCCGGGATCACGGCGAACGTCCTCGCACACGTGGAGAAGCACCTGGTCGCCGGCGGGGACGACATCATGTCGTACTGCAGGATCAGGTGGCGCCAGGTCAGGATGCCCCTGTTCAACCGCCTGAAGTACTACGGCGAGGCCCGGAAGGGCAGGCAGTACACCTTCGAGGTGCCCGACTTCACATCCAACCTCACGTTCCCCCGCGAGCTCAACTCCATCGTGAAGGGGGTCATCGTCGCCGTCCGCCGCAAACGCGGCAAGCGCATACAGGGCAGGAGGGTCCAGGCGTTCTCCATGGACTGCTCAGGGTTCATAGAGTCCGAGACCGACGCATGGTTCGCCGGGGACCCGCTGAGACCCCGCACCACGGCCAGGAGGGAGGTCAGACTGGACAGGAGGGCCGTGGAGGAGGCCCAGGAGGCCCTCCGCGAGGTGACCGGCATGATGAGGGTCGATGAGGAACCCGAGGAGGAGTCGCCCGCGCCCGTGGAGACTGTACCGGCCGCACCCTCACCGCCGACGGCCCCCGGGGACCCCTGGTCGGAGTTCGCCTCCGGACTGTCGGATGTGTGTACGGAGTACCTACGCGCCCTCGTCCTCGGAGGGGACACGGGGGCAATTCTCAAAAGGGCGGGCACCGTTGCACCGAGGGTGGAGGACTCCATCAACACCGTCGCGCTCGACACCGTCGGGGACACCGTATTGGAGGACGGGGAGGTCGTGGAGGACTACGCGGATGACATCGGGAGGGTGCTTGGTTTATGACGGATAAGGTGCCGAGGAGGACGCTGGTCACCATGATGAACGCCCTCTCGTCGGGAGTCGTCCCCCGCAGGGGACTGGAGTACATAGCGGTCGGCAGGAAGAGGGAGACGGAGACCTTCGTCAACGACCTCGAGGACACCGCCGAGGGCGGGGGCGCGTTCAGGTTCATCTCCGGTCGCTTCGGCAACGGGAAGAGCTTCATGACGCAGATGGTCCGCAACTACGCCATGGACCGCGGGTTCGTGGTGATGGACGCCGACCTGGCGGTCAACCGCAGGCTGACCGGATCCAAGAGGGAGGGGCTGAACACATACAGGGAGCTCGTGAAGAACATGGCCACCAGGGCCAGACCCGACGGCGGGGCCATGGAGCCCCTGCTCCAGACCTGGGCGGCCGACATCGCGGCATCCCTCGCCGGGGACGGCGACCCGTCGGAGGTCCGGACGGAGGACATCCTGCGCGCGGTGCGCTCCGCATCGTCCGACATGTCCAACATGCAACACCACCAGGACTTCATCGGCGCCGTGACCGCGTACATACGCGACCAGAGGGAGGGGGTCGACGACATATACGCCCTCAGATGGCTGAAGGGCGAGTCGGAGCACAAGCTCGACGCCCGCAGGAACCTTGGCTCCGGGACGCTCATCGACGACTCCAACTGGTACGACTTCATCAAGCTCTGGGCGGAGCTGTCCGTGAGGATGGGGTACAGGGGCCTGGTCGTCTTCATGGACGAGGGGGTCGTCCTGTACAAGCTCCAGAGCAAGGCCTCGAGGAACAACAACTACGAGCGCCTGCTCACCATGTTCAACGACATCATGCAGGGGAAGGCCTCGCACCTGTCCATGTACGTGTGCGGCACCCCCGAGTTCATAGAGGACCACAACAGGGGCCTCCACAGCTACGAGGCGCTCAGGTCCAGACTGGTCACCGGACGCTACGAGAACGGCTACGACAACTACCTGGGACCGGTCATCAACCTGAGGCCGCTCACCGACGAGGAGGTCTTCGTCCTCCTCAGGACCATCAGGGACCTCCACGAGCAGAGGTACGGTTACGAGTCGGGGATAGACGACGCCATGCTGGAGACCTACCTGAGGACGGTCATGGAGGGTTCCATATCCTCCGCCATGATCACCCCGAGGGAGATCACCAGGGACCTGATCAGCCTGCTGGACACGCTCCACCAGAACCCGGACGCAGGATTCTCCGACATGGTCTCCGGTCGCACCGTCGCGGCCGACATCGACCCCGACGACGACATCATCGAGGACCTCGAGATATGAGCGACCACCTATCCGGGATGCCCTGGTTCCTCAGGGAGCACATCCACAACAGCAGGTGGACCTCGTTCCGCGACGTCCAGGTCCGCACATTCGACACGTTCTCATCGTGCGACGACCACATCCTGGTGGCGTCCGGCACATCCAGCGGGAAGACCGAGGCGGCGCTCTTCCCGGTCATCACATCGTTGTACAACCACCCGTCGGAGGGCATAGGCGCCCTCTACATCGGACCCCTCAAGGCCCTGATAGACGACCAGTTCCAGAGGCTCGAACCCATCCTGAGGGAGTCCGGCGTCGCGATAACGGGATGGCACGGGGACATCGGCCAGGGGATCCGCGAGAGGGTCCTGGGCGACCCGCAGGGGATCCTCCAGATCACCCCGGAGTCCCTGGAGAACATCCTGTCCGACCGTCCGGAGGAGGTGCCGCGCCTGTTCGGGGGACTTCGCTTCGTGGTGGTGGACGAGGTCCACGCGTTCATGGACTCGGAGAGGGGGCTGCAGCTCCTGTGCTGCCTCCAGAGGATGGAGGTCATGGCACGCTGCGACCCGCGCAGGATCGGGCTGTCGGCCACCGTCCCGGACACGGAAGCGGCGGCCGCATGGCTGTCGGCCGACACCGGCAGGCGCACGACCGTCGTCACCGACGCCTCCCCGCGGGGACAGGGCGTCACCATCAGGCACAACCACTTCCCCGCCCCGGACCCGGAGGGGGACGACACCGAGAGGAAGCGTGCGATCACGCGCTACTACAAGGGCCTGTACTCGGAGGTGGCGGGACGCGACTCGATAGTCTTCGTGAACAGCAGGTCCGATGCCGAGACCGTCGGGAGGTCCCTGAGGAAGGTGGCGGAGAGGTACCACGGCACCGAGGACATCCACGTGCACCACGGGAGCATATCACGCGAGTTCAGGAAGGCGGCGGAGGACTCCGTGCGCGACCCCTCGAGGAAGACGACGGTGGTCGCCACCGTCACGCTGGAGCTGGGCATGGACATAGGGGGTCTGGACCGCGTGGTCCAGATCGAGGCGCCGCTCACATGCTCCGGACTGGTCCAGAGGCTGGGCAGGTCCGGGAGGCGCGGAGGCGACCGCAGCATGACGATCATGTGCAACGAGGACGAATCCGACCCGTGGTCCACCGTCCAGGGCGTCGACATGTCGCTGGTCAAGGCGGTCGCGATGACCGAGCTCGCCGTCGGCGAGGGTTGGACCGAGCCCCCGTCGGTCCCGTCCCTGCCCTACGGCCTGCTGTACCACCAGACCATGGAGTACCTGAAGTCCGGGACCGGTGCGAGGTTCGGGAGGCTGGTGTCAGACGTGCTGTCGCTGTACCCCTTCAGGGACGTGGACGAGGACGATTACAGGACGCTCCTCAGGCACATGGTGGCCGAGGGGCAGCTGGAGAGGATGTCCGACGGGACGCTCCTCATCGGCGACAGGGGGGAGAGGACCGTGTTCGACAGGGACTTCTGCTCCGTGTTCAGGGTGAGGAGGGAGATAGACGTGGTGAACGGCGACAGGACCATCGGTTCCATCCAGGAGATGCCGGAGGTCGGCGAGACGGTGCAGCTGGCGGGACACGTATGGGAGGTCGTCAGGACGAGGCCCTCCGACAACACCGTGGAGGTCGTGGAATCCGACGGCAGCGCATTCACGCCGTGGAGGTCCGGGACGCCGGGGACGCACACGCTGGTCATGCGCAGGATGAGGGACGTCCTGGAGTCTGACACCGAGTACCCGTACCTGGACACCGCCGCATCGAACAGGCTCCGCATCTGCAGGGCCTTCGCCCGCGGAAACGGCATGCTGGAGACGTTCGCACCCACCGAGAGGGGCTTCAGGATACACCCATGGCTGGGGACGGTGCAGTTCGACACCCTCAGGAGGGCGGTGAGGGACGTGGACGGCGTGGACTCCGTCTACGGGTTCCAGCCGTACCTCATCGACGTGACGACCGACCTGTCACTGGAGGAGCTCCTGAGGGGTGTGGACCACCGCCTGTCCCGCGGAGGGGACACGGACCTGGTCCGGGACAACGACAGGATACGCCTGGGGAAGTACGACAGGTTCGTCCCCGACACGCTGCTGAGGAAGGCGTTCGTCCGCGACAGGCTGGACTTCGACTTCGACCTGCTGGACCTGTGATGCGGGATTCACCTGCCGGCGAGACGGATCTTCTGCTTGGGGCTGTTCCTCTCGCGGTCCGTGTACTCCAGTGAACCCTCCGATATCAGGGTGCTCACCGCAGACTTCAAGGATGTCGGAGGGGACTTGTATCCCATCGCATCGGAGATCTCCCTTATGGACATCTCACCGTTGCGGGAGAGGAGTCCGAGTACCTCCGTTATTATCTCGGCCCTGGTGCGGCGACCGTTTCCAGTGACCGGCTGGGGGACCGTGTCCCGCAGGAACGAACCGTGGATCGGCAGGACCACGGTGAGGTACGTACGTTCGGCATCCGTCTTGAATACGGGCAGGTCAGAACCGTTGGAAACCATGGATGCCACCATCGTGGGGACACCTGTGTTCCTGCCCTCGGCGAGGTCCATCTCCCTGAGGTAGTCCCCTATCCTCCTGTTCCTGTACCTCCGGCTCACGAGCCGACGGTTCCCAAGATCCTCATCCGTGATGGATCTGTCCGGTCCAGGGGCGCTGGTGATCTCCATCCTGTCGGGCATTACCACGACCGTGATCGGTTCGGGTATCTGGTAACTCTTATGGTACACCGCGTTGGAGATCGCCTCCTCCACCGCCTGCATCGGATAGTTGAATATGCGGGTGGCCTCGGCACGGTCCTCGTGTTTGCTCACCCTCTCCTCCACGATCATGTTCCCGATGTACATCAGGGAATCACGGAGTTGCCTGTCCAGGGGACCTCTGAAGATCTTCTCCTTCATCCCCTCGCCGGTCGGGTCCGGTTTTATCACCACATCGATGCGTGCCTCCCTGAAGAAATCATCGGGACGGTCGTTGAAGAACATCAGACCCACGTTCAGGGGACGCCTGTTCTCGGGTGGCCCCCCGGTTATGTGCATGCGGTCCGCCACCTCTCCGATGGGGAGACCGTACACGAGCTTCATGAGGTCGCTGCCGACGGTCGACAGGTAGTTCTCCACGAGGGATGGTTTTATGTCGGACATCGCCGCCCTGTCGTTGCATCTGTCATCGAACGGCGTGTCGTTGGATACTTCGAACAACTCGCGCTCCTCGGTCGGAGATGCCCTTATGGTACTGCCCATCCTGCGGATGTAGTACGACTTGGATTCGTTCCTCTTGGACAATGAGTTCGGGCATTTGTATGGACGGGCTGAACCTCCGGGCGCCCATATGACCATCACCGTCTTCCCCTCGTGGTCGAATGTGTCCGTCTCGGGGATGTAGCGGGGTTCGATCTGATTGCACAGATTCAGCAGATCCTTGTTGATCCTGTCCACCGAGGACCTGTCGATACCGACCACATCGCCCAAGGGCATCCCCTTGGATTCCTCCACACCTATGAGTATGTACCCTCCGCCGAGGTTGTCTATGTCGTTGGCGAACGCCACTATCGTATGGAGTATGGGTTCCGGATTCCACCCGCGCTTGAACTCGAGGCGTTCACCCTCCACCACCTTCTCCCTCACCATCCTCTTGAAATCAACAGGTATCAATGGAAATCCCCTCTCCGGAGCTTGGACTTATACTCATACTTATACTCATACTTATACTCATACTCAGACTTAGTACAAGTACTGTGGAACCGTGTGGAAAATGGGAACGGGCCCCACGGAAAACCGTGGGCTTCAGTTCCCGTGGAAGAAGCACTTGGTCTGGTACTCCGGTTCGCTGGACACGTACATCCCCAGCTTCTTGTACAGGACCTCGTCGACCTGCGATATTATGACCGACGAGTGGACGTCGCACCCCCTCAGCTCGGGGAGCTTGGCGAACGCCCTCTCCACGACCTCGTCGTCGTTGGCCGCTATGGAGAGCGCGACCAGCATCTCGTCGATGTGGAGGCGCGGGTTCCTGTTGCCCAGGTAGTCCACCTTGAGCCTCTGCATGGACCTGATGACCTCGGGCGAGATCAGGAGCACGGAGTCGTCTATCCTGGCCAGGGTCTTCAGGGCGTTGAGTATCATCGCGGACGAGGCCGTCAGGAGCGGCGAGGCCTTGCCCATCACGATCTTCCCGCAGGGCATCTCCGCCGCGACCACGGGCCTCTCCGACAGGGACATCTGCTCCCTGACCACGGACACGACCCTGCGGTCCTCGACGCATATCCCCGCCCTCTTCATCAGGACCTCCGTCTTGAAGAGCGCCTCCTGGTCGACCCTGCCCTCCTTACGGTCCCTCATCATGGCGAAGTGACGGCGGATGATCTCGTTGTTGGCCGCCCTGCGGACCTCCGCATCGTCCACGATGCAGCTGCCGGCCATGTTGACGCCCATGTCCGTGGGGGACCTGTAGGGGGACTCCCCGTAAATGCCCTCCAGGATGGCGTTCAGGACGGGGAAGACCTCCACGTCCCTGTTGTAGTTCACCGTGGTGACGCCGTAGGCCTCCAGATGGAACGGGTCGATCATGTTGCTGTCGCTGAGGTCCGCCGTGGCGGCCTCGTACGCGATGTTGACCGGGTGCGACAACGGCAGGTTCCACACGGGGAACGTCTCGAACTTGGAGTACCCGGAGGACACGCCGCGCCTGTTCTCGTGGTAGAGCTGCGACAGACAGACCGCCATCTTCCCGCTGCCGGGACCGGGGGCGGTCACGATCACCAGGGGCTTCGTGGTCTCGACGTACTCGTTGCGGCCGTAGCCCTCGTCGCTCGCTATGAGCGGGATGTTCGAGGGGTAGCCCTCTATCGGGTAGTGCCTGTAGACGCGGAGACCCATGGCCTCGGCCTTCCTCTGGAACTGGTCCGCGGCGGACTGCCCCGTGTACTGCGTCATGACGAGTCCGCAGACGGATATGCCCCTGTCCGCGAAGGAGTCCACGAGCCTGAAGACCTCCGAATCGTAGCCTATGCCGATGTCCTTGCGGATCTTGTTCCTGACTATGTCCTCGGAGTTGATGACGACTATGGCCTCGGCCTGGTTGCCGAACTCCATGAGCATGGAGATCTTGCTGTCCGGTTTGAAACCGGGGAGCACGCGCGACGCATGGTAGTCGTCGAAAAGCTTCCCGCCGAACTCCAGGTAGAGCTTCCCGCCGAACTGCTCCATGCGGTACCTGATGTGCTCGGACTGGGTCCTGAGGTACATGTCGTTGTCGAATCCACTGGGCATCTGACACCTTCTGCGGATGTGTACGACGGCGCGGTATTCAACGTTTCGGAGGGGGGCGCCCGCGACCCGGGGAGGGATCGGTTTATCCCCGGAACCCCATCCGGCATCCCGTGAAGCCCGAATGCCCTCCGCTCAACGAGCACACCGTGAAGTCCATGAAGGGGAACCGCAGGAAGGACACCAAGCCCGAGATGGCCCTCCGCATGGCACTCAGGGAGGCGGGCTACCCGGGGTACAGGCTGCAGTGGAAGGTGCCGGGGAGACCGGACGTGTGCTATCCGGGGAGGAGGGTCGCGATCTACGTGAACGGATGCTACTGGCACAGGTGCCCCAGGTGCGACCTGCCCCTCCCGAAGCACAACAGGGGGTTCTGGGAGGACAAGTTCTCCAAGAACGTCGAGAGGGACCGCAGGAACATGGAGGCCATGGAGTCCATGGGGTGGACGACCGTTGTCGTGTGGGAATGCGAGCTCAGGAAGGAGAGGGACAGGGTCGTGGCGGATATCGCCGGGATCCTGGACTCCAGGACGAGGAGGCGTGCGGATGACGATTCGTGAGATGTTGCCTTTTCGTGTGTGATTCTAAGAATCTAATACTGCCTTTTCGTGTGTGATTCTAAGAATCTAATACTGCCTTTTCGTGTATTATAATTACTTTGGGCGCATACACCCAGACATGAAAAGGAAAGCCTATGACGAACTTCTGAGGTGGAAGGAGGAAAGCAAAGGCACATCAGCTATTCTCATCGACGGGGCCAGACGCACAGGGAAGAGCTATCTGGCAGAGGTTTTCGCAAAGAATGAGTACAGAAGCCATATCATGATTGACTTCTCAGAGGCTCCACCGTCCGTGAGGGAGACATTCGAAGAGGATTCGATGAATCTGGATCTGCTCTTCAGCAAACTGTCCCTGATATACGGGACGAGGTTGTATGAACGTGAATCACTCATCGTGTTTGACGAGGTCCAGAGGTTTCCTCGTGCCAGGGAAATGATCAAACATCTGGTGGCGGACGGCAGATACGATTACCTGGAGACGGGGTCCCTGATATCGATACACACCAACATCAGCAACATAGTGATACCATCTGAAGAGGAACATCTCGAATTGCACCCCATGGACTTCGAGGAATTCCTATGGGCGCTGGGGAACGATTCCACCATACCGCTGATCAAGGAGTTCTTCGAGAACGAGATACCTCTCGGGGATGCGGCACACAAGACCGTGATGAACCTGTTCAGACAATACATGCTCGTCGGGGGTATGCCCCAGGCCGTTAAGATGTACGTCCAAAGCAGGGATTTCTCGAAAGTGGACCGTGTGAAGAGGAACATACTGAACCTCTACCGTGAGGACATCTCCAGATTCGCAACGGGTTACGAGACAAAGGTCCGTGACATCTTCGACAGCATACCATCCCAGCTGTCACGCAAGGAGAGGAGGTTCAAAATAGGGTCCCTGGGAAAGAACGCACGTAGCAGGGATTACGAGGATGCGTTCCTCTGGCTATCGGATGGGATGATCACCAACGACTGCTTCAACTCCACCGACCCGACGGTGGGGCTGTCCATGTACGAGGGCAGAGCCACCAGGAAATGCTACATGGCGGACACTGGCCTGCTGATAACCCACTCGATATCCGAGAACGGGATCAACGGTAACGAACTCTACATGGACATCCTGTCCCGCAGACTGAACATCAACGAGGGGATGTTCGTAGAGAACATCGTTGCACAGATCCTGAGGTCCGGGAACCGCAAACTGTATTTCTACTCCAGATCCGACACGAACGAACGCAGGAACGACATCGAGATAGACTTCCTCATACGGCGCAACGGCAGGATATGCCCACTGGAGGTGAAATCCACCAAGAACACCCCGCATATATCCCTGGATAAGTTCATCCAGAAGTTCGGTAAGACATTGGGTGAACCTGTAATCCTGTACACCGGGGACGTCGTGCGCAAGGATGGGATCCTCTGCCTCCCCCTGTACATGGCGATGTTTCTCTGAGAACCTGCAACCTCCATTGGAAATCACCCCGCCCATTTGGGCGGGGTGCCCGGAGGTCAGACCTCCAGCTCTATGGTGCTGCCCTCCGAGCCGTTACCGCGCTTCCTCACCACGATCCTCCTGTCGATCCTCTCCTTGAGCGCCTCCACGTGGGAGATTATACCGACCAGGCACCTGCCGCCGCTCAGCTGGGTGAGCGCGGAGAGCGCCTGCGACAGCGCCTCGGGGTCCAGCGACCCGAACCCCTCGTCGACGAACAGGGTGTCTATGCGGACGCCCCCGTTCATCCTCTGGACGGCATCCGACAGTCCGAGAGCCAATGAGAGTGCCGCCATGAACGACTCGCCCCCGGACAGCGTGTCCGAGGCCCTCGTCCTGCCGGTGTAGTGGTCCAGGACGTCTATGTCCAGGCCCTGCTGACCCCTCTTGTCCAGGGGCTGTTCGCGGACCACCATCTCGTAGCGTCCGCCCGACATGCGCGTGAACCTCCTGTTGGCGTGGGCCAGGACCGTGGCCAGGTGGGCGGCCTGGACGTACGACTCCAGGGACATCCTGTCCCCCCTGGCCCCGGACACCACATCCGCCAGCTCCACGGTCTCCGAGACAGTCTCGCCCAGGGACGCCAGCCTCTCCGAGGCCGACCTGAGGGCGTCCACCGCCCTGGAGTTGGCTGCCATCCTGGACTCCACGGCCAGGAGCTGCTGGTGCAGCGCCTCCCTCTCGGCGGCGATCCCGTCCCTGCGGGCCTCCAGTACACCGATGTCCGCCCTCTCCCTGCCGGCGGTCCTGGCCTCCAGCGACAGGATCAGCGCCCTGTTGGCGGACACCCTCATCCCGTGGTCCTCCAGGGTGCGGGCGATGCCGTCGGCCTCCGACTCGCGGGAGAGGACGTCCCTGCACCCGTCCTCGGTCATCCCGAGTTCGGCCATGTGCCTGTCGAGGACGTCCGTGCCGCTGGCGATGTCCGTCCTGACGGCCTCCAGGTTCTCGGACAGCGTCCTGACCAGGGTGCCGCACTCGATGAGCTCCCCCTCGGCCGCGGAGGACGCCCTGCGGGCCTCGTCCAGCTCCGTCGCCACCGCGTCGCGTTCGGAGCGCAGGGAACGCATCTCCGATTCCAGCTCCGCCCTCGGGAGCCCTCCCGTGTCCGCGGACAGGACCGACATGCGCTCCCCCACGGTCGCGGACTCCAGCTCCACCGCGGACAGCCTCCCCCTGACCGTGCCGATGCGGTCGTCGATGGCCTCCGACCTGGCGTCGAGCCCGGCGAACCCGCGGGAAACCTCCTGGATCCTGCCGGTGACCGATGCGAGGGACTCCGCGATGGCCCTGTTGGCCTCCATGTCCCCGCGGAGGCTGCGCTCCAGGTCCGACACGGTATCCTCAAGCTCCGACACATCCCCGTCGGCGTCGGCACCCAGTGCCGACAGCACACCGCGGCAGCCCTCCAGGACGGTCTCCGCCCTGGACAGCAGGGACGCGTGCTCGCGTTCGGAGCGGTCCACATCCCCCTGGGCGTCCGCCACGGACCCCAGCAGCGCGTCCAGCTCCTCCCTGGTCGGGACGGACGGCGGGGCCCTGGCCGGATCGGGATGGTGGACTGAACCGCAGACGGGACACGGCACCCCGTCCGTCAGTCCGCCGGCGAGGGCCGCCGCCCCGGCCATGCGGAACGCCCCCTCGCCCTCCGCGTACCTCGCACGGAGGTCTGCGACCACGCCACGAAGCACCTCCGAGCGCTCCGTCTCCGCGGATGCGGAACGCATCGCGTCGCGGTACGACACCAGCGCGGAACGGGCCTCCCCCACCGATGCGAGGTCGCGCCCTATGCGGGAGATCTCGGCCATGCGCCTCTCGTACTCCGCGGGGGCGTCCTCGTTCTCCGACAGGAACCTCCTGTGCGAGGCCACCTCGGCGTCCAGGGCGGACCTGTCCGCGGACAGTCCCTCCAGCTCCGCCTCCAGGGCACCGCGGTCCCGGGACAGTGCATCCAGACGTGCCCCGAGTGCGTCGACCTCGTCCATCGCCGCCATGGCGCGTCCGATCTCGTCCAACCTGAGGTCCATCGCCCCGAGTCCCGCCGCACGTTCCTCGGCCGCGGACAGCCTGGTGCGGGCGGCGTCCGCCGACGAGACGGCCCCGTCCAGATGGGCGCGCGCCTCCTCCAGCCTCCCGGACAGGGCGGTCATCCGTCCGCCCAGGTCGTCCAACCTGGAGATGGGGACCTTCACACGGGACACCACCTCCCTGATCGATGCCAGCTCGGCTGTCATCGCCTCGATCTGCCCGGACATGCCCTCGAGCTCGGCGGCCCTCCGCCTCTCCCCGTCCAGGGCGTCGAGGTCGGCGTTGAGGGCCGTGCCCTCCGCGATCCCCTTCACCACGGCCTCGGTCTCCGAGTCGCATGCCGCGATGTGTCCTGAGATGTCCGACGCCAGCCCCGCGTCGAGGGCGTTCTGCAGCAGCATGGCGTCGAGCACCTCCGGGGCGTACTCCGCGGACCCCCTGCGGGACTCCACGTCGCCGCGGTACGGGCTGTCCTCCGGCAGGTCCAGCCCGTCCATCGCCGCCACCACGTCCCTGCGCGCGGCCTCGTACCCCGCCTTGACCGCCGCACCCCTCCTGCGGAGCTCCTCCTGGAGGTCGCGGATGCCCTCGGTCGAGAACAGCCTCCTGAATATCGCGGAGCGCTCGTCCGTCTTGGAGTCCAGCAGCCTCCTGAACTCCCCCTGCGCGAGCATCGCGATCTGCTTCCACTGGTTGTAGTCCACACCGAGTATGCGGGCGACTGCCTCGGAGACCTCGGTGGACCTGGTGAGGACCGTCTCCCCGTACGACATGGTCACAGACGCCTTCTCCTCGGTCTCCCCCCTGCCCCTGGCCTTGGGACGCATGTACGAGGGGTTCCTGCGGATGGTGTAGTCGGTCCCGTCGTGCGTGAACGTCAGCTCCACGAACGTCTCCGTGGTCGGGGACGCGAACTGGCTCCTCAGGTTGTCCGTCCTGTTGTCGTTGGTCCTCCCGAACAGGGCGAACGTCATCGCGGTGAACACGGTGGTCTTCCCGGCACCGGTGTCGCCGGTGACCAGGAACAGCCCGTCCTCGCCGAACCTCTCGAAATCCACATCGACCTCGCCCGGATAGGGACCGAAGGCGGACATGACCAGCATCACGGGCCTCAACGTACCGCCTCCATGCACTCCCTGAGGATGTCCATCTGCGCCTCCGACGGCTCCCTGCCCGTCCTGGAGAGGAAGAACGCCCTGAACAGGGCCTCCGTGTCCGGCGGCCCGGCGGTCCGCCCGTCCCACGGGTCCGCATCGGACCCGTCGGGGGACCTGCGGGGCACCTCCAGCGACAGCAGGTTGGGGTAGACCTCCCTCAGCCTGGACATCGCGTCCATGGCGTCGTCCTCCAGCTCGGCGAAGACCAGGTCGTCCCTCCCGGGATCGTCCTTGCCGGCGGCGATGAGGCCCTCGAGTGGTCCGCGGACCACCCTGACGTCCCTCAGCGGGACCAGGGGGACGGTGGTGATGTCGACACCGTCGGCGGTGACGTCCACCACGGTCACGGACTTCCCGTCCTTGGCCTCCGACTTGGAGTACTTCAGCGGGGTCCCGCAGTAGCGCACGGTGTCCCTCCCCACGCGCTGCGGGCTGTGGATGTGGCCGAGGGCAACGTAGTCGAACATGTCGAAGTTGGAGACGTCGACGGCCTCGGTGCCCCCGACGTGCATCGTCTCAGACTCGGTCAGCCTCGGAGACGCCCCTCCGGATACCACGAACTGGTGCGTCACCAGGATGGACGGGACGCCATCGCGGATGTCCGATGCGGACAGCGCGACGCGGACGGCGTCGTCGTAGGATTGGATGTCCTCGTCCGGGTGGAGCCTGCGGACGTGGACCGGCTTGACGAAGGGCAGCAGGTGGACGTCCACCTCCTCTCCCCCGCGCACCACGGTGTGGCGGTCGGTGGTCCCGGAGAACACGCCGGACACGAACAGGTGCCCGTGCTCCATCATGCGGCTGCCGAACCCCAGCCTCTCCGGGGAGTCGTGGTTGCCGCTGATCAGGAAGACCTCGAGGCCCCGGTCGGTCAGGTCGGTGAGGAAGCGGTCCAGCATGCGTACCGAGTCCACGTTTGGTGTGGAGGTGTCGTAGACGTCCCCGGCGATGAGGACGGCGTCGGCGGAGACCCCCGTGGCGATGTCCGCTATGCTGCGGAGGATGTGCTCCTGGTCGGCCTCCAGCGAGGCCTCCCTGAGCCTCTTGCCTATGTGCAGGTCGGAGATGTGGACGAACCTCATCCCATCACCATCCTCAGGGGGCGGGTCTCGGATTCGGTGACCGATCCGTCGCGGGACGTCTGGACCACGGTGTAGAGGCAGCCGAGCTGCGGGACGATGTCGGATACCGTGACGTAGTGCGTCCCGGGGGCGGGGACGAGGTCCGCCACGTGGACACCCGAATCGCCCATGGGCACGGTGACGCGGACGACCGTGGAGGCCGGATCGGCGCACGCGTCGCGGAACACCACGGTGGCCCTCGTGCCGTCGCCGGCGCAGAGGGTCGGGAGGGGTCCCGCGGACCACTCCGGGATCCCCGTCCTGGGGACGGTCTCCCCCACGGCGGACCTGACCCCCTCGTAGATCGCTCCGTCCGTGACGTCCAGCTCGCCCTCGGACACCACCTGGATTCCGGCGGCGTCCATGAGGTACCTGCGGACCTCCGCGCGGGTCCTCCCGCCGCGCCCGACGAAGGCGAAGAAGTCCCTGACCCTCGCCGGGACCCTCTCCGTCTCCCCGGAGTCGTAGTGGTCCATGTACTTGTACAGGGTCGGACGGGAGATTGACATGAACTGGGCCACCTCCGACAGCGACACGCATTCCCTGACGGC
>JAFTYV010000012.1 GCA_017461225.1 Candidatus Methanomethylophilaceae archaeon
CGACGATGGTAACCGTTCTTATGCGATGAGCCGATTCACATGCGGGTGTCACATTGAGAACCAAAGTCCTATTCGTCTGCTACGGGAACATATGCCGCAGCCCCATCGCCGAGTTCGTGTTCAGGGACATGGTGTCCGCGGAGGGTCTCTCCGACAGGATCGTGACCGCGTCCTGCGCGACCAGTGCCGAGCACATCGGGGACCCCGTTGACCGCAGGTCCAGGGCGGAGCTCGAACGTCACGGGATATCGTGCGACGGGAAGAGGGGCAGGAGGCTCACCCGCGACGACTACTCCGAGTACGACTACATCATCGGGATGGACCGCCGCAACCTCGAGTACATACGCACCATGGCACCGTCCCCCGACTGCTGCCGCATGGGCATGCTCATGGACTACGCCGGCGGGGGAGAGGTGGCCGACCCCTGGTACACGGGCGACTTCGGCAGGGCGTACTCCGACATAGAGCGCGGATGCGCGGGACTCCTCGACCACATAAGGAGGGAGGTGCTGTGAGGATACGCACGTTCATCTCCATCCCCATCCCGGACACCACCGGGCTGGAGGGACTCGTCGGGGACGTCCGCCTCACCGACGGCGCCAAGGCCGCACCCCTGTCGCAGATGCACATGACCATCCGCTTCATCGGGGACGTGGACGACAGGAAGGTCCCCCGCATCGAGAGGTGCGTGGCGGAGGCCTGTGCCGGGATGGAGCCGTTCGGGATCACCATCGCCGGTGTGGGTTGCTTCCCCAACGAGCGCAGACCCAACATAATCTGGGCGGGTGCGGAACCGGGCGACATCCTGACCGGACTGTCCGAGCGCATATCCGAGAACCTCGTCGCGGCCAACATCCAGTTCGACGACAAGCCCTTCAGGAGCCATGTCACTGTCGGTCGCTGCAGGGGACCGGTGGACCCGACGCCCATCCTCGGGAGGTACCGCGACAGCGTGTTCTGCGAGTTCATGTGCGACCACATCGACGTCATGAGGAGCGACCTCGGACCCGGCGGTGCGAAGCACAGCGTCCTCAGACGCGTGGACCTGGGTCCGTAACACTGACCGCACACCCCCTCTCTTATCAACACTCCGCCCGAGTCCCTCTGGATAACGATGAGGACCAAGGGACCTTCCGGAGACCGCAGGGGAGGCATAGAGGGCCTTCCCCTGCAACTTATGATCGTGATTCTGATAGCTACGATGGGCACCGCCATCATCATGGGGTGGATGGGCTCCATAGAGACACCGAAGTCCATCGGGGGAGTCGACGTGACCCCGTCCGAGGTCGGGGTGTCGGACGGCACCCTGGATTCCGGGGTGGAGGTGTACGTCTACGACCAGGACGGAAACCCGCTCGGGGATGCCGTGGTGATCCTCACAGGCCTGGGCGTCATGGACGCCTCCGGGGGCACCCCGCACGGGACGACCGGTCCCGACGGGACCGTGCTGTTCCAGGGACTGGTGGTGGAGAGGCTGCACGGACAGTTCGGGTTCCTGACCGTCAACGTGTCCAAACCCGGTTACGGGGAGGACGACTCCGCCCGCCTGGTCGTGATACCCTGAGGAGGGACCGTTCCGGGATGGTCGGACTGCCGATGAGGCTGGCCGTCTCCATCCTGGTGCTGTCACTGGCGGTGCCGGCCGTGGTCGGCCTGGTGTCCGATGTCGAGGAGGAGGCGTCCGTCCACACCCTGGACGGTACCGTGCTCGACATCCGCGGTGCCCTGCGGGACGTCGTCAGGATGGGGGCGGGAGGGTACGGTTCCATCCACGTGGAGATGCCGACGGGATACACGCTGAAACTTGGCGGGGAGGGTGCCGATGCCGCCTCCATGAGGTTCGCCCTTGACGGCGAGACCGTCCGGACGGTGCACCTGGAGGACCCAGCGGTCATGATCGTCGGGGGACCGTTGACCCTGTCCCCGGGGGACCTCCTCATCATGGGATGCGTGGTCGTGGACGGATGGCCGTGCGTGGAGGTGACGACGGGATGATGGACCTGACCCTGTCAAGGGTGGCGATGGCCGTCTGCGGATCCTTGCTGCTGATCGCCGTGCCCGCGGCACTGGAACCGGTGGTGACGGAGGACCTGTCCGATGCGGACAGGGACACGGCCGTCATGATCGCACTGCTGCTGGACGGTTTCGCCGGATCACCCATGACGGAACTGGTGCTGGACGGGGGAGACGTGCTGCCCTCGGACGGTCATGTGCTGACCGTGGGTGGGAACCTGGTTGTCCTGAGCAACGACGGACGGAGTTGGACCGCACCCACCGCGTACGGGGGCAGCTTCACACTGGACCGCCACACCACGGTGGTGCTCAGGGGATCAGTCGCCGAAGACCTCGGCGATGTGCCTGACGGTGTCGGTGAACCTGTCGATCTCCTCCAGACTGTTGTAGAGGTAGACCGATGCACGGGCGCTGCCGTCGACGCCCTGCGACGTGTAGAAGGGATGGGCGCAGTGCATGCCCGAGCGGATCATTATGCCGGCCATGCTGTCGGCCATCATCGCGATGTCGTGTGCGTTGAGCCCGTCGATGTTGAACGAGAACACCCCTCCCCTGGCATCGGGGTCCGTGGGGCCCACGGGACGGAGGTTGCGGACATCCTCGAGGTTCGACAAGATCCTGCGCATGAGGGTCCTGTCCCACCTCTCGATCTCGTCCATGCCGATCCGGGACAGGTAGTCCAGGGCGGCGCGGGTGCCGACTATGCCGGCGTAGTTGTGCAGACCGGCCTCGAACCTCTCGGGGACGGGGGCCAGGTTGTACCCGTCGGCGGTGGCCAGACCGACCGTGCCGCCACCGAGCATCAGGGGCCCCATGGACTCCAGGACCTCCCTCCTGCCGTACATCACACCCATGCCCGTCGGACCGAGCATCTTGTGGATGGACATGCAGTAGACGTCGACCTCGAGCCTCTCGAGGTCCACGGGCACGTGCGGTGCCGCCTGAGCACCGTCGACGACGACGGTTGCACCGAAGTCGTGGGCCACCTCGGCCACCTCCCTCACGGGGACGGTGCAACCGGTGACGTTGTTGCAGTGCTGGACGGACACGACCCTGACGTCGTGGCCCATGCACTCCTTGAAGGCCTCCATGTCGAAGCGTCCGTCCGGTGCCGAACGGGCGAGACGACGGCCCACGCCCATGCGCTCGGACAGATGGAGCCACGGGACGTGGTTGGAGTTGTGCTCTGCATCCGTGGTGACGACCACGTCCCCGCGGCGGAGTCCGAGTCCGAAGGCGGCCGTGTTGAGCCCCTCCGTGCAGTTTTTGGTGAAAACATAGCATGACGGGTCGTCCGTCCCGAAGAAGGACGCCAACCTCTCACGGGTCTCGTCCACGGCGATGGAGACCTGCGTGGCCATGGAGTGGACGCTGCGGCCACCGCATGCGGGGTACTCGCCGTAGTACTCGTCGACCGCCGCGATGACGCTGTCCGGACGCAGGGACTGACAAGCGCTGTCCAGGTATATCCCCAACCCCTTGCGCACCGTGGGGAAGTCCTTCCTTACCGAGTCCACATCCATACCGATACATCCGCATCATGTTCTTAACCGTTGGTACGCGCGCACGTGCCCGTACAAAGGTTAATTACAGGATGGGTCATGCCTTCGGACATGGTTTCGCTGAAGACCGATGTTGGTAGCCTGAGGCTCGAGAGACCCGGAATGGTCGCCTCCGGCATCATGGATGAGACCGGGCCCTCCATGGTCCGCATGATTGAGAACGGGGCCGGGGCGGTCGTCACCAAGTCCGTCGGGCTCCAGCCGAACAGCGGTCACGCGAACCCCTGTTTCATGGAGGTGACCGGGGGTTACGTCAACGCGATGGGTCTGCCCAACCCCGGGATAGACCTGTTCGCAGAGGAGATGGAGGTCGCCGTGCCCGCGGGACCGATCGTCGGTTCCGTGTACGGTTCCACACCGGACGACTTCTCCGTACTCGCGGCCAGGATGGAGGACTACGGCGCCAGCGCCGTCGAGCTCAACCTTTCCTGCCCCCACGCCAAGGGATACGGCATGGAGGTCGGCACCGACCCCGCGATGGTCTCCGCGATCGTCTCCGCGGTGAAGTCCGCGGTGTCCATCCCCGTGTGGGCGAAGCTGACACCCAACACCCACATCCTCCCCCAGATAGGTAGGGCGGTCCAGGATGCGGGAGGGGACGCCGTCGTGGCGATCAACACACTGAAGGCCATGGTCATCTCGCCCGAGTTCGCGAGGCCGGTCCTCAGCAACAGGTTCGGGGGACTCTCCGGGGCCGCTGTGAAACCCGTCGGCGTCAGGGCGGTCTACGACCTGGCGTCCGTCCTCGACATACCCCTGATCGGTGTCGGCGGGATCTCCGACTGGAGGGACGCCGCCGAGTACATAATGGCGGGGGCCAGCGCGTTCCAGGTGGGAAGCGCCATCGGAACCGTCGGCATCGACGTGTTCCAGGGGATCAACGAGGGGCTCGCGACCTTCATGGAGGACTACGGCTACGGTTCCATTTCTTCGATGGTTGGTGTTGCACATGAGTGATGTTGTCATCATAGAGAGTGTCGTCGAGGAGGCATACGACACCAAGACATTCAGGTTCAGATGGTCCGCCGAGGCCAGACCCGGACAGTTCATCATGATCTGGGTGCCCGGACTGGACGAGATCCCCATGTCCATCTCGGGGATCGACGGCGATGTGAAGAGCATCACCGTGAAGGCGATCGGCGGCGCGACCAGGAGGATCCACGAGCTAGTCCCGGGCGACCGCCTGAGGATCAGGGGCCCGTACGGCAACGGGTTCGACCTCTCCGCCGGCAGGCTGCTCATGATCGGGGGCGGCGTGGGTACGGCGGCTGTCATGCCCGCCGTCACCGCCACCGGCGCGGACACCATCATCGCTGCCCGCTCGGACGCGGACGTCATCATGGACGACATCGCCACCGCCCACTCCGACAACGTGTGGATCGCCACCGATGACGGCAGCAGGGGTTTCCACGGCAACGCGGTCCAGCTCATGAGGGAGAAGGTTGCCGAGGGGGAGTACGACTGCGTGTTGGCATGCGGACCCGAGGTCATGCTCTACTTCATGTACAAGGCCTGCGAGGAGCTCGGCATCAGATGCCAGCTGTCCCTCGAGAGGTACATGAAGTGCGGTGCCGGCGTCTGCGGATGCTGCGTCATGGACGATTCCCGCATATGCAGGGACGGGCCCGTCTTCGACAACGACCAGATCTCCAAGCTCACGGAGTTCGGGGTCTCGAAGAGGGACGAGTGCGGACGCACCGTGAAGTTCAGGTGAGTCCGTTTGGTCCAGGCAGACCACATATCGGTCACACACGGCAACCTCACCGTGGACGTCCCACGCAGACTGTTCAAGGGACGCGAGTGCACACTTGACGAGGCGGCCGCGGAGCCCTTCCGCAGGATCGTCCAGGCACGCTACCCCTGGGTCAGCGACAACTCCATGGACGTCCTCCTGAAGAAGGCGCGCATGGAGATGATCCGGGTCAGGGACGAGGAGACCAAGGGGAGGGACCACAGCATGAACCTGGCCTCCGAGGGGCGCCTGGACGAGGCCATAGAGCACATGAAGCTCCATCTGGAGCTGGATCCCGACGATGCGGACTCGTGGTACGCGCTCGGCGACCTGCTGTGCAAGGCGGGACGCGGCATGGAGGGCTACAAGGCCTACAACCGCGGAAGGAAGTGCTTCAGGTCGTGCCAGAAGGGCGAACCGCCCAGATGAACCGTCCGACCCGTTCCAGCAGGGATCGGGTCGGGTGGAAAATTTATATAGGTCGAATGAATCGGGAGATTCAGCGTCGGGATAACACAGAGGCTATGTGGCGGACTGCAGATCCGCATACGGGGGTTCGATTCCCTCTCCCGACCCCATACTTTCTCCAACATCATCATCTCATGACGGTTTGTTTTCCCCGTCATCCGCATCCCACCGACGCACCGTCCCATCGCCCGCGTTGGAGGCCGCTTTAAATCAAAGATGGAAAGCTTTATAAACACTATATAAATAGCCCCCTCTGGTGTAACAGATGGCAAAAATGAACATTGAGAACGTGGTTGCCTCGACATATCTTGGTCAGGAACTCGACCTGAACAAGATCGAAGAAGCTCTCGAGGGTGCTGAGTACAACCCCCAGCAGTTCCCCGGTCTCGTCTACAGGCTCAAGGAACCCAAGACCGCCACCCTCATCTTCAGGAGCGGAAAGGTCGTGTGCACCGGAGCCAAATGCCGTGATGACGTCAAAGTCGCCATCAGCAAGGTCGCCAAGGACCTTGAGAAGGCAGACATCAAGATCACCATCGAGCCCAAGATCGAGGTCCAGAACATCGTGGCCTCGTCCGATCTGGAGCAGGAGATCAACCTCAACACCGTGGCCATCACACTCGGTCTCGAGAAGGTCGAGTACGAACCCGAGCAGTTCCCCGGTCTCGTCTACAGGCTGGACGACCCCAAGGTCGTCGTCCTCCTGTTCGGATCCGGGAAGATGGTCTGCACCGGTGCCAAGGTCCCCGAGGACGTCACACGTGCCGTCGACAAGATCGCCGCCGAGCTCAGATCCGCAAGCCTGATGGTCTGATCGCAGGTCATTTGAACAACCGATCGGAGGTGCCCGTGAGGGTGCCTCCGATGGAAAACGATTTCCGACAAACACATTAACCCGTTCTACCGACCGTGTATCGTGCTGATTTCAACCACATCAGCATGTGGAAAACTCATGCAATGTACAGGAACAGGACATCCTCCCTCAGGATGCTTCGAACGATACCTCCCCTGGGGGATACCGTTTGCCGACCCCTCTTCCCAGGAAGATGGCATGGATCCATTCCCTGACATGATGTGAAAATGAATTCCACCCCGGATTGTTCCGAACACAGAAACCGAACTGCCCTTAGGATGTTGGATAGCTGTGATGCACCATCCTCACATCCTCTTGCAGCCGCGGAGGAGCCACTCTCCGATGGATTTGAAACCGTACTTCAAAGTCGCCTTGAAGTGGCGGCTGTGGCTGAAGGGTTCCGCCCTGCCGCTCCTGACGTACTCCAGGACCTCCTGCCAGGTCCCCAGGTCGTCGGGGACGGTGACGTACCCATCCCCTATGTGACGGGGCGTGTGCGCATCGCTGCCGGCGGTGACTGGTTTGCCGATGCGCCGGGCGAGCCTCAGGGACTTCCTGTTGGCGGAGGGGATGGACCTGCCGTTCATGGCCTCGACACCGTCGAACGGGTGCTCCAGCGTGTTCCTCTCGCCGATCCCGGACCACCAGCGATACGGGTGCGCCGCGATGGCGTACCCCCCGGCCTCGTGGATGAGGTCGATGGTCTCGGATATGGATCTGTCCCTGGGGATCTCCCTGTCGATCCCCAGGGCGACTATGTGCCCCTCGGAGGAGGAGACCTCCTCCGCGGGGATGATCATGACCTTCCCGTTGTCCCTGAGAACGTGGTACGCCTCGAAGCTGTTGTGGTCGGTGACCGCGACGCAGCCTATACCGTTGCGGACGGCGTACTCCACCAGCTCCTCCGGCGTGGTCCTGCCATCGTCGGAGAAGCAGGTGTGGACATGGAGGTCGACCCTCATAGGACGTTGGCACCATCCTGGATGTCGCCATCTATGGTGGCGTAGCATCCCTTGCCGTCGCCGAGGATCATGACGTCGTCGCCGTCGATGACCGCGATGACCACCGAGGGGGAACCCTCGGGCATCTCGACACCCATGGCCTTGCCGTCCACCACGTGGACGGTCTTCATGACGACCTGCTCCACGTGCTTGGTCTCGATGCGGCTGCTGGTGCCCTCGACACCGCAGTCGAACCTGGTGCCGTTGGGGATGTCGCAGGAGGGCGCGAGGAGGTGGACCGTGTCCCCTCCCATGTTCTCGTCGTCCGCTGCGGTGAGCATGCCCATGGACTGGACTCCGCGGAACTTGGCGGGTTTGAGGTTGGAGATGACGATGAGCCTCCTGCCCATCATCTCCTCGGCGGTGTAGCGCCACTTGAGGTTGGTGACCAGCTGCCTGGGCTCGCCCTCGTCGCAGTCGACCTTCAGGACGAACAGCTTCTCCGCATCGGGGTGGTCCTCGACGGACACGACGGTTCCGACGCGGAGGTCCATCCTCCTGAACATCGCGAACGGTCCGGCGGGTGCCGCGGGCTGCGCCTCCTTGGGCTTGTCCTTCTTCTCCTGTTTCTGCTGCTGCTCTGCCTTGTTGTCTTCCATCTCTATCTCGACCTTCTTGTAGACGGGCAGGGGCTCCCTGAGCTCCTGGCCCTCCGGGAGGGGTTCGAGGACGGATGCGAGTCCCGCCCCCTCTATGGTGCCGTCGTACCCGAGGTACCCCCAGATGGTCTCCGAGGACCTGGGCATGAACGGCCATGCCATCATCGCCAGCGCCTTGACGATGCGCAGGTTGTTGTTGAGCACCCTTCCGCACTGGTCCCTGTCGCTCTTCACGAGCGCCCAGGGCTTGACGGAATCGAAGTACCTGTTGCCGAAGTGGGCCAGGTCCATGACGACCTTCACGCCCTTCTTGAAGTCGCACCTGGACAGGCAGTCGTTGTAATCCGCCAACGCGGACTCGATGGCCGCCACGACCTCCGCGGACCCCTCGCCGTCGTCGGCCATGGGGATGGTCCCGAAGTTCTTCCTGGTGAAGCTGAGGCACCTGTGGTAGTAGTTTCCGATGTTCGCCACGAGCTCGTTGTTGACCTTGACCTGGAAGTCCTCCCAGGAGAACTCGGAGTCGTGGGTGTCGGGCATGATCGCCGACAGGTAGTACCTGACCACATCCGCATCGTACTTCTGGAGTACGGTGGGCACGTCGATGGCGCCGCCACGGCTCTTGGAGAACTTGCCGCCGCCGATCATGAGGTACTCGTTGGCAGGGATGTCGTGGTACTGCGTCATGCCGCCCATCCCCATGAGGATGGCCGGCCAGATGATGGAGTGGAACGGGATGTTGTCCTTCCCGATGAAGTAGTAGTGCCTGACCTCGGGGTCCTTCCAGAAGGACTCCCAGTAGTCGGGCTTCCCGATCATCCTGGAGTACTCCACGGAGGCGCTGAGGTATCCGATGACGGCCTCGAACCACACGTAGATGACCTTGTCCTCCCAGCCCTCGATCGGGATGGGGACGCCCCAGGACATGTCCCTGGTGATCGCCCTGTCGTAGAGTCCGTCGTCGAGCCAGTTCTTGGTGAACGCCTTGACGTTGGACCTCAGGTAGTCCTTGCCGGAGATGAGTTCGATGAGCTGCTCCCTGAACGCGCTGAGTTTGAGGAAGAAGTGCTCGGTGGGCCTGACCTCGGGCTCCGACCCGCACAGGGTGCAGTAGGGCTTCAGGAGGTCGCCGGGCTCGAACGTGGTGCCGCAGGCGTCGCACTGGTCGCTGCGGGTCTTCTCCATGCCGCACTTGGGACACACGCCCTCGACGTAGCGGTCGGGGAGGAAACGGGAGCACTTGGGGCAGTAGTACTGGTTGGTCTCCTTCGTGTAGATGTAGCCCTTGTCGAGGAGGTCGAGGAATATGCCCTGGACGACCTCGTCGTGGACGGGACAGTGGGTCTTGTTGTAGAGGCTGTATTCGATGCCCATGTCCTCGATGGCCTTCTTGTTGATCTCGTGGAACTTGTCCGCGTAGGCCTCGGGCGTCATCCCGCACTTCTCGGCGGAGACGGTGATGGGGGTCCCGTGCTGGTCGGATCCGCCGACCATGAGGACCTCGTTGCCCAGGAGGCGGTTGTATCTGCTGAATATGTCCGGGGGGAGCAACGAACCCGCCAGGTGACCGAGGTGAATCGCACCGTTGGAGTACGGCCATGCGATGTTGATGCAAACTTTCGACATTATTACCGTCCGAGCTAACGCGCACGCACGATATAAAAGGTGGGTCGGGGGTCCGGACCCCCGCTGTCAGAGGTCCTGCGGGGGCCCGTCGCGCCTGTAGGAACCGGAGTACCTGAGGATGGCGCGGAGCGTCATCATACCCCAGAGTCCGAAGGCCACGGAACCCACGACCTCCGCGAACGTTAGGCCGTACCACAGGTACCCGAGGACACCGTACGAGGAGAGCAGCCAGCACACCGGCAGGCGCAGGAGGTTCCTGCCGAGGGTGGCGATCAGGGACCTCACACCCATGCCCTGCGACTGGAAGAAACCGGACGAGACGAAACCGAACGGCAGGAACGGGAGGAACAGGCAGCACGTCCTCAGGAACTGGGTGAGCTCCGGTGCGAGTGCGGAGGACGCGTCGCTGTAGGTGAACATGACGATGACGTAGGGTGCGAACACGGCGAGGAGCACCGCCACGGCCAGCATCATCACTACGCCGTACCCCAGGGCGTACCTGAACGCGTCGCGGAGCTTCGCCATGTCCTTCATGCCGAAAGCCGCGGCGCAGATGGGGACGACGGTGGAGCCTATGGCCATCACCGGGATCATGGCGATGTTGAGGATCCTCCACCCGCTGGAGTAGATCGCCACGCCGTTGACCGGGTCGACGGAGATGATGATCTGGTTCATGATGATCCCGGTCAGGGACATGAGGATCATCTCCATGGATGCGGGGAGGCCGACCCTCAGGATGTCGCGGTCCATCTCGCGGTCGAAGCGGGAGCCGCGTATGGGGATGGCGACGTACGTGTCCCTGCGGACGAAGTACCAGTACGCACCTATGCATATCGACGCGACCATGGACAGGACGGTGGCCCATGCGGCCCCGGCCATACCCCATCCGAACGTGTAGATGAATATCGGGTCGAGGACGATGTTGATGACCGCGGAGACGATCTGGAGGACCATGGAGCGTCTGGCCGCCCCCTCGGACCTCAGGAGCGCGCTGAAGAGGGAGCTCATCAGGACGACGGGCGCCGACACGAGGAGGGGGAACGCGTAGTCCACGCACTCCTGCAGGTAGTCCCCCGCACCGCACGCCACCATCAGCGGACGCACGGACAGTCCGAAGACCACGGTCATCGCGAGTCCGGCCACCAGGGTCATGAGGACCGCCTGCACGGCGACCCTGCCGGCACCGTCGCGGTCCCCCGCGCCGATGCGCCTGGCTATCGCCTGGGAGGATCCGACGCCTATCCCGTTCCCTATGCCGATCATGATGAAGAACAGCGGGAACACGACCCCCGTGGCCGCCAGTGCGGCCGTCCCCAGACCGGACACCCACACGGCGTCGATCATGTTGTTCAGGGACTGCACCAGCATCGCCACCGTCACGGGAACCGCCATCGCCAGGATCGCGCGGCGCGGGTTGCCCAGCATCACATCCACATCGGAGCTTCCGGATCTCGCCATATCATCACGCGACCGGGCTCCCCGTCCGCGTATATGAAACTATCCTCGTTCCGGACGGTGCGGAAGGCCCGTCCCGCCGCCCCTCCCTTAACCTATATATCGAATGAGTCGTTCGTGCAAACATGAGGATAGCGGCAGTACTGGCGGACAGATGTCAGAACAGGAAATGCAACCACGAATGCGAGAAATTCTGCCCCCTGAACAGGACAGGGGTCGAGTGCGTCACCTTCGGTGAGAGGGGGAAACCCGTGATATCCGAGACGCTGTGCCAGGGTTGCGGTATCTGCATCAACAAGTGCCAGTTCGACGCCATCAAGATCATAGGTCTCGCCGACGAGCTCAAGGAGGAGATGATCCACCAGTACGGCGAGAACACGTTCCGCCTCTACAGGCTCCCCGTCCCCAAGAAGGGTCTCGTAACCGGTATCCTCGGACCCAACGGAATCGGGAAGACCACCGCCATCAAGATGCTCTCCGGTGCGGAGACCCCCAACCTCGGGAACTACGAGAACCCCCCGAGCAGGGAGGAGGTCCTGAAGCACTTCGCCGGAACCGAGCTCCACGACTTCCTCTCCAACGTCTACGCCGGCAGGGTCAAGACCGCCATCAAGCCCCAGTACGTCGACAAGCTGCCCCTCACCGCCAAGGGCGTCGTCAGGGACCTGCTGTCCAAGATCCAGGAGCGCATGACCCTCGAGGAGGCCGCCAGGGAGTTCGAGCTCGAGGAGGTCATGGACAGGGACCTCTCCAAGCTCTCCGGCGGTGAGCTGCAGCGCGTGGCCATGGCCGCGACCATGATGAAGGAGGCCGACGTATACTTCTTCGACGAGCCCACATCCTACCTCGACATCTACCAGAGGGTCAAGATGGCCAGGCTCATCAAGGCCCTCAGCGCCGACAAGCAGGTCATGGTCATCGAGCACGACCTCGCCATCCTGGACTTCCTCGCCGACAACGTCAACGTCGTCTACGGTTCCGAGGGTGCGTACGGTGTGTTCACCCTCGCCAGGCAGGTCAGGACCGCCATCAACGTCTACCTCGACGGGTACCTCCCCGAGGAGAACATCAGGTTCAGGGAGAGGCCCATCGAGTTCGAGGCCACACCCCCCAGGGGCGACTGGCAGACGGCCGACCTCATCTCGTTCAACAACCTCCGCAAGGACTTCGGGGGATTCGAGCTGGACATCACCGGCGGCGCCGTCAAGATCGGCGAGTCCGTCGGTATCGTCGGACCCAACGCGACCGGCAAGACCACCTTCGTCAAGATGCTCGCCGGCGTGATCGAGGCCGACTCCGGCGACATGGACAGCAAGGTCAAGGTCGCCTACAAGCCACAGTACATCACGGGGGACTTCGACGGCACCGTGCAGGACCTCCTCTACGCCAAGGCGTACGACACGGTCACATCCGGGTTCTTCGTCGGCGAGGTCATCGACTCCCTCGGGATAAAGTACCTCATGGACAAGCAGGTGTCCAACCTCTCCGGCGGTGAGTTGCAGCGCGTGGCCATCACCCTCTGCCTCGCCACCGAGGCCGACATCTACCTCTTCGACGAGCCCTCCGCGTACCTGGACTCCAACCAGAGGATGAACGCCGCCAAGACCATCAGGAGGATGATGGAGAAGACCGGACGCAGCGCGATGATCGTCGACCACGACACGTACTTCCTGGACATGGTCTCCGACTCCATGATGGTGTTCGGAGGTGAACCGGGACACCACGGTGTCGGTGACGGTCCCTTCGACATGCGCGACGGGATGAACAGGTTCCTCAACGCGGTGGACATCACGTTCAGGAGGGATGCGGACACCCACAGGCCCAGGATCAACAAACCCGACTCCAGACTCGACAGGGAGCAGAAGTCGAAGGGTGAGTACTACTACGCCTGAGAAGCGGTCTTACAACCCCTATTAATACTACCGGAGAGTGGAAAGGACCATGGGCAGGGCAGACACACACGTCCACACGGAGTACTCCGGGTTCTCCAACCTGGGTGCGATGAAGTTCCCCGAGTCCGTCACGTCCCCGGAGCAGCAGGTGGACAACGCGCGCAGGAAGGGGTTCGACGTCCTGGCCATCACCGACCACGACGAGACCACCGGCGCGTTCATCGCCGAGAGGTACTCCCGCAGGTTCGACGACATAGAGGTCATACCCGGCGAGGAGATCACCACCGCCGACGGGGAGATAATAGGCCTGTTCCTGAACGAGAGGATAAGACCGGGCCTCCCGGTCGAGGAGACCGTGGACATCATAAGGTCGCAGGGAGGGCTCACGATCGCGCCCCACCCCTTCAGCTTCCACGTCTTCGCCCTCAGGGAGAAGATATTCGGTCTCGACCTGGACGGCTTCGAGACGATCAACGGCGGCCATCCGGACCCGTACTCCAACAGGTTCGCACGCATGGTCATGGACAGGTACCCCGGCAGGTGGGCGGAGCTGTCGAGCAGCGACGCGCACTCGGTCTTCACATCCGGTTACAACTGGACCGAGTTCGACGGGACGACCGCAGAGGACTTCAGGAGGAGCGTGCTCTCCAGGACCACACGCGCCTGCGGCGCACCCGCCCCTGTGTTCACACAGGTCCAGTGGAGCGTGGACGTCGTCATCGGCGGCCAGAAGCTCCTCTACAAATCGCTGGTCGGCAACCTGAAGAACACCAAGGACGACCACCTTATCGAGAAGATCAACAGCATAAACAACCTGAAGAAGGCGACCGGCATCCTCGCGGGCTCCATGTACCTCACACCGCCGGTGGTCTTCATCGCCACCTTCCTCAGCACCATGTTCCTGAACAGGCGCGGGAGGAAGCTGAACGCCACCGCGGAGAGCCGCCTCGAGGAGATCGACGAGATCATCAGGTCCATCGACGCGGGGAAGATGTGAGATGGCGGGATTCTACAAGATAGCGGTCAACATACCCGAGGGGTACCTGGAGGAGCTCATGGACTCCGTCACCGGGACCATCCGCCCGATGTACCCGGGTTACGACCGCACGTTCAACTACTGGCCGGTCACCGGCACCTGGAGGTCCCTACCGGGATCGCACCCCTACGACGGTTCCGTCGGGGAGGTCACCGTCGCGGAGGAGATGCGCGTTGAGTTCGCCGTGTCCGAGGGGGACCTGGAGGCTGCCGTCGCAGCGATCCTCGCGGTACATCCCTACGAGGAACCAGCCATCGACGTTCTGCCGATGGTGGGTTGGAGGGACGTCATTCCTTCGGACGGTACATGAAGAGGTTGTCGAAGGACTTCTGCAGCCTGTGGATCTTCAGACTCTGCTTCCTGTACTGGAGCTCGTCCGCGTCCAGGATGCCCATCTCGACGAACGCGTCCAGGGCCTCGTAGGCCCCGTCGTAGTCGCTCTCTACACCGACCATGATGTCGATGAGCCTGTTACGGCACACGATGGTCTTCGGGAGCTCCCCACCGTTGTCCGCGAGGAAGCGGTCCCTGATCCCGGGGAATACATCGAGGTTGTCGCAGCATGCGACCTTGGCATCCTCGTACCTGTCGGCACCGAAAAGACCATCGATGTACCCCTCGCGGATCCTGAACCCGTCGTAGGGGTCCAGGTCGAGGGAGAGCGCGTACTCGCCGGCGGTGACCGAGAGCCCGTAGTTGCCGTCCTCCTGGGAACGGGCCATGAGCTGCGTGAGGAACGCCTGGGGGGACGATGCGTCTATGCCCGCGAGGTACCTCCTCATCTTCACCCTGGTGGGGTCGTTAAGTCCGGAATACCATTCGCCGAGTCCCGCTGCCGAGACCTCCTGGGGGATCTCACCCTGTGCCATGGACCTCGTATCCCGTAATGGATACAAAAATCATTCCCGACGCATCGTTACCAGGCAGTCCACTGCATGCGGTTTGTCGCAGCAGAGCATCTCCGCGGTCCAGACGACCCTCCTCTCGAAGTCGGCGCACCGTTCGAAGCAGTTCCTGGAGCAGTAGCGGCAGTTGTAGTCGCGGCACGGGACGGTCACCATGGACAGCTCCACCGCGTCCCCGAACCTGCGCTCGAGGGCCTCCTCCAGTTCGGAGACCTCCATCCCCAGGTCGGATACCTGCATGTTGCGGGGGAGCACCACGTGGACGTCGATGTGCATGCGGGGACCGTACTTCAGGAGACGCAGGTTGTAGACGTCTATCCAGTCGTCGTGCCTGTACTCGTTGATGGCGTCGGTCACATCGGACACGAGACCGAAATCGGCACGGTCCATCGCATCGTCGACGCACTGCCTCATGACCCTCAGACCGGTGACCATGATTATCGCCCCGAACAGGACGGCTATGGACGAATCCAGCCAGCGGGCGTCGTACCCCATGTGCATGGCGACGTAGACGACCGCCAGACCGACGAGGATGCCCACGGACGAATATGTGTCGGAGCACAGGTGCCTGCCGCTGGCCTCCAGGGCGGGGGACCTGCTCCTCCTCCCGCGGGCGATGGCCATCCTGCCGACGGCGTAGTTCGCCAGAGCGGAGAGGGCCACGAGGACCAGACCTATGTCCAGGTCCGTGATCTCCCCGGGTTCGAAGAACGAGCGTACCGACTCGGTGACGATGAGGGCACCGGCCACCACTATGAGGACGCCCTCGATCGTGGCCGACACGATCTCGACCTTGCCGTGTCCGAACGGGTGCGAGCGGTCCGCGGGCTGCGCGGAGAGGTACAGTGCGAAGAGGCCGACGAACGCCGCCACCACGTTGACGATGGATTCCGTGGCATCCGTGAGAATCGCCACCGACCCCGTCAGGTGGTATGCGAGGAACTTCACGGCCATCAGGGTCACACCCAGGACGGCTATGACCTTCTGGAAACTGTAGTTCTCGTCCGTCACCTTGACCATGCTACCCCATGCGCATGTGGGATTAACCTTTTCCTTCCGATGCCCCCGGTCCGCCCCTCATCGCCGAGGCGACAGCACCGACCGCGCACATCGCGAGGCACAGCAGCGCGGTCCCCGTCATGACGTCCATGAAGCTGCCGTAGGTCTCGGGGACGATGTTGTCCGCGGAGCCCATCACCACGGATATGAGGAGCATGGAGACGCCCATGCTGACCATCATGCCGGTCTGCCTCATCACGCCCGCCATCGCGGACGCGTCTCCGGTGTGGGATCCGTCCACCGAGGACATGATCACCGATGTGTTGGGGGCGGAGAACAGCGAGTGGCCCACACCTATGACCACGAGGGTCGAGGCCACCAGCGCGAGGGAGGGTTCCGTCCCGTACGTGGCGATCATCGATACGCCGATCCCGACCAGGACCATCCCCAGCGTGGGAAGCAGCCTCTTGTCGCGTATACGGTCCGACATGCGTCCCGCGACGGGGGTCAGCAGGACCTGCATGGCGGGCTGCACCAGCATCATGATCCCGGCCTCCGTGGACGAGAGCTGTCCCATGTGCTGCAGGTACAGCGGCATGAAGAAAGAGACCGAGTACGAGGCGGCGTAGCTCAGGAACGCCGCGAGGCAGGATGCGGAGAACACCCTGTTGCGGAACAGGCGTACGTTGAGTATGGGAGCGGTGCTGCGCGACTGGGACACCGCGAACAGTACGATGAGGACGAGGCCCACCGGAAGGACCGCGAACGCGTACGGCGACGGCATGTTCATCACACCGACCATGGTCAGCAGGATCGCCGAGCCGTACAGCGCCGAGGCGGGGACGTCCACTCCGCCCCCTCTGTCCGGCGCGATCTCGAACGGGAACCTCCAGAACAGGGCTATCGACGCCACCGCGAGGGGGACGATCAGCAGGAACAGGCTGTGCCAACCGAACAGGTCGTTCAGGAACCCGCCCACCGCCGGCCCTATCGCCAGACCGCTGTAGACGCATGTCGTCTGGGCGCCGATGGCGGAACCCCTGGACCCGATCGGGAACACGTCCACTATCATGGACATGCTGGAACACGTTATCGCCGCCGCACCTGCGCCCATGACGGCCCTGCAGGCCACGAGGAACCAGAAGGACGGGGCCACGGAGGCCAGGATGCACGCCACCAGGATCACCGAGATCCCCAGGATGCTCGTCCTCCTCTTGCCGTGCGTGTCGCCGTACCTCGCGAACGGGACCATGAACACCACCGAGGACAGCAGGAACGCCGTGTTGACGTAGGCCAGGTCGTGGGACCCGACCGAGAAGTCCTCGCCGATCCCGACGAGTGAGAGGTTCATCATCGTGCTAAGCAGGGGGGTTATGAACGCCGATATGCAGCACGCCATGAGCAGCATCCTGCGCTCCGCCGATGTGTACTCCGTCAGGGGACCATCCCCCTGCACCCGTCCGTGGTGGGTGCCCCGAACCTGCACGACACGATGTCCATGGACCGTCGAAGCGGGGATACGGCATTAAGCTTGCGGCGGTGGGACGGGTGGTTGTATATCCTTGGACGTGCTTACTACCGATGGTGGAATTCAAAATGGACCGTCCCAGCATCACCGAGATCGCAGAGAGGATACGCGCGTTGCGCGAGATGTGCGGATACACGCAGGAGGAGATGGCGGAGGCCGCCGAGGTCCCCCTCGAGGAGTACCAGGCAATGGAGGGGGGCGAGGAGGACTTCGGCTTCATGTTCCTCTACAGGTGCGCGGAGAAGTTCGGCGTGGACCTCATGGAGATCCTCACGGGGAAGAACCCCCACCTCACGGACTTCGCCGTGGTCAGGGAGGGCAGCGGACTCCCCATGAAGAGCCACGAGGGGTTCGACTTCTACCACCTCGCATCCAAGTTCAAGGACAAGATCGCACAGCCCTTCCTGGTCAACGCGGAGTACCACGAGGAGGAGCAGGGGAGGGAGATCCCCCTCGGCAGCCACGAGGGACAGGAGTTCGACTTCATCCTCTCCGGGAACCTCAGGTTCTCGCAGGAGGGCAGGATAGTGGACCTCGGACCCGGCGACTCGATCTACTACGACTCCGGGAAGAAGCACGGCATGATCGCCACCTCCAAGGAGGGCTGCGTCTTCCTGGCCATCGTCATGAAGAGGGACGTCCAGAGATGATCCGGACGGGTGCGTCACGCACCCGTCACCGACCTTTTCTCAGACGGTGAAGGCGGACACGACGTCCGCGAGGATCCCCTCGCGGGACACCAGCCAACCGTCGAAACCCATACCGCTCGAATCCACGGCGCGGCCGATCGCGACCACCATCTCGGGTACGCGGCCCTCGGGCACTGTTCCGACCAGGTCGCCGAACCTCTCCCTACCCTGCAGTCCGCACCCGTTGACGAACACCCTGTAAGCCGGGACCGGGACGCCGTCCACGGTCGCCGATCCACCCTGCAGACCCACGACACCGACCTGGTGCGCACCGCATGACGACGGGCACCCCGATATGCGGAACCTCGGGAGGGAGTCGTCCCCGATGCCGGCCTCCCTCACGGCGGAGATCATCCTGCGGAGGAGGCCGTTGGAGTCGCGGACACCCAGGGAGCATATGCTGCCCCCGATGCACGACACCGATGACTCGAACCTGTTGGATGCCCCTCCCGCGGTCACCTCCGACACCCTGAGAGCCTCGGGCCCGGACAGGTTGACCACGTGTATGGCGCTGTCCGGGGAGACGCGCAGCTCGACACCCTCCATGTCGCGGATGGTGTCCGCTATCGTCGACAGCATGCGGAGCTCCACATCCCCGCCCACGGGGCGGTATGTCACGTAGTACAGGCCCTCCTGCCTCTGCGGGTGTATGCGGTCCCCCGTGACACGGACGGGTTCCTTCACCGGCACCGGGATCGGATCCGGACGGATGCCCATACCGCCGGATGCCATGCGGGCCCCCAGCTTGTCGAGGTACGCATCGCGGTACGCCCCCTCCCCCATCGCATCCTTGATGTAGCGGGTGCGGGCACGAGTCCTGTCGTCGTAATCACCGTGTTCCGTGAACACGTCCACCATGGCGGCGACGTGGTACAGCGTGTCCCCGGGATCGACGGCCTCGGACACGAGGCAGCCCATGCGGGGGTTGTTGCCGAGGCCGCCGGCGCTCCACACGTCGAAGAGGCCGTCCGGCCTCGCCACGAACCCCAGGTCCCTGAACGTCGCATGGGTCTCGTTGCTCGTCGAACTCGAGAACGTCACCTTCAGCTTCCTGGGCAGCCTCGTCTCTAGCATCCTGCGGAGCAGGTACCCCTCCGCCTCCTTGGCGTACGGGTACACGTCGAAGAACTCGCCCGGCTCCACACCGGAGAGCGACGTGGCGGAGACGTTGCGGGGATGGTCCCCTCCGGCCCCCTGCGTGTTGATGCCGTGGTCGAGGGCGCCCTCCATTATGTCCATGATCTGGTCGCCCACCAGGTTGTGGAGCTGGATGCACTCGCAAGTCGTCGTGTGGATGCGGTCTACCGAGTGCCTGGTCGCGGCGGCGACTATGAAGTCGAGCTTGTCCTTGTCCAGACGGCCCCCGCACAGCCTGAGTCTGATCATCCCGCGCTCCCCTCCCCTCTGGGAGTAGCTGCCGAAACCGCCGGCCACGGAGTTGTACTCCTTCGGCGTCGAACCGCCGGAGAAGAAGCGCTCCTCCGCCTCGCGGAACGCACCCAACCTGTCACGGAACACGTCGTCGTTCCCATCATTCATGCACACGGTACCGTCGGGAGGATAGATAAACGGTGTTCCGCCCCTTGGGATGTAACGATTGTACAGAAAGTTATAACCGATGAACGCGATCGCCCCCGGCATGACGATCTACGGCAGCATCACCGAGACCATCGGTGACACCCCCATTGTACGCCTCAGGAACATCTGTCCCCCCGGAAGCGAGGTGTACGTCAAGCTCGAGAGGGGTAACCCCGGAGGTTCCATCAAGGACCGCGCGGCGCTATCCATCATCAACGATGCGGAGGCGCGCGGACTCCTCGGACCCGGCGGCACCATAGTGGAGGCCACATCCGGCAACACCGGGATCGCACTGTCCATGATCGCGGCGGCACGCGGCTACAGGACCGTCATAGTCATGCCCGACACCATGTCGAAGGAGCGCATATCGAGCATGAGGGCCTACGGCGCCGAGGTCGTTCTCACCCCGGGATCCCTGGGGATGAGCGGTGCCGTGGAGGAGGCGGAGCGCATAGCCGCCGAGAGGGGAGGGTTCGTCGCGGACCAGTTCGGCAACATCATGAACAGAGCCGCCCACCGCACCGGGACCGGTGTGGAGATCCTCCGCGACATCCCCGACGTGGACTACGTCTTCGCGGGGTTCGGAACCGGCGGCACCGCCACCGGGATCGCGATGGCGTTCAGGGACGCGGGGGCACGCGGGAAGGTCATAGGGGTCGAACCCGCCGAGAGCCCCCTTGTGACGTCTGGGACCGCCGGACCCCACAGGATACAGGGCATAGGCGCCAACTTCGTGCCGGGCAACCTGGACGTGGACCTCCTGGGAGGGGTCGTGACGGTCGCCGGCGACGACGCCGTGGCAACCACCGTGGACCTCGCCAGTAAAGAGGGGATCTTCTGCGGCATATCCTCCGGTGCGGCGGTGTGCGCCGCGCTCCGCAAGGCGGAGGAGGAGCCGGGGAAGAGGATCGTCGCGATCCTCCCCGACGGCGGTGACAAGTACATGAGCACCGGGATCTTCGACTGAGGTGCATGCCATGCCCGTCAAGATTCCCGACGACCTCCCCGCGGTCAACACCCTGGAGTCGGAGAACATCTTCGTCATGAGGAACTCCCGTGCCGACAGCCAGGACATACGTCCCCTCGACATCCTGATCCTCAACCTCATGCCGACCAAGGTGGAGACCGAGACGCAGCTGCTCAGGTGCCTGAGCAACATCCCCCTGCAGACCAACGTGGAGTTCCTCAAGACCTCGACCCACGAGTCGAGGAACACCTCCGCAGAGTACCTCAGGAGGTTCTACAGGACGTTCGACGAGATCCGCGACAGGAAGTTCGACGGGATGATCATCACCGGGGCGCCCGTGGAGTCCATAGACTTCGGGGACGTGGACTACTGGGACGAGCTGTGCGAGATCATGGACTGGTCCCTCACCAACGTGTGCTCCACCATGTACATATGCTGGGGCTCCATGGCCGGACTCTACCACCACTACGGGGTGCCCAAGCACCCGTTGGACTCCAAGATCTCCGGCATATTCGAGCACAGGGTCCTGTCCGACAAGGAGCCCCTCCTCAGGGGGTTCGACGACAGGTTCCACATGCCGCAGTCCAGACACACCGAGATCAGGGCGGAGGACATCGCCAGGAACCCGCACCTCCACATCCTCGCATCGTCGGACGAGTCCGGCGTGGGGATAGTCCTCTCCGAGAGGAACCAGGTGTTCATTACCGGTCACTTCGAGTACGACCGCGGCACCCTCGCCTACGAGTACGAGAGGGACCTGGACGCGGGGATGGATCCGCACGTGCCCGACCACTACTTCGAGGACGACGATCCAGCGAAGGATCCCGTGATGCGCTGGAGGGGGCATGCCACGCTGTTCTTCACCAACTGGCTCAACTACCATGTGTACCAGCTCACCGAGTACGATCACGAGAACATCGGGAGGGGTTGCTGATGGAGCGTGTGTCGACCGACTCGGCCCCCGCCGCCGTCGGACCCTACTCCCAGGCCGTCGTCCACGGCGACCTGGTGTTCGTCTCCGGCCAGATCCCGGTGGATCCGACCGACGGTTCGGTACCGGAGGATATCGCGGAGCAGACCGCCCAGGCGCTCCGCAACCTCCGCAACGTGCTGGAGGCCGCCGGGTCGGGGATGGACAGGGTCCTGCGCGTGACGGTGTTCGTCAGGGACATATCGAGGTTCCCGGACGTGAACGCCGTCTACGCCGGATTCTTCACGGAACCGTACCCATCGAGGTCGTGCGTGGAGGTGTCCGGACTGCCGAAGGGCGTGTCCGTCGAGATAGACGCGATAGCGTTCAGAGGCTGACGGTGCCGGGGTTGATGAGCTTGCCGACGATGGCGTCCCTGACGAACCTGTTGTAACCGCTCATGTCGGGCTGGTTGTCCAGGATGTACTGGATCTCGGAGGACACGTGCGAGAAGACCTCGCGGAATATCCTGCAGGAGTCCCCGCCGTTCTCCTCCAGCCCGCACTCGTGGTAGGCATCCATGCTGCATCCGCCGTTGCAGTAACTGAAGATGGGACAGGATGCGCACTTCTCGCGCCTCTTCACGGAACCGAGCAGGATCCTCCTGAACCCCTCGGAGCGGAAGGCCTCGTCTATGCTGCCGACGGTGTTGATGTTGCCCATGAGGAACTCCTCCGGACACGCCTTCGCACACGGGTAGATGTCGCCGTTGGGGTTCACGCAGAGCCACTTCGTCAGACAGGACGTGTGTGCGCAGTCCGCGGGCATGGGATCGCCCAGGTAGTTGAGGATGTAGAGGTAGTGGGGGATGAGGGGCACGTCGTGCTCCGAGTCGTGTAACCACTCATCGAACACCTCGATGCTCCCGCGTATGTACTCGTCGGGATCCGGGACGGTGCCGTTGCACCTGGCGCATCCGGCGGGGATGACCGGTGAGAACGAGACGTTGGTGCCGTCGCCGCGGAAGTGCTCGTAGATCTCCCTCTGATGGAGTGCGGTCTCGCGGCATATGGTGGCGCTCACGGAGTACTTGTTCTCCTTGGAGGAGAGGGCGGACAGGGCCTTGGACACATCGCCCTCCCTGAGGACGTTGTTGAAGGGTCCCTCGTACGAGACGCCCACGTTTATCGCCTTGGACCTGCAGTACGCCATGAACCTCCTGTTCAACTGGAGCCCGTTGGTCTGGACGGTGTTCCCGTATCTGAACGAGCCCTTGCCGAAGTGCTCCTCCTGGAGCTCTATGGCGTCCTTGAAGAACGACATCGGCATGGTGAGGGGTTCCCCGCCGTGCCATATGAACCACGCGGACTCGTACTCCTCGGACACCATGCGTATGAGCCTCTCGAGGGTCTCATGGGACATCCTCCCGGGGACGCGCTCCTCGGGGGTGTGGTAGCAGTGCTTACAGTCCGTGTTGCAGAAAAGGGTGGGTTTGACTACCACCGAGATGTAGGGTTTCATGGGAGATCCCGTCGCAGACGATGCACTGCGACGGGTATGTCCTCATCAGAAGGGCCAGTACGTCCAGACGCCACCGAATCCGTTGGTGACGTAGCAGCAGCAGGCACAGCAGACGACGACGCATCCTCCGAGGCAGGCGTACCATCCCGCGGAGTTGCAGCATCCCTTGTCGTCACAGCAGCAGTAGTTGCACTTGGAGAGGCCCTCGTGGTCGCCCTTGTCGTAGCGCTCTGCGTGCTCGGAAGGGGGGAGTCCGTGCATCGCGATGGTCATGAACGCTGCGGGGGACTGGCTCTCGTAAAGTGCGGTCAGTTTGTCTACGGAATCTGCATCGTACGACATGGATTATTCACCTGGATATGTAACTCGAACGGGGTTCGATGGTCGGCCAACCGATTGCGCATATATAACGATTTAGTTGGTCTCCGCCCGCATCCAGTACGGTCGTCCGGAGACACGCCTTTATTACCCCGTCGCCCATCGGGTGAGCCGATGTTCGGATACACCGTCCCCGCCTACGGCCGCCTGTCGCCCGCCGACCTGAAGCTCTACAGGAAGTACTACTGCGAGGGATGCCATCAGCTCAGGGACGGTTTCGGCCTCACGGGGGCCACCACGGTCAACTTCGACATGACGTTCAACACCATCCTCCTGAACGGCATCGTCGGCGATGTCCGGGACTTCGAGGGTACGACGAAGACCCTGTGCGTCCTGGAGCACTCCAAGGCGGACTCCGACCTCATGAGGAAGATGGCCGCGTACACCCTGATCCTCACCAAGTGGGAGCTCCACGACGACGAGACGGACAAGCCGTCCGCGAAGACGAAGGTCATCTCGACGGTCCTCCGCGGCGCCATCGACAGGGCGGTCGCGATGTACCCCGACTACGACAGGATGGTCGGCGAGGGCTTCGCCAGGCTCAGGGACCTGGAGCTCGCGGGATGCAGGGACGCACGCCTCATGGGACGCACGTTCGGACAGGGGCTGGTAGGTGCGCTGGCGGACATAGCCGGCGACCATGCGTCCCCGGACCTGGACAACGTCTTCGTGGAGCTAAGCACCGCGGTGTACCTCATGGACGCCATCGACGACCTGGACGACGACTTCATGGACGGGACGTACAACCCATTCCTGCCGGAGCACGGCTTCGTGAACGCCAGGGACCTGATCTCCAAGGACATCTACCGCATGACGTCCGTCCTGAACGAGACCATGGGCTCCCTGCAGGGATCCTACTCGCGCATCAGGGGCGGCATGGTCACGAACGTGGAGCTGTGCGACAACATCGTCTACCAGGGCATCCCCGAGTCCGCCAAGAAGGTCATAATGGGCGAGGCCAAGGCGAAGGCCAGCATCAAGAACATCCTCTCGAACCGCAGGGAGAGGAACTCAGACAGGTCCTGACGGGTCGTAGTCGGAGCAGACGTCCAGTCCGAAGACCTCCGATCCGGTGCGCGCGCAGGTCCCGCCGCTGTACGAGTTGCAGTTCTCGCAGCAGCCCGGCCTGTACCTCCCGCATGTGGAGCCGTCCTCCGTCGGCCTGTCCTCCGGCACGCAGAGCCACACGTCGCCGTCGTGCCTGCAGAACCTGCACGTGCGGCACCTGCGGTAGTTCTCGTTCGTCATGCACCCCGCATGCACCGCCGCCTTCAATACCGTTGTCCCGGTCCGGAGGCGGTCCGCCCCCTTCTGACCCCCGCCGCGGAGGCCTTGGAGCGCTGGATCCTCATGTGCTCGACCACCCCGTGTATGGAGTCCGAGCGGACGATCCAGTCCCTGTTCCTCACGAAGTCGAACCTGTACTTCCTCCGCATCAGCTCCAGGTAGTGGACGAGCTCCTCGTCGGAGGGACGGTCATCGGTGCCGAACAGCGTCGTCTGCCTCGTCCTGCGCTCCGATATGCCCGATATCCCCACCCCCACGAGCCTGACCGGCTTCCTCGGCAGCTTCAGGAGCATGTCCCAGGCCATGCGCGAGACGGACAGGGCGTCGTCGCTCCTGAGTCCGCTCCTGGTCTTCACGACGCACTTCATGTCGGAGTAGGTGACCTTGATGTTCACCGCCGACCCGTGCAGACCGTAGCGGGACGCGCGCTCCTCCACGCTGAGCGACAGCAGGAGTATGACGTCGAGGAGGAACGAGTAGTCGGAGACGTCCCTCTGGAACGTGATCTCGCGGCTGACGGACTTGGCATCCTCCGGGTTGTAGGGGACCACCTCCCTGTCGTCGATGCCCTCGGCCAGCCTGGTGAGCATGCGGCCGTGCTTCCCGAGCAGGGACTCCACGTCCCTCCTGCGTCCGGCGAGGTCGCCGACTGTGTGCACTCCCATGTCGTGCAGCCTCTCGGCCGTCTTCGGGCCGACGGAGAAGAGCTCGCGGACATCCCTGTCCCTCATCAGCTCCACGAACTCCTCCCTCGTCCTCAGCTCGTAGTAGCCGTTGGGCTTGATCTCCTCGCTGGCGGCCTTGGCCGCCGCCTTGCAGTACGACAGCCCCACGGAGCAGGTCAGCCCGACCTCCTCGGCGGTCCTCCGCTTTATCTCGCGGGCCATCTCGGCGGCCCTGTCGAAGTCCCCCGCGGTACCGGTGACGTCCAGGAAGGCCTCGTCCAGCGCTATCGGCTCGGATGCGGATGCGTAGGAGTCCCATATCCCGTGCAGCTGCCTCGACACCTCCCGGTACTTGTCGAAGTTCGGGGTCAGGTACACGCCCTCGGGACACAGCCTGTACGCCTCCTTTATGTTCATCCCGGAACGCACCCCGTACTCCCTGGCCTCGTAGCTGCAGGTGGCGACGACGCCCCTCTGATCGGGCATGGCGCCCACGATCACGGGTTTACCGCGGAGCGAGGGGTTGTCCCTGATCTCCACGGATGCGTAGAACGCGTCCATGTCCACGTGGATGATTATCCGGTCCATTCCATGGGCGCATGGGGACATCACGATATAGCGTGTCGCATCACCGACCGCCACGGACCGCCCCGTTTCTGCTCAGGGTTAAAATAAACGGTACAGGATGACGGTGCATGGCAAAGACAACGATCGGTTACATGGGGATCCCCGGTTCCAACTCTGAGGACGCGGCGGGGAACTTCGCATCCAGGATGGGTTGGGACGACGTGGAGCTGGTCCCGCTCGTGGACTCCAAGGGGGTCATCGGGGCCCTCGACTCCGGCGGATGCATGTTCGGGGTCGTGGCCACCGCAAACATCAACGCGGGTCCCGTCGGCGAGACCGCGGAGGCCCTCGAGGGGAGGGACGACATCGAGACCGTGGACGAGCTCTGGCTGCCCATCCATCACTGCGTCTTCACCGTCCCCGGTTGCACCGGGATCAGGACCGTGGCCTCCCATGTGCAGGCCCTCCTGCAGACGAAGGGGAACCTGGCATCGCTCTTCCCCGATGCGGAGAGGCTCGAGGTCGAGGACACGGCCATAGCCGCACGCTACCTCTCCGAGGGGAGGCTCTCCCCGGACACGGCCGTCATCTGCCGTAGGAACGCCGGCGAGATGTTCGGTCTGGAGCTCCTCCACGAGAACATCGAGGACCGCAGCGACAACATGACGCAGTTCCACCTCCTCCGCAGGAGGTGAGCACGTGATATCCGAGATGATCGAGGCCGACGCGCGCACCCTCGACGAGATGGTGGCCGAACTGAACAGGGAGGCGGCCAAACACAGGTCGGAGAGGGACATGTACAACCAGAAGGCACAGGTCCTCGCCGACAAGCGCAACGCGCTCCAGGACAAGGCCAGGAAGCTCGTCGCCGAGGCGAACCTGGTCAAGCAGAGGAGGGACGACTTCAACCTCTCCGCCAGGGAGGCCAAGGAGAAGCGCGAGGAGTGGAACGACAAGGTCGCCATGATGCGCGAACGTGGCGGACTCGGGGACATCGGCGAGGCCAAGGCCCAGTCCCAGAACTACCACCAGAAGGTCGTGAAGTACTCCAACAGCGGACAGCTCGCACACGAGAAGATGCTCAGGCTCAGGGAGGAGGCCGACGCCCTCAGGGCGGAGGCGCAGGTGTGCCACGGACAGTTCCTGGACTGCAAGAAGGCCGCGGACCTGGAGCACGACCGCTACATCCAGGCCATCCGCAGGATCGAGAGGCTCAGGGACGAGCTGCCGGAGTGAGTCACATCAGGAGCAGGTCCCCGCGGCGTATGCCCATGAACCTGTACGTGCAGGTGCGCCCGGTCTTCGGGTTCACCATCTCCCTGCGCCCCCACTCCCTGAAGTTGCACTTCTCCAGGCAGCGGCCGGACGCCTCGTTCTCCACCTCGTGACGCGCCTGTATCCAACCGTAGCAGGTGGTGTCGAAGATGTAGCGGACGATCGCACGGATCGCCTCCGTCATGTAGCCGTTGTCCCAGTACCTCTGGGAGAGGCAGTAGCCGATCTCGCAGTAACCCTCGTCCGGATGGTCCCTCACGGCGGTTATGCTCCCTATCGGCTCTGTGGATCCGCGGAGGGTTATGCACCAGTCCATCGAACCCGCGGGGTACTGGTCTATCCATGCCGATATCACCCGTGCCGTCTCGGACACGTCCCCGTGGACGTCCCACGTGAGGAAGTGCGTGACGTCCGGATCCGTCATCCAGTTGCGGTGGGCGTCCCGGACGTCCTCCATGGTGAACATGCGGAGCTCCAGACGCTCCGTCAGAAGGTGCCTCGTCCTGATCACGTGCCACCCGAACGCTCACACGTTTATGTCCCTGTTGGGTATGTGGTCGCGGATGACGTGGTGGACGGCGCTGTACGGAACGGCCATGTCTATGGATATGTCCACGCAGGACTTCCCCTTGCGGTAGCTCTCGATTATCCTCTTGCGCATGCCGTCGTCCACATCGAACGTGGTGCGCCTCGTCGCCCTCTCATCCGGTTCGCGGTCCCTGTCCCATTCCTTCGAGGAACACGACGGGCACCGCCTCGGGGTCTTGCCGCCCTTGGCGTTCCACTTGTTGCCGCAACGCTTGCACATGTAGGTCTTCGGAGGCACGTCCCACTGGTGGGATCCGCATTCGGGACAGCGCTTCGGACTCCCGGTGTGGGAGTTCCAGGTGTAGTTGCAGCGCTTGCATGTGACCGTCAGGTGCGGCATGTTCCATTTGACGGAACGGCACCTGGGGCATCTGTCAGGCGCCTTGTCCCTGCGCGGGACCCAAGAATAGGAACACCTGGAACACTTCAGCATCTCCCCCGTACCCGATACCATCGTAATACCCCAACAGGTATGTTTTCAATTTGATTGTATTTAACGTTTACCGCAAATACGAAAAATAATTATATACACATGGTTGGAACCGATCCGGTGATGCCCAGATGCCGCGGGGAGAACGAGGGCATCTGGGCTGTATGATAGGTATCCTTCTATATTAGAATCGAAAGGACGTATTATCCAGATGTATCCATCCCTGGATGCAACCCGTGGGGGACGTCAGAGCGGATGGTCCTCGCGGTACCTGTCTATGGCCTCGGACGTCATCTTTATACCGAGGATCCAGAGGACGAACATCACCAATCCCGTGATGATGAACAGGTACGGGACGACGGTGAAGGTCGCGACCATGAGGATCAGACTCACCACGAACACCAGCAGCCCACGTGTGTCGGATGCCACGTAGTACGCACCCAATCCGGGTAGCACGAGGGACATCGCCATCGCGAGACCGGTCGACCTGGTCTCGGGCGCACCTGTCACCGTGGCACCGGGGTTGGAACCGGTCCCATCGGGGAATCCCAGGTCGAAGGAGCAGTACCTGCAGAAACGGTCGTCCTGATCGACCTCCTTGCCGCAGTTCGGACAGTACATTCGGGGTGGATGCACCTCCTCGTATTTCACCATCCGCGTCCGAAACCGATCCAGCAGGAGATGTACACGTTGGCGAGCGACGGCCTCGTCATCGCGGCGAACGCCCCGCGGAGCACGGAGTAGCCCCGCCTGAACGGACGCATGGCATCCTCTATGTCCTCGTCGGTCCACCCGCAGAACTGTCTGTGGGCGGCCATGAAGTGGTCGTCGAACATCAGGTCGCGGTCCACCCACCTCTGGTAGGACCTGCCGTCCGAACCGCGCGCTATGGACTCGGCGACCCTGCGTCCTGACAGCATCGCAACGCCTATCCCGCCGAAGCACAGCGGGTTGGCCAGGGACGCCGCGTCACCGACCAGGTAGCACCCGCGGTCGACGACCGCACCGATCCTGCCTATGGGCATGTGCCTCGCCCCGGTGGACAGGACGTCGCCCACGGAGTCCGTACCCTTGATGTAGCCCACGGACATGGTCCCGTCGGCGGACGGGAAGTCCCATCTGTACGCCCCGCGGTACCTCTCGGACACCGTGAACCTCAGGGAGCCGTCGGAGCTCCCCTCCACTATGTTGTTGACGATCGGGATCATCTCCGCCGGAGTGGAACCGAACACGTCCCTGCGGACGACCGAGTGGGCGCCGTCGGCACCCACGAGGTACCTGCACGAGAAACCGCCCGCGGTCGTGTCCAGGATGTACCTGTCCCCCTCCCTGCGGACGGAGCGGACCGTCGCCCTCGTGAACTCCGCATCGGACCTGGAGCGCAGACCGTCCAGCATGGCGTTGCGGTCCACGATGGAGCCGCTGACGGGTATGGAGACCTCCGACCCGCCCGCGAACGCTATGGTTATGCGGTCGACGCGCCTCAGGACCCTCCCGGGGGACACCCCGGTGAGGCGGAGCATCCTGTCGCTCACTGCCTCGCCGCATATGGAGTGGTACCTGCGGTGGGGTCCCTCGGAGAGCCTCTCCAGGACCACCACGTCACCCACCCCGTTCTCGCTCAGGTAAGCGGCCGCGGACATCCCCGCGGGACCGGCACCGACAACGACGACGTCGCACTCCCTCATGGCCTCGGTGAGAGGTCGGCAGCATAAATACCATCCTGCCCCCGGACGCGGATGCGGCGGCCGGCATGCACCACCGTGAAGATTGTGATGTGTGAAAGTCAGTCAACACCATGCGCCAACATCAACATTTATCAGCGGATAGTCCCTGACACGTACCTGTCGGTGCATAGATTGCTCACTCAGGACTACATCGGATTGATCCTCGTATACTCCATAATCGCGGTATCGCTCGCGTCGGGCCTGTACCTGGACAGGAGGGGTTCGGACCTGGACGTCAGGAAGGTCGTCCATATCGGAGTGGGCAACTTCATCCTCGTCTGGTGGATGTTCACCGAGGGGTGGATCATGCTGGCCTTCTTCACCATCCCGTTCGCCATAATCCTGTTCCTCGCGATGCTCAGGGACAATGCGGTGTCCAGATCCAAGCTGGGGGAGCTCAGCAACGTGAGGGGACACAAGACCGGTCTCTTCCTGTACGCCGTCAGCATCACACTGATGATCCTGATATTCCCGGAGCACTGGGTCGCGGCGACCTTCGGCATCGTCGCCATGACCTACGGCGACGGGTTCGGATGCGTCATCGGGAGGAGGTTCGGAAGACACGGGATCGTCAACGGCAAGTCCCTCGAGGGATCGCTGGGGGTCTTCGCGGCCACCACGATCGTCTGCCTCGTCATCCTGGTGTACTACACGTTCCTCGCAACCAACGGGATCTGCGGGTTCTCCGCGGACTGCACGCCGATCGTCCCCGGAATCGTCGCCTGCATGGTGGCCGGCCTCGTGGCGGCCGTCGTGGAGGCCCTCTGCCACGGCGCGTACGACAACATCATCCTGCCGATGGCGGTCGCGACCGCCATGGTGCTCCTGGGGTTGTGAGATGACCTGGTACGTGGTCGAGGGGATGGACGGATCCGGCAAGAGCTCCGTCGCGGAGATGCTGGAATCGGGGTTGCGTGCCATGGGCCGCAGGGTCATGGTGATCACCCACCCCAACACGGACACGTTCGTGGGACGTCTGGAACGCAGGTCCCTCACCGTGGACGGGAAGGCCGCACTCGTCGTCACGACGGGGCTGTACATAACCGACGTGCTCCATTCGATATCCGTGATGAGGTTCAGAGGCCGGAGGTACGACGACATCGTGTTCGTCCGCTACATAGGGGCGGTCGCATATCTCCCCGACAGCGTGTGCGTGACCGCCTACGATGCCATAGCCAAGATCCTCCCCATGCCGGATGTCAAACTCTTCGTGGACGTGGACGCCGCCACCGCCGCCCGGCGCATCATCGAACGCGGGGACGAGATGGAGGTCTTCGAATCCGAGGAGAGGCTCGAGAGGACCCGGGGGAGGCTCCAGCGCATCCTGTCCGACTGGACCGTGATAGACAACACCGGCACACCGGAGGAGACACGCAGACGGGTGTCCGAGATCCTCTCCGACACCGCCGGACCCATAAGGGAAGACGATGAGGTGACCGCAGATGATACATGATCCGACACACCTGTTCGAGGGGGAGGTGTCCCCCGGGTTCGCGAGGTTCGCCAAGATGGTGTCCCTCGTGTCCCATGCACCGTTCATATCCGTACCCGTGTTCATAGCGCTGAACCTGCAGGCGCCCGACACGTCCATGTTCCTGCTGTCCACCGTGATATGCATCATCACGGCCACCGTCATACCGACAGCGATGGTCCAGTACTACTCCGTGAAGTTCGACAACGACGACGGGGACATAGTCCGCAGGGAGGACAGGTTCGTCCCGCTCCTGCTGGGCACCGCATCCTACCTCCTGGGGTACATCCTGCTCGCCCTGGTGGGTGCACCGGCCGTCTCCACCACGCTGATGCTCTGCTACGTGATCGTGACGGGGGTCATCATCGTGATCAGCAACTACTGGAAGATCAGCATACACGCCACCGGCCCCATAGGGCCGGTCCTGGCGCTCTCGTACGCGTACGGACCCGCCATGCTGGCGCTGTTCGTGCTCCTCCCCGTGATCATGGTGAGCCGCTACGTCCTCAGGAAGCACACCCCCGCGCAGCTCGTGTGCGGTGCGGCCCTGGGGACCGTCCTGACGATCGCGGTGTTCTCCATCATGCTCTGAGGAGGGTGCATGGGCGATGTTCCCGACACCGGGTGCCCGTACCGTGCAATCAGGCGTGATACGAGATGGACGTGGTACGACGGGGACCGTTGTGCATCGGAGGTGAGTATGCACGTCTATCGTCGAACATCAGTATCGACTAACAACGTTTTATATCGGGTGCCCGATGGACGACGCATGACCGACAACAACACGCCGGCCAAGACCGCCAACCCGGCACCCCTGGGCCTCCTGGGGTTCGGGATGACGACTGTACTGCTGTCCCTGCACAACATGGGCATCATGCCGTTGGACAACGTGACCCTCGCCATGGGGGTCTTCTGCGGGGGCATCGCCCAGATGATCGCGGGCATCATGGAGTACCGCAACGGGAACACGTTCGGAACCGTCGCCTTCACCCTGTACGGGGTGTTCTGGCTCGCACTGGTCGCGACGAGGACCGACCTGTTCGGAGCCGGATCCGGCGGGGACACCATGGGTGCCTTCTGCCTGGTCTGGGGCATCATGACCCTGTTCATGTTCATCGGGACCCTCGGGGGCAGGACGTCCCTGAAGTTCGTCTTCCTGACGCTCACGGTCACGTTCCTCGTACTCACCGCCGCCGACCTCTCCGGCATCCACACCCTGACCGCCGTCGCCGGTGCCGTCGGACTCGTCTGCGGTGCATCCGCCATGTACACGGCGTTCGCCGAGGTCCTGGCGGAACAGCACGGCAGGGAGCTGCTGCCCTTCTGAGCGCCCATCCCGCCCCCGGAGACGGGGGTACAAACCAATTTTGACGGAAAGTCAATTATAGTCCCATGCATCCGCATGTTCCATGAGTTTGGACAACATGAGCGATTCCAAGAGGATCCTCATCTTCATCAACATCGTCGTCGCATGCATCGCATCGTCGATGATGTCCACCGCACTGTCGACGGCACTCCCGAGCATCATCGACGATTTCGGGATCACCGCATCGCTGGCGCAGTGGCTGAGCAGCGGTTACATGCTGTGCATGGCGGTGATGATCCCCGCCACCGCGTTCCTGGTCAGACGCTTCAGGACGCGCACGCTCTACATCGGCGTGGTGTGCGTGTACCTCGCCGGCCTCGTCGTGGACATCCTGGCCGTGAACTTCGGCATGCTGATGCTCGGCAGGGTCATGCAGGCCTGTGCCAACGGCGTGCTGATGTCCATGGGGCAGATCGTCCTCATGTCCGTCTACCCCGTGGGGAGACACGGAGCCGTCCTAGGTTGGTACGGGCTTTCCCTCACGGTCGCCCCGATCATCTCGCCGGCGGTGTCCGGCGTCCTCATCGACGCCGTGTCCTGGAGGGGGGTCTTCCTGATCCCGCTGGTGTTCATGAGCGCGTCCGTTGTCATCGCCGCGTTCACCCTTCCCGACATCCTCGAGACCTCGGGATCGGGATTCGACGTGCTGTCGTTCTCCCTCTGCGCCCTGGGTTTCGGTGGACTGACCCTGGGTGTGGGCAACGTCATATCCCTGGGTCCGGCCTCTCCCGCCACCCTGGTCCCCGTGGTCGCCGGCGTGATCGGGGCGGCCCTCTTCGTGATGCGCCAGAGACGCCTCGCGAATCCGTTCCTCGACCTGTCCGTGTTCTCCCACAGGGGGTTCACGCTGGCGGTCCTGGTGGGGATGCTCTTCTACGCCACGGTCATGTCGATGTCCGTGCTGATGCCGCTGTTCTTCCAGACGGGGATGGGCTACAGCGCGGCGATGTCGGGTGTGTTCCTGCTGTTCGGATCCCTCGTCGTCGCGGCCACGTCACCACTGTCCGGGAGATGGTACGACAGGAGGGGCGTGGTGCCAGTCGTCCTGTTCTCGGCCGTCACGCTGGCCGTGGGCTCCCTGGGACTCTCCATGGTGGGGCCGTCCACCCCGGTGGCGGTCCCCGTGGTCCTGTACACCGTCGCGGCACTGGCGGGATGCCAGATGATGCCGTTGACCGCCTTCGGCATAAACTCTGTCCCCGAGGCGTCGAGGGCCGACGCCACATCCCTCATCAACGCGCTCAGGACACTCGCGGGGGCGCTCGGCATGGCCCTCTCCACGGGACTGATGGAGCTGGTGGCCTCCGGATCCGACGGGACGGTGATGGAGTCCACGATGGAGGGGATGTCCGTGACGTTCACGGTCATCGCGGTGATCGCGGTGGCGACCCTGTTGGTCGGGCTGCTCCTCCGCGGGACGGGGACGCGTGCCGACGGTGCCTGAGCACGGAGGGCGTTTCCGTCCGTGACGGGGTCCCACCGGGCCCCGCACACACTTTCGGACACCCCCCGCTCCCGTTCAAATACGGTCCCGGGATCGCCCGGACATGGACAGGGCGCAACCTCTTGTCGGGATCGTGGAACGGGCTATTGACGAACTCAGGACCGCCTTCGGAGCCTACACCGGGCAGGTGGTGTCGGGTTCCAGGACACCGGCGTACCGGGAGGTGCTCACGGGGGAGGGGATCACCTCGCTGACCACCCGCGTGATGGTCGCCCCCGTCGTCGAGCACATAGGGTACCACGACTACATCCACGACGAGACGTTCACACTCCTCGTGGTGCGCATGAACGACCGCGTGGGGGAGCACGCCCCGGAGCTTCTGAACCTCATGAGGCACCACGGCTCCCGCAGGGGCATCGTCACGGACGGCTTCACATGGATCCTCGCCGGGAACGGGAGGGTCAGGTCGGTGGCGGACATCAGGCCGTTCTACGTGGCGACACTCGACAGGATGACCTTCGGCGGGACGACGTACATCCCGAGGGGAGAACTCTACTGGTTGGTCGACAGGTTCGGCAGGGACCGCGACTGAATCCGACGGGGTTCCGGAGACCGTGGTGAACCGGTGACAGCGACGGTTGCAACACGACGATCGATACCGGAACCATGATGAAAACACAATTAGATGATGATAATTGTAAAAATGGCGAACGGGGAGGGATTCGAACCCCCGGCCTGCAGCTTAGGAGGCTGCTGCCATATCCAGACTAGGCCACCCGTCCGTCAACATCTGCATTAATGGACTCATATAAAAATCTTTCTGCATCCCAGACTTCGGATCGCCCCCGTGCCATGGGATGCACGGGGGTATCCGGGCCGGGGATGCACGTCCGACCCGCGCGTTGGGACCGCGCATGTATGCATCCGCGGGAGGTTATATTAACACTGAACTGTTATTCATGTAATGTCATTCACGGGGGACACCCACATGGAGAGGAACTCAGGTCGCAGGAAGAGGGTTATGATCGCATGCGTGACGTTCGAGACCACCAAGGTCACGGACCCGATAATGTTCTACGAGGCCAACGAGGTCCACATCATACACTACGTGAAGGACCCAGTCAGCGAGAGCGGCAGGATATACAACTCGTTCTTCGAGAGGGTGCGCGAGATCGTCGGGTCGTCCCCCCGCGAGATCGAGTTCGTGGAGCACAACGGGTGCAGCGTCAGCGACTTCTCCGCGATGCTCAGGACCGTCCTCGGGATAATACAGTCCCTGGACGGGGAGTGCGATGTCTACGTGAACATATCCTCCGGGACGTCGGAGTACGCGGCCGCCGCGGCGATAGCCTCCATGATGGTCCCCGGGACCATACCCTTCACCGTCGGATCCAGGAGGTACACGGTCGAGACGGCGGAGGACGTCAGGCGCACGTACTTCGTCGACGGCAAACCCGTCGGACTCACGCGCGAGACCTACGACCCGCGTGCGATGCAGACCTACTCCATCCCCGTGCCCGACGAGAGGCTTGTCCGTGCGCTCAGGATCCTGGACGACCGCAACTCCCGCGGACTGCCCGTCACCAGCGGCAAGATGGTCGCGGAGCTGCAGAGGGACGGTGTCGGACTGTGGTACAGGAGGACCGAGAACAGCCCCAACCGCCGTCAGGCGGAGGCCGTGTACTACCAGAGGGACTTCGTCGACAAGTGGAAGGAGGCCGGATGGGTCGAGAAGGGGGAGTTCGGGAACTACGTGCTCACCGACGAGGGGAGGAACGTGGTGGAGACGTTCTATGTTGAATAACATGCATAACAAACATTACAATTTAGTGTTATTATATCCCGGTCACCATGTACAACCTGCAGCCGGGGAGGACCCCGGTGCAGGGAGTGCAGAGATGACATACTACCAGCAGACCTTGTTGATACCCGCGCCCACCCAGAACCTCAGGGACATGAGGACGGACGTCCGCCCCAGGGGAAGGGGGAGTACGAGAGGGTACGGCAACCGCAGGTCCAACAGCGACCTGAACAGCATCCTCGCGTTCTTCGAGTGAACGAGCGGACCCTTTATACCGACAAGGGCATCCGGACGGCATGGTTGGATCGAACGGTTTCGTGCTGACGGATCTCCCCTCGGACGAGGGTTGCGCGGGTTACGTCAGGGGACGCAGGATGAGGAGGTGCGTGGGATGTGCGAAGTGCATCTCGACCGCGCCCGGTGCGTGCTCCATAGACGATGAGGCCACCCCGATGCTGGCGGCCTCCCTGGCCGCGGACGTGCTGGAGATAAGGACGAGCGACGACGGGGGACAGTTCCCCATGCCCATGAGGAAGGTCGTGGAGCGCCTCGAGAACATACTGCAGGCGTTCACGGACGCGGGCGGCAACGTGCCCCTGGACCGCTCCACCGTGGGACTGTCCGAGATCAGGATCGTGCTCGAGGGCGGGCACGGACCGGAGTTCGAGGAGCTCTCCAAGAAGATGCTCCTCAACGGACCCGTCGGGAGGATATCCTTCACCGACATCTGACATGATTCTTCAGAAAACAAACCGCACCGGATGGTGTTAAAGGGGTTTGTGTGGTGGGGTCTCCCCCACTCACTCCTTCTTGCCTGCGTCCCAGACCTGGACGAAGTCGACCCTGTCGACTCCGAACGCGGCCCTGAGGTCGGTGACGACCTTGTACTTGGCGACGGCCCAGTTCTGGTGGAACTTGCAGATCTCGGCCTCGGTGACGACGACCTTGTCGTCGGAGACCTCGAACTCGAATCCGTCGGAGGATCCGAATGCGATCTCGAGGATTGCCTTCGCCTTCTCGACGGGGTCCGCGACCTCCTCGACGACGGTGAACCTGTACATGAGGTCGTGTCCGGCGAGCTGGTTGTTGAAGTCGACCTTGACACGTCCGGCACCGACGGAGATGACGATTCCGTTCCTGTTTCCGAAGGAGACGGGGAGTCCGGGGTAGGGGTTGATCTCCTGCTTGAGGAAGTCCTTGACGGGGTACAGCTCGATGAGCTTGGGGTTCTTGGGTCCGGCTGCCTTCTCGCAGGGGATGATGACCTCGACCTCCTTTCCGATCTCGGCGGACTCGATGGCCGCCTCGAGGTCGGGGAACAGGGTCTTGGATCCGACGATGTAGGGCATGGGGGCGTAGTTGTACTTCTCGTTGTAGATTCCGGCCTCCTTCGCCGCCTCGGCGTCGGTGGTGTCGTAGAGTCTCTCGTCTGCGTCTGCGAGGTATGCCTTGTAGGTAAGGCGGATGAGCTTCTTAGCGTCTGCCATTTGAATTCACCTGTACAGTAAATTAACGCCGTCGGCGATTGCTTCACTTATAATAAAGCTATCGTGTATCGCCGTGGGATCCCCGGCCCGACACAAAGCAATATAAACCCGTTGTCCGTTGCAGGGTCATCATACGCCGACTTTGCATAGCCCGGTAGTGCGGCTGACTTGTAATCAGCAGGTCCTGAGTTCGAATCTCAGAGTCGGCTCCATTC